>NZ_JABAIG010000015.1:0-153500 GCF_012641385.1 Rhizobium sp. P28RR-XV
CTTTTTTCTTGCTTTTGTTGGGGGTGGTCTTGGTCTTTTGTGGGCGGGTGGTTTTTTTTTTACCACCCCCCCCCCACGTCCGCCGGCCGCTTCTTTAAGGTTGCCGCAACGCAACACAGCTCTACGAGGAACCGCGAGGGAACTCCTTAGCTCACGCATTATCGGAACCTGAGCTGCGCCGAAGTTACGGAAATACCTAGAGAACGCTTTACTCTGCTTTTCGCTGCGCGCTCGAAATCGCGCGCGCCGCTTCTTCCGAGGAGTTTGCGAGCGTACGCATCTCCGCCGCCAATACGGCAAAGCCCGATCCGGCCGTACCCGCTCTTGCCGCCTCGATGCCGGCATTGACGGCAAGCAGCTTCAGGTAGCGCAAGGACTGCAGGATCTCGTTGGTCTTGGATGCCGTGACCCGCATTCCGGCGGTCTGTTCGTCGAGACGCTGATAAAGGGATTCGACGTTCAGGATACTGCCCTCAAGATAGAGCAGCTCGCCAGCCTCGTCCCAGACACCGCCGCCGGTCTCCGTCACCCAGACAAGATGTCCGTCGCTGTGGCGAATGCGATATTCCATCGTCCAATCCGTGCGAGCTTCCAGCGCCTTGCCGACGAGCTCGTCCATGATCGGAATGTCGTCCTCGTGCATGATCGAGGTAAATGTTCGCGTGCGGTTACCGATAATCTCGTTGGCGGGATAGCCGAAGATCCGCTCGATGCCATCGGTCATTTCGAGCATCGTATAGTTTTCGTCTGCCCGGCAGCGATAGAGGAAACCGGCCATGCGGCCGAGAACGCTTGTCTGGAAATCCATGGATGCCATGCCCGAAGAGAAGGTTGCGGATGAACTCGTTTCGTCTCGACGCACAAAAGGCCGGCAAGGGCTGCACTTCGCCTCCCTTGCCGGTTAGGTGGGGAAATGACCTCGGATCAATTGCGCAGATATTCCTCCATCGAATCGTCAAGCGCGTCGACCCAGGGTGTATGATGTTTCGGCGACATGTTGCCGGTCATCAGCGAGCGATAGGCGTGGTCGCGGAAGCCCATAATGTTTTCCGCCTTGTGATGCTCCCACTCCATGAAGGTCTTGTTGGTGCCTTCGATGTCGAAGCTCGGATAATCTGTTTCGGCGAGCAACTCCTTCACGTAGTCGCCCTGATACCAGATCATCTGCTCGGCATCCTCGAGCGTTTCCTCGCGGGCGCGCCACTTGTCGAAGTTCGCCTGCAGCTCTTCTTCCGGCGGCAGCTTGATGCGGCCCATGATGACATCGCGCGCCCACCAGGCCTGCACGTCGAACATGTTGAAGGTGTAGAACTGATCCTGCATGCCGATGTAGAAGAGCTGCGGATTCTTGTCGAAGATCACGCCCTTGTAGAGATGGTCGGCCCATAGGCGGTTGGCCGTCTTCAGGCGGAGATCATCCGGCAGGAAGGGGAAATGATGCTGATAGCCGGTGCAGAGGATCAGAGCGTCGATATCCTTCGATGACCCGTCGAGGAAATAGGCCGTCTTGTTCTCAAGATGCGTCAGCAGCGGGCGCTCCTCGAAATTGTCAGGCCATTTGAAGCCCATCGGCTTGGAGCGATAGCTCGTCGTGACGGATTTTGCCCCGTATTTCCAGCATTGCGAGCCGATATCCTCGGCCGAATAGCTGCGGCCGACGAGCAAGACGTCCTTGCCCTTGAACTCCAATGCGTCGCGGAAGTCATGCGCATGCAGCACGCGGCCGTTGAAGGTCTTTACGCCCTCGAAATAGGGCACGTTCGGCGTCGAGAAGTGACCTGACGCAACGACGACATAATCGAACTCCTCGTCATACATCCGGTCCTGCGCGCGATCGTGCGCGGTCACGGTGAACTTCTTCGTCTCTTCATCGAAGCGCACCATGCGCACGGGCGTGCTGAAGCGAACCCATTTGCGCACATCGGCCTTCTCGACACGGCCCTTGATATAGTCCCAAAGCACGGCGCGCGGCGGATAGGAGGCGATCGGCTTGCCGAAATGCTCTTCGAAGGAATAGTCAGCGAACTCGAGGCATTCCTTCGGCCCGTTCGACCATAGATAGCGATACATGCTGCCGTGAACGGGTTCGCCATATTCATCGAGCCCCGTGCGCCAGGTGTAATTCCAAAGACCGCCCCAATCCGACTGTTTCTCGTAGCAGACAACTTCCGGAATATCAGCGCCCTTCCTTGCAGCCGATTGAAAGGCCCTCAACTGTGCAAGGCCCGAAGGGCCGGCACCGATAACGGCAACTCGTGTCATGTCGCATTCCCCTTCTCGATTATTTCGAAGTTCTTATGGCAGTCAGAAGTTTGGTGCGGTGCCCGGCATCAATCCGGAAAAATGCCGGGGCTGGTCGGCGCCCCGTCGTCATATTTCGAAAGCCAGTCGATCGTGGTCTCGTGGAAGCGCGTCAGGCCCTTGTAGTTGATGAGTTCCGGCGGCAGGGTTTTCAGCACACGCGGGAAGCGGCGCGCCCATTTCGGCACGGTCACGAGCTCATTCATATTCATCAGATAGCAGCGGATGACGAAGAGAATGGCGTTCGAGCGCGGCAGGCGCCACAGGCTCTGCAGCTCGACACGAAGATGCACCTTTTCGCCGACATTCTCCGGCGTCACCGTGGTGCGATCCGGCCCCCATTTCGGATAGTTTTCGGGGCTGGTATCGAGGCGGGGATTGATCGTCATCGTCCAGTTGAAACGGCGCGTCGGCTTGCCTTGCTGCAGGTTCAAGAGGAACTTCAGCGCGCGGTCGAAGACGCCGATCTGGTGGGCGAGCGGCACCGGCCCGTGCCACTCCATGAAATTCATGCCGATATCGAAATCGAGCGACCAGTCGGCCTGGGTCGTCACCATGCCGGCATCCATCCAGAGATTGCTGTCACGCTGGTCGACGATGCAGAAATCGCCCTGCGCCTGGCGGGTAATGTATTCGAATGGCTCGTAGGGCAGCGTCGACGCATCGCCGAATGTGAAGGTGTCGTCGATGCCAAGGGGACGGTTGGTCCAGCGCCATTGATCGCCGTTCTTGGTGAGCGTGAAATGCTCGGGATATCCGGCCGCTTGCTCTTCCATCAGCAATTCCAGCGTATCCCATTGCGCTGTCATCATGTGCGGCAGCGCTTGATATCGTAAGGGGTCCTCCTTCAGGACGAGCGCCCGGTCGTGCATTTCGGCGACGTAGTGCTCATCGACGTCGATAAGGCTTTCGTAGACCGTGTTCTTCTGGCCCTTCACATGCGGTTCCATGTTGACGGAATACATGTACTCGTCGCGGTCGAAGGGAAACGGGAAGCGCCGGATGTTTTCCGGACTGTTGCGATAGCTGAAATCGTCCCGGAACGTTTCCTGCTTGAAGGCGATTGCCATGTCCGTTCTCCTGGGTATCGGCCGAAGCCTAGAGGTCGAGATGCAGCGCGCTTCCTTCGAAGCGGGAAACGCAGATCATCACCTTTCGGCCGGAAGCCTTTTCTTCGTCGGTCAGATAGACGTCATTATGCAGAAGCTTGCCGTCGCAAACGGCAACACCGGTCTCGCACTGGCCACAGGCGCCGCCGCGACAGAGAAACGGCGCGTCCACACCGGCTGCCTCGATCGCTTCCAACATGCTTTCATGATGGCCGACGTGCACTGTCTTGCCTGATCGGGTCAGCACGATGGAGAAGGGTTTGCCGGGCTGCGAGGACAGGAACCGCTCCGAGTGCAGGTTCTGTTCCGGCCAGCCAGCCTCCAGACCGGTTCTCAGCACGCCGTCGATCATGCCGGCAGGTCCACACACATAGAGATGCGTGCCGAGCGGCTGGCTTTCGAGAAGCCGGGCAACGGACAAGAAATTGCAATCGGCGTCGCAGTAGATCTTTATGCGCTGCGAGCCATATTGCTCGACAAGTTCGCGGCAATAGGCCCCACGATCCAGCGAGCGTACGGCATAATGCAGCTCGAAATTGGCGCCTTCGCGGGAAAACTGCTGCATCATCGCGATGAAGGGCGTGATGCCGATGCCGCCGGCGATCAAAAGGTGCTTGCGGCCACGCCAGTCCGGCTGGAAAAGATTGACGGGATAGCTGACCCTGAGCTCGTCACCCTCCCTCACCTTCTCATGCATGAAGGCAGAGCCGCCACGCGAATCCTCGACGCGCAGCACGCTGATCTCATAGGCCGAGCAATCATGCGGTGGTGACATCAGAGAATAGGCATTGCGCCGCATATGTCCTTCATCGTTCATCGACACGATCACATGGGCGCCGCCGGAAAAATAAGGCATCGGCTTGCCGTCGAGACGCTCGAAGCGGAAGCGCTTGATGCGCTCGGCAATGGGAGTGACCTTCGCCACGCGAACAGGAATTTCCGTACCACCGCTCACAGGAACAGCTCCTCTGGATCGGGCGCGCTGCCGGGCTCTTCCGCATCGATATTGACGCCCTGGAAAGCGCCGAGGCGACGCGAATAATGGTCACGCACCAGAAGCGGCAGCCCGCAATGGCTGCAGGCAAAGGGGCTATGCGTGACATCTTCGGTAATGCCCTTGCAATGGACGCATTGCACGCGGCGGGCCAGCGATCCACGATGTTCCGTGATGATCGAGGCATGGTCCATGCCATAGTCGAGCGCCACCATCATTGCCTGGCCGATAAAGCCTTCGGTGCCGGCGATGTAAAGCCGGGTGCCCATATGCGCCGTCGAAAGCGACCCTTTCAGCCGAAAGAGCAATGTCGCGATCGTCGGCGCCCTGAAGAACATATCGGCGCCGAGCCTGCGCAGGGCCTCGTCGTGGCCTCTGCCCTGCGAACCGCGCGCGACATAGAGCACTTCGCTGCGAGGCAGGATGGCATCGTCAAGTGCCGTCACCTGGTCGAGGAGGGCGTTGGCCCCCTCGCCTTCGAGCACAAACAGATGCCGCCGGGCGTGCGGCTGGATGGAGAGACCTTTGTAGACCGGTCGGCTCTTTATGCCTTCGACGAGCATGAGCGCCTCCTAACCGATGGCCGTCCTCTTCTTCTTTTCCGGATCGTCGAACGGCAGCGTATGGGCAATCGCGCTCGCCTTGAGGCTCTTGCCCCGCACTTCCAGCCTTGTGCCCTGCACGGCCTTGTCGACATCGAGACGCGCGATCGCCATGGATTTGTTGGTCAAGGTCGAATAGCAGGGGCAGGTGATGACACCGACCTTCTTGCCCTCGGCATAGACCTCGTCGCCGAGATCTGCCGGGTCGTCTGCATCGATGAGCATGCCGAAGATCTTGAAGCGCTCCTTGCCCTTGAGACGGGCATGTTCCTCGGCGCCGCGGAAGCCGGTCTTGCCGGGGCTGACCGTGAAATCCAGGCCGAGTTCCCATAGGCTGTCGCCGGGCGGTTGGTCGGCGAAAGGATACATCTGCGAGTTATCATAGGGATAGAAGAGCAGGTAGCTTTCGACCCGAAGCATATCGAGGACGCTGAAACAGCAGGGCATGATTCCCATCTCCTCGCCTTCCGCGACGATGCGGTCCCAGACCATCGGAGCATCCTGGCCGCGAACGAAGATCTCATAGCCGCGCTCGCCGGTATAGCCGGTGCGCGAGATCATGACCGGTGCGCCGAACAGCGTTGTCTGCATGTGATGGAAATATTTGAGGTCGCGGATGCCGGGCACGTATTTGGCGAGATAGTCGACCGCGACGGGGCCTTGCAGCGACAGGTCGTGCAGATCGTCGTCGAAGAGAACGGCGCAGTTGCGGCCGGCGGCCTGCTTGACGAGTTCTTCGTGACCCGAGCCCGAACCATGCACCAGCATCCAGGAATTCGGTCCGGTGCGATAGACAATGCAGTCGTCGGTGAAGTAGCCGCGGTCGTTCAGCATCGCGGCATAGACCGAGCGGCCAGGATAGATCTTCGACATATCGCGGGTGGTGATATAGTCGAGCACCGCAATGGCATGCGGCCCGACCAGATGCACCTTCTTGAGGCCGGAAACGTCCATCAATCCGGCCTTGGTGCGGATCGCGACATGTTCCTGCGACATGTCCTTGTCGTAGGTCCAGGCGGTGCCCATGCCGCTCCAGTCCTCAAGCTTCGATCCGAGAGCACGGTGCCGGTCCGCCAAGGCGGAGAAACGCCATGATAATGCCATTTCGTTCCCTCATTTTCTTCTATGGAATATTTATTTCCTGACTATAGTCGTCTTTCACGCCTTGGCAAGCCGATCCGAGTGGTTTTTGTCATCTATGGGATGGCATTTTCTTCAGAACTTCGGCGGCTTTTTACCGGCGGCACGATGCGCTGCGATGACGGTATTGGCCATCAGCATGGCGATCGTCATCGGACCGACACCGCCCGGAACCGGCGTGATCGCACCGGCGACATCCAAGGCTTCGGCATAGGCGACATCGCCCACCAGCCGGCTCTTGCCCGCGCCGCGCTCAGGGGCCGCGATCCGGTTGATGCCGACATCGATAACTGTCGCGCCGGGCTTCGCCCAGTCGGCCTTGACCATCTCCGGCCGGCCGACGGCCGCCACCAGAATGTCGGCGCCGCGTGCGACGGAGGCGAGATCCTTCGTCCTCGAATGCGCCGTCGTGACCGTCGCATTGGCATTGAGCAGCAATTGCGCCATCGGCTTGCCGAACAGGTTGGAGCGGCCGATGACCACGGCGTTCAGTCCCGACAAGTCCTCGCCATGGATGCGCCGCACCAGAAGCATGGCGCCGGCCGGCGTGCAGGAGATCAGCCCGGTTTCGAGATCGCCGGTTGCTAGCTTGCCGGCATTGACGACATGCAGGCCGTCGACATCCTTGTCCGGCCGGATCGACTGGATGATCGCATCGGAATTGAGATGCTTCGGCAGCGGTAGCTGCACGAGGATGCCATGAATGGACGCATCTTCGTTCAGCGAAGAAACCAGACCTCCGAGCGCGTCCTGCGTCGTCTCGGCCGGCAACGTGTGCTGGACGGAGTTGAAGCCGCATTCCTTGGCCATACGGCCCTTGGCGCCGACATAAGTGTGGCTGGCCGGATCGTCGCCGACGATGACGACCGCAAGTCCGGTCTTCACGCTCGCGTCGGCTTCAAGCCCGACTGCTGCAGCCTTCACGGCCTCGATCACCGATGCGGCTGCCTGTTTCCCGTCGATCACTGTCGCGATAGGCATGGCTTAGCCCATCCTTTCGGAGGCGTATGATCCCGGGCTTGCCGGGAAGACGACGGTGCGGTTGCCGTTGAGGAAGGTTCGGAAGTGGATATGCGCGTGGATGGCACGGGCCAGCACCTGGCTCTCGACGTCGCGGCCGATCGAGACGTAATCCTCGGCCGACTGCGCATGCGTGATGCGGGCCGTGTCCTGCTCGATGATCGGACCCTCGTCGAGATCGGCGGTGACGTAATGCGCCGTCGCCCCGATCAGCTTCACGCCGCGCTCATAGGCCTGCTTATAAGGATTGGCGCCCTTGAAGGACGGCAGGAAGGAGTGATGGATGTTGATGATCCGGCCCGACATTTTTTGGCACATCGAGTCCGACAGGATCTGCATGTAGCGGGCCAGCACGATCAGCTCCGTGCCGGTCTGCTCGACCACGTCCATGATCCTGGCTTCGGCCTCCGGCTTGTTGGCCTTGGTCACCGGAATATGATGGAAGGGGATGTCGTGGTTGACGACCACTTTCTGGTAATCGAAATGGTTGGAGACGACGCCGACGATGTCGATCGGCAATGCGCCGATCTTCCAGCGGTAGAGCAGGTCGTTGAGGCAATGGCCGAAGCGCGACACCATCAAGAGCACCTTCATGCGCTTCTTGGCATCGTGGATATCTGAAACCATGGCGAACTTTGCCGCGATCGGCTTGAAGCCTTCCGCCAGGGCGGCTTCGCCCACCCCTTCCTCGGAGATGAAGGAGACGCGCATGAAGAACATGCCGGTATCGAGGTCGTCGAACTGGCTGGAATCGACGATGTTGCAGCCCTGCTCGGCCAGATAATTCGAGATCGCCGCCACAATCCCGCGCGTCGACTTGCACGCTACTGTCAGTACATAGCTCGTCATGGTGAACTTCCTCCGCCGTCTACGGGCAAAAACCTGCCGCTGCGCCGAAGCATCCCGCTCCGGCGCATGTGCCAATTCAGGCATTTGTTTGCTCCGCGCTCAGATATCGAGCGTGCTGTCGCGCTCCCACTGGGTAAAATGCGAGCAGTAGGCATTCCATTCTTGATGCTTGAGCTTGAGATAGGCTTCGGAGAACTCCGAGCCGATCGCCTGCTTCAAGCCTTCGTCCTCGTCGTAGGCCCTCAACGCATCGAGCAGGTTGAGCGGCAGGCGCGGCGCATTCTTCACCAGATGGCCCTCCGCATACATGTCGATATCGTGGTGCGGTCCGGGATCGGCTTTGTTGCGCAAGCCGTCGAGGCCGGCGGCGATAATGATCGCCTGCAGCAGGTAGGGATTGACGGCGCCGTCAGGCAGACGCAGCTCGAAGCGGCCGGGACCGGGCACGCGCACCATGTGCGTCCGGTTGTTGCCGGTCCATGTCACGGTATTGGGAGACCAGGTGGCCCCCGAGGTCGTGCGCGGTGCGTTGATGCGCTTGTAGGAGTTCACAGTCGGATTGGTGATGGCCGCCAGCGACGAAGCATGTTTCATGATGCCGCCGAGGAAGTGCTTGCCCTCCGCTGAAAGGCCGAATTCCGCCTCTCTATCGGCAAAGACGTTGGTCCTGCCGTCATTGCTCCACACCGAAATATGGCAATGGCAGCCATTCCCCGTAAGACCCTTGAAGGGCTTGGGCATGAAGGTCGCGCGAAGCCCATGCTTTTCAGCGATCGACTTGACCATGAACTTGAAGAAGGAGTGCTTGTCGGCCGTCTGCAGCGCATCGTCGAACTCCCAGTTCATCTCGAACTGGCCGTTGGCGTCCTCATGATCGTTCTGATAGGCGCCCCAGCCGAGTTCGAGCATGTAGTCGCAGATCTCGGCGATGACGTCGTAGCGGCGCATGACGGCCTGCTGGTCATAGCAGGGTTTTTCGGCGGTGTCGTATTCATCAGATATCTTGCTGCCATCTGCGGTGATCAGGAAGAACTCGGCTTCAACACCAGTCTTGACCCGCTTGCCTTCCGCCTCGGCTTGGCTGACGAGCTTCTTCAACACGTTGCGCGGGGCCTGGGCGACGATCTCGCCATCCATCATCAAATCAGCGGCGACCCAGGCAACCTCCTTCTTCCACGGGAGTTGGATGACGGAGGACGGGTCTGGCACGGCGAAAAGATCGGGATGCGCAGGTGTCATGTCGAGCCAGGTCGCAAAACCGGCAAAGCCCGCACCATCTTCCTGCATCCCGGCAATCGCCTGGGCCGGCACCAGCTTGGCGCGTTGGCCGGAGAAAAGATCCGTATAACTGATCATGAAATATTTGATGCCTTTGTCCTTTGCAAAGGCAGCAAGATCCAGTGTCATTCTCGTTCCCCTTTGGATTTCTTCGAGACACTTCGATTTATGTATGCAACCGCCGGGCTCTTCGGCCCGGCCGGAAAGTCAAAAGCCTCCTTTGCCCGGATACCAGTTGGTACCGGCAAGCGGAATCTGCGCCATGGCGGCGGCTTCCATCGTCAGCGCGCACAAATCCTCCGGCTCGAGGTTGTGCAGGTGATTCTTGCCGCAAGCGCGCGCGATCGTCTGCGCTTCCAGCGTCATGACTTTCAGATAATTGGCAAGACGACGGCCAGCGGCAATGGGATCGAGCCGGCTTGCGAGCTCCGGGTCCTGTGTTGTGATGCCGGCCGGGTCCTTACCCTCGTGCCAATCGTCATAGGCGCCGGCCGTCGTGCCAAGTTTCTGATACTCTTCCTCCCACTTGGGATCGTTGTCGCCGATCGCAACCAGCGCCGCCGTGCCGATGGCGACCGCATCCGCGCCGAGCGCCAAAGCCTTTGCCACGTCGGCACCGGAACGGATGCCGCCGGAGATGATGAGCTGCACCTTGCGGTGCATGCCAAGATCCTGCAGCGCCTGGACGGCGGGACGGATACAGGCGAGTGTCGGCATGCCGACATTCTCAATGAAGACATCCTGGGTCGCCGCCGTGCCGCCCTGCATGCCGTCAAGCACGACGACGTCGGCACCGGCCTTTACCGCAAGGGCCGTATCGTAATAGGGACGCGCGCCGCCGACCTTCACGTAGATCGGTTTTTCCCAGTCGGTGATCTCGCGCAGTTCCATGATCTTGATTTCGAGGTCGTCCGGCCCGGTCCAGTCCGGATGACGGCAAGCCGAGCGCTGGTCGATGCCCTTCGGCAGATTGCGCATATTGGCGACGCGATCGGAAATCTTCTGGCCGAGCAGCATGCCGCCGCCGCCGGGCTTTGCGCCCTGTCCGACGACCACTTCGATGGCATCGGCGCGGCGCAAGTCCTTAGGGTTCATGCCGTAGCGCGAGGGAAGATACTGATAGACCAGCATTTGCGAATGGCCGCGCTCCTCGTCCGTCATGCCGCCATCGCCCGTCGTGGTCGACGTTCCTGCCAGCGTCGCGCCACGACCGAGCGCTTCCTTGGCGTTGCCTGAAAGGGCACCGAAGCTCATGCCGGCAATGGTAATCGGGGTCTTGAGCGTGATGGGCTTCTTGGCAAAGCGGCTGCCGAGGACGACAGTCGTATCGCACTTCTCGCGATAACCTTCGAGCGGATAGCGGGAGATCGACGCACCGAGAAAAAGCAGGTCGTCGAAATGCGGCACCTTGCGTTTCGTGCCGGCGCCGCGAATGTCATAAATGCCGGTCGCCGCCGCCCGGCGGATTTCCGCCAGCGTATGATCGTCGAAGGTCGCGGACTTGCGCGGCGGCGTATGCGGATTGTGGTAGCTCATAAGGTCCCCTTCGCCTTAGTACGCGTCGGCATTGTCGATGTTGAAGTTATAGAGCTTGCGCGCCGATCCATAGCGCTTGAACTCTTCCGGTCTGACGCCGCGCACGCCGGCCCTTTCCAGAAGCTCGGAGAGCTTTTCCAGGTGCTCCGGCCGCATCTCCTTCTCGATGCAATCGGAGCCGAGGCTTTTCACCGAGCCGCGAACGAAGAGCTTGGCCTCATAAAGGCTGTCGCCGAGTGCATCTCCGGCGTCGCCAAGCACCACCAGATGGCCGGATTGACCCATGAAGGCGGACATGTGGCCGATACTGCCATGGACGACGATGTCGATGCCCTTCATCGAAATGCCGCAGCGCGAGGCGGCATTGCCCTTGATGACGAGCAGGCCGCCGTGGCCGGTCGCGCCGGCATACTGGCTGGCATCGCCTTCGATGACGACCGTACCGGACATCATGTTTTCCGCAACGCCGGGGCCGGCGGAGCCATGCACGGTGACATTGCCGCCATCGTTCATCCCGGCGCAGTAATAGCCGACGGACCCTTTAATATCGACGGTGACCGGCGCGTCGATGCCGGCGGCGACCGCATGATGGCCGCGCGGATTGACGACTTCGAAGGCTGTATCGTTGGCGCCCGCCGCAAGGCCATGGAGAGCGCTGTTGAGTTCACGCAGCGGCGTGACTGATAGGTCGAAAACTGGCATGAAAGAACTCTCTCGATTGCGACAAGCCTGATCAGGCGGCTTTTTCGTGATCCCAGAAATAGACGGTTGCCGGCTCCGGCTCCCAGATGCGGGCATTCTCGATGCCCGGGAGACTGACCAGCGCGCGATATTCGGAGCCGAAGGCTACATATTGATCGGTTTCCGCCATGACCGCCGGCTTGCAGGCGATGGGATCACGAACGACGCCAAAGCCGGACTTGGTACCGACGACGAAGGTGAAGAAGCCGTCGAGATCGTGGACCGCGCTTTCGAGTGCTGCCCCGAGATCCTTGCCTCTTGCCATCTCGGCCGTGAGATAAGCGGCCGCCACTTCGGTATCGTTTTCCGTCTCGAACGTCATGCCCTGGCGCTTCAGCTCACGGCGCAGGTTGTTGTGGTTCGACAGCGAGCCGTTATGGACCAGGCATTGATCCGAGCCGGTCGAGAACGGATGCGCTCCGAGCGTGGTCACGGCCGATTCCGTCGCCATGCGCGTATGGCCGATGCCGTGCGTGCCGGACATGGCGGTGACTGCGAAGCGAGAGAGGACGTCCTTCGGTAGACCGACTTCCTTGTAGATCTCGACGGTATCACCGCTGCTCATGACACGGATATTCGGACGCATTGCCGTCAGGGCCACCCTGCCCTCATCAAGCTTGTCTTTGGCAAGAGTGATGACTGCATGCGTGCTCTTGACCACCACGGTCACCGGGACATCGAGCGCCCGCCTCAATTCATATTCCAGTCCGTCGAAATCCTTTACCGGATCCGCCGACTGAACGGTTATCTTCGCCGTGTTGCCATTGTCGTTCCCGTAGATCGCAATGCCCGCGCTATCAGGTCCGCGATCGGTCATCGTGATCAGCATGGAAGACAAAAGCGCGCCGAGTTTCGGTTCCAGCGCCCTGTCCTTCAAGAAGAGACCGACAATTCCACACATGCCCAAACCCTCCGTTTTCGCATCTGCAAAAATGGCTATCAGGTCTAATGCCGTTTTTCAACTCAAAAGAATATTTTTTTCTTTTAAGGCAAGTCAGTCGGTCTTGCCGCGTTGTGGGTAACTGATGATCGACAGATATTTTGCCGGCAGTTTCACCAGTACTTCCGGCCCATGCGGCGCGTCTGCATCGAAGAAGAGACTGTCGCCTGGCTGCATGGGATAGAGCTGATCGCCGTGGCGGTACATCACCTCGCCTTCCAGCATATAAAGGAACTCCATGCCCTCATGTTGGAAAGTGGGGAAGATATCGGAATCCGCCGTCAGCGTAATGAGATAAGGCTCGACGATGACGCCGCTCGAATTGTTGTCGATATGGCCGAGGAGATTATACTGATGGCCGGCACGCGTGCCGCGGCGTTCGAGTTCGACACCCTGGCCGGCCTTCACGAAAACAGCATTGCGCGGCTCTTCGTACCGACGGAAGAAGGCGGTGAGCGGCACGCCGAGCGCGCGCGACAGCGACTGCAGCGTCGTCAGCGACGGCGAGATATTGCCGTTCTCGATCTTCGACAGCATGCCAAGCGAAATACCGGTTGCGGCCGCTAGATCCGTCACCGTAATGCCGAGCTTCTTGCGATAGGCGCGAACCTCGTGGCCGATCGCCATTTCGAGATTGTTTTCCTTCGGTTCGCGAACCGCATGCGGATTCTGCAAGAATGCCGAGCGTGCAGCATGGGATTGGTCGTCGGTCGATATTTTGTCTGCCTTGGTTTTCATTCTATATCCTTTTTGCCGGCAGGGCTTGCTGGGAAGGACTCTATCCTCTCAGTGAAATTTCCTCAACTGCCACGAAAATCAGGCGCGTCGGGTTTCGCCGGGCGCGATCCCATAGCGAGAGCGGTAGGCCCTGGAAAAATGCGCGCCGCTGGAAAAGCCGGTGGCGATGGCGATTTCGGAAATCGACAGCGGGCTCTGCTCCAGGAGCCGCCGGGCATGCTGCAGCCGTATCAGCCGATATTGATCGAGGAATGTCGCGCCGAGATGAGCGGCAAACAGCCGGTCGAGATGACGCGGCGTGACGCCGGCAATTCGCGCCATCGCGGCACGGTCGAGCGGCATCTCGATCGTCTCCTCCATTTTTTCAAGCACGCTCAGCAGACCCGGGTGGTGAACGCCATAACGTTCGGCAAGCGAACCGCGTTGTGGCGCCGTCGGCTCGCCGACTTCGGTGTGCAGATACCAATCGCTGACGCGCCGGGCGAAATCGGCGCCCATGCGCTCGGCAATCAAGACATGCATCATGTCGAGCGGCGCGATACCGCCGCCGCAGGTGATCCGATTGCCGTCGATGACGAAGCGTGCCTGGCGCGGCGAAAGCGCCGGAAAGGCTTCCAGCAAGGCGGGCGCATGCTCCCAATGAATGGTGAAATCGCGCTCCGCCAGAAGACCGGCGGCGGCGAGCAGATAGGGACCGCCGGAAATCCCGCCGATTCGGACGCCTTCGCGTGCCAACTGGCGAAGACAGGCGAGAACAGCGGGATAATGCCAATCGCGCGGTGACCCGCCGGCGCAGACGAAGACCGTGCCGAGGCCGGATCCGCGACCTGGAAGAGGCCCGGCCGGCACCGGCACGCCGCCCGACGATACCGCCGGAGTGCCATCAGGCGAGAAAGTCGACAATCGATAGATTTCTCGCCCGGCCAGCAGATTGGCGGCGCGCAGCGGCTCGCTCGCGGACGCAAATGACATCAGCGCGAATCCCGGGATCAGGATGAAGCCGATATTTTGGATATTCCTTGCGTCAATCGAAGCCATGTCCCTTTTCTATCGAAATAGGTCCTAATTGTGCAAGTCGACATTTTCTACTCTGTCATCATGGCCGGAATTCAAAGCGGACACGACCATGCGCTATTCGGCTTTCTCTGTCTTCCTCAACGGGCTTCGCGGCAATACAGGCTGGGCGCCCGCCTGGCGCCAGCCGCAACCGAAACCGCATTATGACGTCATCATCGTCGGTGGTGGCGGGCACGGTCTGGCAACCGCCTATTATCTTGCCAAGACGTTCGGCATCACCAATGTCGCAGTGCTGGAAAAGGGCTATCTCGGCTCGGGCAACATCGGCCGCAACACCACGATCATTCGCTCGAACTACCTGCTGCCCGGCAACAACCCCTTCTACGAGCTCTCCATGAAGCTCTGGGAAGGACTGGAGCAGGACTTCAATTTCAACGCCATGGTCTCGCAGCGCGGCGTGCTTAACCTCTTCCATTCGGATGCGCAACGCGACGGCTATACGCGGCGCGGCAATGCCATGCGCCTGCACGGCGTCGATGCCGAATTGCTCGATCGCGAAGCCGTTCGCAAAAAGCTGCCCTTCCTGGATTTCGAAAACGCGCGCTTCCCGATCATGGGGGGGCTATTGCAGCAGCGCGGCGGCACCGTGCGTCATGACGCCGTTGCCTGGGGCTATGCCCGCGGCGCCGACAGCCGTGGCGTCGACATCATCACCGGCTGCGAAGTGATCGGCATCCGCACCGACAATGGCCATGTCCTGGGCGTCGAGACCACGAAGGGCTTCATCCGTTGCGGCAAGCTGGCGCTTGCGGCGGCCGGCAACTCCACTGTCGTCGCCGACATGGCGGGTCTGCGCCTGCCGATAGAAAGCCATGTGCTTCAGGCTTTCGTTTCCGAAGGCCTCAAGCCGTTCATCGACTGCGTCGTCACCTTCGGCGCCGGGCATTTCTATGTCTCGCAATCCGACAAGGGCGGCCTCGTCTTTGGCGGCGATATCGACGGCTACAATTCCTATGCGCAGCGCGGCAATCTTGCGACCGTCGAGCATGTCGCGGAAGCGGGCGTGGCGATGATCCCGGCGCTGACGCGCGTGCGCTACCTACGCAGCTGGGGCGGCGTCATGGACATGAGTATGGACGGTTGTCCGATTATCGACCGAACCCATATCGACAATCTCTATCTGAACGCCGGCTGGTGCTATGGCGGCTTCAAGGCGACACCGGCGTCGGGCTATTGCTACGCCCATCTGATCGCCCGCAACGAGCCGCATGAGACGGCTCGGCAGCTGCGTCTCGATCGATTTCGGCGCGGCTATCAGATCGATGAAAAGGGCGTCGGCGCCCAACCGAACCTGCATTGAGGACATGACGACATGGCCAGCCTGATTTCCTGCCCTCATTGCGGCATCCGCCCAAAGGAAGAGTTCACTATCAAAGGCGATGCGAGCCTTGCGCGTCCGGCTCCGGATGCGGGTTCCGATGCTTGGTACGACTATGTCTACCTGCGCGACAATCCGAAAGGGCGGCATAAGGAATATTGGCACCACTCCTCGGGCTGCCGCCGCTGGCTGATCGTCGAGCGCGACACAGTCACCCACAAGATCCATGGCGTCAGCGATGCGGCGCTTGCCAAGCTTGGGGGTGGCGCATGAGCAGCCGTCGCCTCCCCTCCGGTGGCCTGATCGATCGCTCCAAAACCATTGCCTTCCGTTTCGACGGTCGGGATTTGAGCGGTCACCCCGGCGATACGCTTGCCTCCGCCCTGCTTGCCAACGGTGTCCAGCTCGTCGGCCGCAGCTTCAAATATCATCGGCCGCGCGGTATCCTGACGACCGGTGCCGCCGAACCCAACGCGCTTGTCACGACCGGGACCGGCGGGCGCACAGAGGCCAACACTCGCGCCACGATGATCGAGCTTTACGACGGGCTGATCGCGCGCAGCCAGAACCGTTGGCCTTCGCTCGCCTTCGATGTCGGCGCCGTCAATGGGCTGCTCTCGCCTTTCCTCAGTGCCGGCTTCTACTACAAGACCTTCATGTGGCCGGCAGCCTTCTGGGAGAAGGTCTACGAACCGCTGATCCGCAAGGCAGCCGGTCTCGGTAAGGCATCCTACGAGATCGATCCCGATTCCTACGAGAAATGCTGGGCGCATTGCGATCTGCTCGTCATTGGCGCCGGGCCTGCTGGCCTTGCCGCGGCGCTGACGGCGGGACGTGCCGGTGCGCGCGTTCTTCTCGCGGATGAAGGCTTCGCTCTCGGCGGCAGTTTGCTTGCAGAGCGCAGTTCGCCGATTCAGGAGATGCTGGACGAACTTGACGGTTTGCCAAACGTGCAATGCCTGCCGCGCACGACGGTTATCGGCTGGTATGACGATAATGTCTTCGGCGCGGTCGAACGTGTCCAAAAGCATGTGGCAGCGCCCGATCCACGCCTGCCGGTCGAACGCCTGTGGCGCATCATCGCCAAGCAGGCGATCCTTGCGACCGGGGCCGAGGAGCGGCCGCTCGTCTTCGGCGGCAACGACATTCCAGGCGTCATGATATCAGGTGCCATGCGCAGCTATCTGAATCGCCAGGCTATTGTCCCCGGCAAGCGCGCTGTGCTCTTCACGACCAACAATTCCGGCTACCGGACCGCCGGTGACCTCGAAGCCGCGGGTGTCGATGTGGCCGCCATCGTCGATACGCGCGCCAATAGCGAACACTGGAACGGCAAGGCGCAGGTGCTGACCGGCGCATCCATCATCGACGCGCTTGGCACTAAGCAAGTCCGTGGCGTCAGCATTGCAAGCGCGTCGGGCCTGCAGCATATCGATGCCGATGCTCTGGCCATGTCCGGCGGCTGGAGCCCGATCATCCACCTTGCCTGCCATCGCGGCGCCAAGCCGGTCTGGTCGGAAAAGCACGCGGCCTTCCTCGCGCCCGAGAGACAGGATGGCTTGCTGATTGCTGGCTCCGCGGCCGGCCTTTCCTCCACGGATACTTGCCTTGGCGATGGGGCGATCAAAGCTGCCGAGGCGCTGGAAGCAATCGGCTTTGGAAAGATTGATCCCGCCTTTGCTTCAACAGAGGAAGCGCCGTCCGCCGCCAAGGCGCTCTGGCATGTCAAGGGCGGAAAGGGCAAGGCCTTCGTCGACTATCAGAACGACGTGCACCTGAAGGATCTCGGCCTTGCCGTTCGCGAGGGCTACGGTGATGTTGAGCTCGCCAAACGGTATACGACCAACGGCATGGCGACCGATCAGGGCAAGCTCTCCAATATCAACGCCATTGGCATCCTCGCCGAGGCCCGCGGCATCTCGCCGGCGGATGTCGGCACCACGACGTTTCGGCCTTTCTATACGCCGGTTTCCTTCGGCGCGCTCACGGGTGCCTCGCGGGGCAAGCACTTCCAGCCCGCGCGCAAATCCCCTTTACACCAATGGGCGAAGAAGAATGGCGCGATCTTCATGGAGACCGGCCTCTGGTATCGGTCCTCCTGGTTTCCGCGCGAGGGCGAAAAGACCTGGCGCGACAGTGTCAATCGCGAAGTGCTGAACATCCGCAAGAATGCCGGCATCTGCGATGTCTCGACACTCGGCAAGATCGAGATCTTCGGCAAGGATGCCGCCGCCTTTCTCGACCGCATCTATTGCAATGGTTTTGCCAAGCTGCCTGTCGGCAAGGCGCGCTACGGCATCATGCTGCGCGAGGATGGCATGATCTATGACGACGGCACCACCAGCCGCCTGAGCGACGATCACTTCTTCATGACCACGACGACGGCGCTTGCCGCCGGCGTGCTGACGCATCTGGAATTCTGCGCACAGACCCTGTGGCCCGAGCTCGAGGTCTATTTTGCCTCGTCGACCGACCAATGGGCGCAGATGGCGGTCGCAGGCCCAAAATCACGGGCAATCCTCTCGGAGATCGTCGACGAGGACATATCCGATGCCGCCTTCCCGTTCATGAGCGCACGCACGGTTTCACTATTCGGTGGCAAGCTCGAAGGCCGCCTCTTTCGCATCTCCTTTTCCGGCGAGCTCGCCTATGAGCTTGGCGTGCCCGCCGCCTATGGCGAATTCGTCGCCGATGCCATCATGCAGGCTGGTCAGAAACATGAGATCTGCGCCTATGGCGCCGAGGCGCTCGGCGTTCTGCGCATCGAGAAAGGCCACGTTACCCATGCCGAGATCAACGGCACGGTAACGCCGGGCGATCTCGGTTTTGCCCGGATGGTCTCCGCGACGAAGCCCGACTTCATCGGCAAGGCGATGCTCGCCCGCGAGGGTCTCCAGGCTGCGGATCGTCCGCGCCTCGTCGGCATCAAGCCGCTAGATCCGGCCACCAGTTTCCGCACCGGCGCCCATATCCTTGAGGATGGCGTGGCGGCGACGCTCGAAAATGACCAGGGCTATGTCACGTCGAGCGCCTTTTCGCCGAGCCTCGGCCATACGATCGGGCTGGCATTGGTCAAGAACGGGCCGGAGCGCATCGGCGAGAAGGTCACCGTCTGGAATGGCCTTAGAAACGAGTACACGGACGCGGTAATCTGCAGCCCCGTCTTCATCGACCCTCAGAACGAGAAGCTCCATGCCTGATTTGCCGACATTAAAGCCGGTTCTTGCCGGCAAGGCCGTTTTGCAGGGCAAGACCATCCGGCTGGAAGCGTTGCCGGAAGGCCACCTCCTGCATGTGATGGGCGCGACCACGACGGAGGAGATCAAAGCGCATCTTCTTGCGGCCGGCGCCGGAGAAAGCTCCGTGCGTCCGGCCGGATACCGGCAATGGTTCATCGCCGGCGGTGATCAGTTTTCCGTTGTGCATCTGCGGGCATTGAGCGAGACGCTTGCGGGCTGCGCCTTTATCTCCGACCAGAGCCACGGCCGTGTCCGTATCCGCGTCTCGGGCCTCAATGCCGCTCAGGTGCTCAACAAGGGCACCGCCGTTGATCTGAATCCGTCAGCCTTTCCGGTGGGAAGCACGGCGATGACGCTCTTCGGTCATATCTCGATGCAGCTTACGCGCACCGGTTCGGACGATTTCGAGCTGACCGTGCTGCGCAGCTTTGCGGAATCGCTCTATGAGGAGATTGAGGAAGCGGCCTTATCCCAAGGCGCTGAACGCCTCGTATCCTGACGATCTTGCCTGCCGGCTGCAGTGATTCGCTGCAGCCGTGCCGACTGCTCCAAATGTTGGGAACGCATTGTCCGTTGGGCTATGTCTCGCATTCTGCTACCAAAAGTGTGGGTAACCGTATCGAGCAACTCTTGCGGCATAGTAAAGAAAATATAACGATATCAAATAGATAAATGTTATCAGGCTGATATGGTTTCGTCATACGCTGATCAGCCATTACGCCTTAATCTCTGGACGGCCTGATAGAATCGTGTTCTACCTTTTGTCGGGCATAGGTCGGCAAACCGGCATTAGGCCGCCAAGAGGGACAAATGGCGATAGCGGGACGCATGGAGACGATAGCTCCTTCCAAGGAAGACGCAGGCGGCAAAATTGCGCGCCATGCAAACCTGCTGTCGAGCCAGCTACAGCAGCTCAGAACCCGAATGTATCCGCCGAAGTCCGAAAAGATACTCCGGCAGTTCCTGACCAACGAAGTGTCTAAGCTGACATCGATCCCCGATTCGACCCTGAAACTGATGTCGAGCGAGGGACGAGGCCCCGTGCCCAGCCGATTGGAGAACAATCATCGGGTCTACACGCTCGCACAAATCAATGAATTGCGCGAGCTGTTTGCGAAGCAGAAGCCTTCGGAAGCCTTGCGCTTCCTACCGCGCCGCCGCCCTGGCGAACATCTTCAAGTACTTGCGATCGCCAATTTCAAAGGCGGAAGCGCCAAGACCACCACCTCCGTCCATCTTGCCCATTACCTCGCGCTTCACGGCTATCGCGTGCTTGCGCTCGATCTCGATCCTCAGGCCTCGCTGTCGGCCATGTTCGGAGCGCAGCCCGAAGTCGATGTCGGGGCAAACGAAACCATCTATGCGGCCTTGAGATATGACCAGGCCGAAAGACGTTCCATCCGTGAGATCATCCGCAAGACCTATTTCGATGGTATCGACCTCATTCCGGGCAATCTGGAGGTCATGGAATATGAACACGAGACACCTCGTGTTCTGGCGCAGAAATCGGGCGCCGGCGCCATCTTCTTCGAACGGCTCAAGCTGGCGCTCGCCGAGGTCGAAGCAGATTACGATGTCGTCATCCTGGATACGCCCCCGTCGCTCGGTTTCCTGACGCTGAGCGCGATCTACGCGGCGACCAGCATGATCATCACGGTGCATCCGGCCATGCTCGACGTGGCATCGATGAGCCAGTTCCTCCTGATGATGGGAGATCTGATCAGCGTACTGAATGAAAGCGGCGCCCAGCTCGACCAGGATTTCATTCGTTATTTGATCACGCGCCACGATCCGAACGATGCGCCGCAGTCGCAGGTCGTTGCGATGTTGCGCCACCTGTTTGATTCCGATGTGCTGTTGCCGACGGCGATCGAAAGCACCGCCGTCGAAGCCGCCGGTCTTGCCAAGCGCTCGGTCTACGAACTCGAAATGGGCCAGATCGGCCGCGATACGCAGAAGCGCGCCCGCGAGGCCGTGGATGCGGTCAACGAGGCGATCGTTCAACTCATCAACACAAGTTGGGGACGTGGATGAGCAAAAGCCCGAGGAAATCCATCGTCGCGAGTTTCGGCCTTCTTTCCGCCGAATTGGAAAGCAGCGAGGCTGCGGCAGACCAGCCTTCGCCGCCCCCTGCCCCCACGACGCAGCCAGTGCGTGTCGGCGCAGGCGTTATCGGGGCGGCGCACCGCGCCATTGGCGATATTCGCGCGGAACGTGATCGGCTGCGAGCCATCGTCGAATCCGGTGAAGGCTGGATACAGGATCTGGATCCCCATATCATCGATCCATCTCCCTATCCCGATCGTCTGCCGGACGACCACCCCCATGATTTCGAGAGATTCAAGCGCTCGGTCGAGGAGGAAGGTCAGAAAGTTCCGATACAGGTGCGGCGGCACCCGTCTTCGCCCGACCGATATCAGGTGGTCTACGGCCATCGCAGATGGCGGGCCGCTCTAGAGCTCGGCCGCAGTGTCCGCGCCATAGAAGTCGAGATTTCGGATCTCGATCTCGTTCTCGCACAGGGCATCGAGAATGCCAGCAGGCAGGATCTGACGTGGATCGAGCGCGCGTTGTTCGCCTTGCGCATGGACGATGCCGGCATCAAGGCGCGGCATATCTATGCGGCGCTCTCGATCGAGGACGCGGAGCTAGCGCGGATGCGCAGCGTCTATCGGGCTATCCCGGCCGACGTGATCGAAGCGATCGGCAGGGCGCCGAAGGTCGGCCGCCCGCGTTGGCTGGAATTGGCCAAGGCGGTTTCCGCACAGCACGATGCACTGGAGGCCGTGCGCTCCGCTTTGTCCCACGCGGGCAAAGCGAAGGAAACCTCGGATGAAAGATTCCAGGTGGCATTGCATGCGATCAAGCCCCGCGCCGGCTCGCGCAATTCCCAAGTGCCGATTTCCGATGCGTCGGGAACGAGGCTGGGAGCGTGCGTGGTATCGCCTCGCGAGATGCGGATCTCTGGAGAGGGTAAGCTGGGGTTGGAATTCATTAAATTTGTCGAGGAGGAGTTGCCCGGCCTGGTCGAGCGCTTCGCTCTCCGGAAGAAACCGTAACTCCTGACAGGTGTCAGGGTTTTTCAGATCGAAAAGGAAGCCTAGCAAAAGAAAAAAGGCCCCCAAACGTTGCCGTCGTGGAAGCCTTCTCTTCAATGTAGCAACTGAAGAATCGCATTTCCACGAATCCTAGTCAAGCGTTTTTGGCACCGTTTTTGGTGAGCGGATTTCTTTTGCCTCGCGAGGGTGAGGGAAATGCAAAATGGAAGTGTAACGACGCCCTTTGGGCGGCGGCCGATGTCGCTTGCCCTGGTGCGACGCCAGGTTGCCACGGCCGAGATCGCGCCCGGCAAGACGGCCGATAAGTGGAAGGTCTTTCGGGATGCATCCGAGGCCAGGCAATTGCTGGGACTGCAGGATCGCAGTCTGGCGGTACTCGACGCATTGCTGAGCTTTTATCCTGATAACGAGCTCCGCCAGGATGCCCAGCTTATCGTATTCCCCTCCAATGCGCAGCTGACGTTGCGCGCCCACGGCATTGCCGGGGCTACGCTTCGCAGACATCTCGCGCTCCTCGTCGAGGCTGGGCTGATTGTTCGCAAGGACAGCGCCAATGGCAAGCGCTACGCCAGGAAGGACAGGGCGGGGGAGATCGAAAACGCTTTCGGCTTCGACATCTCGCCGCTTCTGCTGCGGGCAGAGGAGCTTGCAGGCATGGCGCAGCAGGTGGCAGCGGATCGCGTCGCATTCCGGCGTACCAAGGAAAGCCTGACGATTTGCCGGCGCGATGTGCGCAAGCTCATTACGGCCGCGGTCGAAGAAGGCGCTGCGGGCGATTGGGCAACAGTCGAAGATATCTACATAGGCCTCGTCAGTCGCATTCCACGCTCTCCCACGATGCTGGAGGTTGCTGCCATCCTCGAAGAGATGGAGCTTTTGCGCAGCGAGATCGTCAACCTTCTGGATAACCAGCAAAAAGCCGCAAATAATAGCAGCAATGATGCTCATAATGAGCGCCATATACAGAATTCAAACCCCGAATCCATCTATGATCTTGAACCAAGCTCTGAAAAAGAGCAGGGGGCGACGCCTGAGGGGAAAAGTGGGCTGCGCAGCGAGACGATGCGCACGTTCCCATTGGGTTTGGTGCTGAAAGCGTGCCCCGAGATTATTGCCTACGGCCCGAACGGGGCTATCAGCAATTGGAGGGAACTGATGGCTGCCGCAGTCGTGGTTCGATCGATGTTGGGCGTCAGCCCTTCGGCCTATCAGGATGCCTGCGAGACGATGGGACCCGAGAACGCTGCCACGACAATCGCCTGCATTCTTGAAAGGTCGGGGCACATCAACTCCGCCGGCGCCTATTTGCGGGATCTCACGATGAAGGCAAGGCGCGGCGAGTTTTCTGTCGGACCAGCGATCATGGCT
This sequence comes from Rhizobium sp. P28RR-XV, assembly GCF_012641385.1. Taxonomy (NCBI): domain Bacteria; kingdom Pseudomonadati; phylum Pseudomonadota; class Alphaproteobacteria; order Hyphomicrobiales; family Rhizobiaceae; genus Rhizobium; species Rhizobium sp. P28RR-XV. The sequence goes on from NZ_JABAIG010000015.1 coordinate 23,310, forward strand.
CTGCTCCGGGCAAATGGCCATAGTGACCATGTGACAGGAAAAGCTTCATGAGATAGTCGTCCTGGGGATATGCCAAATGTTGTTTGACGCCGGCGACGGGATTGGCACGACGACAGAGTGGCCGCTTGTTTTTCCCATAAGCGATACGGCCACAGCCGAAAGATTTGGCCGTGGCCGACGAAATGCGGTCAAAGATGGTCGATCAGGAATACCGGCTTAGCGGCAGACGCGTTCCTTGCGAATAACCCAATGACCATGAACCTTGTGCTTCACGGTCTTGACGAAGCAGTCATGATGATGGCGATGGAACGGAGCTGCCTGAGACGGGGCGCTGACAGCAACGACGGATGCCAGGGCGATTGCGGAAGCAAGAAGCAGGTTTTTCATGTTGGTCCTCGTAAGCATTGGGGGTTGATGCTGCGCGATAACGCCTGACTTTGATGCCCCAGTTCGACTTAACCGAAAATGAATAGGATGCTTACAAATTTGTAATGCTTCGACAGTGTCTCATTGAAAGGGAGCGACGGATTGGGTGTCGATACTATTGATGATCGCATACCGCCCTATCACGAGAAGGATGGTGCTGTTCCCTCCCTTCCCTTGACTTAGCCATCCGGCGAAGAATTGTCCGTCCGAGCAAACGGCACATCACTCGCGAGAGATATGCGCAGAAAGCTGGATCAGCGCATGACCAAAACTCGCGGTAGGAGGCCGGAACGATTGAAGCCTTATCGACTGAGAGATGGAGGACGATATGCCGCTAAATGATTTCGGAAATGTCGGAGACGCCTACCAGAGATATTCAGACGGAATACGCGGCAGAATACGACACGAACTTGTATTCCAGGTCGTAGCTGGACTGATAAATGCTGGAGGAACCGTTCTGGATATGGGATGTGGTGGCGGTGAGATATCCGTGCGTCTATGCGAAGCGGGCTTTAGAGTTCTCGGTGTCGACACATCGAGCGAAATGCTCCGTCGGGCAAATATGCGTAAGGCGCAATTGCCGGAGCAAGCCCGCAAACGGCTTAACTTTGAGGTCGGCACTATCGAAAACTTTGAGCCGGGACAAACATTCGATGCAGTCTGCTGTCACGGAGTGTTGATGTACTTGGATGACAGCTGTGCTGCAATTCAAACATTGGCAGACCATGTCAGCCCTGGCGGCGTACTCAGTATTCTGACCAAGAACGCACTCTCCAACGGTTTTCGCGAAGCACTCCGGGGAGACTATACGCTCGCACGCGAGTTGATCGAGACCGGCGCGGCGAGTAGCATCGGCAATCTCGGCATCAGCACGCGCGGTGACAATCCTTCAGCAATTGTTGATCTCATGAAGCAGTTTGGTTTTGACGATTGTCAGTGGAGGGGTATCCGCATCTTCTCCGATCATCTCGATGCGGACCGCTTTAACGACAGTATGGCTGATGCGCTCATTGCGCTGGAGCAGGCCGCTTCGATGCGTGACCCGTACAGGATAATGGCCCGACTGTTTCACGCAACTGGTCAAAAAGTCCGATAAGCTTACCACTGGGCTGATTAAGAGCGAAATGCTGCCATCGCCGTCGCGCCGTTCTCCCTCCCACGGTCTCTGCGCATGCGGGTCGCACTCGAGGTCGTTCGTGCCGCGTCGCAAATGACGAGAGTGACGTAGGCTATGCGGAGCTCGGCGTTCTTGTCGGGCCCTTTTGAAGATTGCAGCGTCCGACATGCAACAGGCCGAAATTAGCCGGGTTATCGGGAATTTGGAATGCGGGCCGCGGTCGGTTCAGAGATTGTCGGCGTTCGCGGACATGGCGCTCTTCAATGGCAAGAGCGCGGGAGACAATGTGGATAGCAGGATGTCTCTTGGCACACCGTCGGCGGCCTGCACCGATAAACCGTGGAGAAAAGCAGCGTAGAATTCCGCCAGCGCGCGGGGGTTTGCATCTGGTTTCAACTCCCCGGTCTCCGACGCTTTTCTCAGCCGCTCATTTAACGAAGCAGCGCGGTCCCGCCGGTATCGACCGAGCCGTTCGCGCACGGCTTGGCTATTGATCGTGTAATTCGTGGCCGCCATCACGATCATGCAGCCGCGGGGGTGATTTGGGCGAGTATAGAGCAAGATTGCATCCCGCAGCAGCCGCTCGAAGGCATCGAGAACATTCGGCTCCTCCGCCAAGGCGCGTGTTGCAAATCCGCCTTCGCCGGAGGCGTAAAGCATCACCGCTTCCTGGAACAGCGCCTCTTTCGATTCGAAAGCGGCATAGATGCGCGCCGAAGCGATGCCCATAGCATTGACGAGATCGGCCATCGAGACTCCTTCGTAGCCTCGCGTCCAGAAGAGGTCGCGGGCCTTCGCCAACGCCTCGTCGCGATCAAATTCACGCGGCCTTCCCGCCATGCTCGACCTCAATCTTTGTCGATCAACAAATAAACGGCTTGACTCAGATTTACAAGCTTCACATTATTTGTTGATCGACAAAGAAATAGCGGAGAGGAAAAATGGATAAAATTGGGGAAAGGCCTTCACTGGGAGCCCGTGCGACGAATTTCAACCGGACGGCTGCGCTGGCGCTCCTCGCATTCGCGCAGCTAATCATCTCGCTCGATATCAATATCGTTTTCGTGGCCCTGCCCCAAATCGGCCAAGGCCTCAGCTTCTCGGATCAGACGCTGCAGTGGGTCGTCAGCGCCTACACGGTCTTTTGCGGCGGTTTTTTACTATTTGGCGGGCGTGCGGCGGACCTTATTGGCCAACGCCGATTGTTCATCACGGCGCTGGGGCTTTATGCGGCATCCTCGCTGGTTGGGGGATTGGCTTGGGAGCCGGCAATCATCATCGCAGCGCGGGCGGTCCAAGGCATCGGCGGCGCGTTTCTTTTTCCCGCCACGCTTTCCCTCGTCAACCGGCTTTTCCCGGAGGGGACAGCGCGCAACCGGGCTCTAGCGGTCTGGGGAGGGGCTGGGGCCAGCGGTCTTACGATCGGGTCGCTCGCCGGCGGCTTTCTAACAAGCGCTTTTGGCTGGCCGTCGGTGTTTTTTGTCAATGTCGTCCTCGCCTCGATTGCCATCGCGGCGGCGTTTTTTGTCATCCCGCAAGATCCTCGCCAGGCTGTTCGTCGCTCCTTCGATCTGCCGGGAGCGCTGACTGTCACGGGAGGCGCTACGCTGTTGGTGTTTGCGCTCGTTCAGGGACCCGTGTTCGGATGGAATGCCGCACCGATCCTCTCCGCCTTCGGCCTATCGGCGCTACTACTGCTGGCATTCGTGATCATCGAGTTGCAAAGCCGCGATCCATTGATGCCTGCCAAGCTGCTTAGTAATCGCATGCTCGTGGCGAGCATGGCCATCACCTTTCTCTATATGGGTACGTTTGGAGCCCTGCCGTATTTTTTGACAGTGCTGTTCCAGGATATCACCACTTCACAGCCTCCGAAACGGGCCTGGCCTTCCTGGTTCCTTCACTTGCCATTGCTGTCGGTACTCAAATCGGCGAGCGATATGCATCACGCCTTTCGGCACGATCGAGATTGATTGCGGGAATGCTGGCGGGGGCGGCAGGCACGGCCATTATGGTGGCCGGGGCATGGCCGGAAAGTAGCTACGCAGTCATCGTTCCGGGTCTGGTCGTTTCAGGAATTGGTCAGGGCATTGTGTGGACCGCAATGTGGATTATTGCCAGTTCCGGAGTATCGGATAGCGAACAGGGTGTTGCGTCAGGGATGGCGTCGACCACGATGAACATAGGCAACGCTGTTGGTCTTGCCGTCCTCGTTGGCTTTGCCAATGCTCATGCCGGTTTCGCAAAGGGTGAGGTATCGGCCGGCGATCTAGCGAGCGGCGTTCGTCTCGCGTTCTGGCTCTGTGCGACGGGCGGCGTCATCGCCACGGTTATTGCCATGGCAGTTCTGGTTCCACCGCGGCAATTGCGGTAGAATCCATGAAGCATTTGCCACGTTGATTTCATCGATCCCAAGTCGGATAACGAGGTTTGAGTTGGCCGTGTTACCAGATTTCCTGCGTTTTTAATTTTCCCGCAGCCGCAGCGTCAGGAAACCGGCAGCGACAGCGGCGGCCATGCTGAAGAGTATGGGGCCAAGATAGCTGCCGGTTTTGTCGAAGATGAGCCCTGCCATTGTCGGCCCCAGCAACGCAGCGACCCCCACGGCCGTATAGAGATAACCGAGTATTGTTCCAATGTGTCTGACGCCGAAAAGATCGGCAGCCACCACGGGATACAGTCCGACGCAACCACCATAACTCATTCCAAATAGCAGGGCGAATAGCACGAGCATGGCGATGCCGTTGGCGACGGACCATAGGAGGAACGAGCCGGCGACGGCAAATGTGAGGATTGCCAAAAGGCGCAAGGAACCGATGCGGTCACCCAGACCGGCCAGCACGAAACGTCCAAAGATATTTCCGATGCCGATGAGTGCGATAAGGATTGTGCCGCTTTCGAGTGACAGACCCACGTCGTGCGCTGCCGGGACGATATGAACGTAGGGTATGAATGTCGAGAACGACGCCAGGACCAGCATAACGAAGAACAGGCGGAACCGGCTATTGCGCCAGACTGTGAAAGGACTAGGCCGGTCGTTGGATCGCGGTTCTATGGAAGTTTTGTCACCTTGACGTTTGCGTACCAGTATTGCGGCCGGCAAACCGATCATAGCGATGACAACCGCCAAACCGATGAAACATCCGCGCCACCCGAGCTCGGGGACGAGACGGCCGATTGTAAAGGGTAGCAGGAGCGTGCCAAGACCGAGGCCGGCCGTAGCAATACCGGATGCGCGGCTTCGCTTCAGAACAAACCAGGACTGCACGGCGCCGAGCGCGGGAACATAAGAGAGGCCGATCCCAAGTCCCACGCCGGCACCATACCAAACGTAAAGCGAGACAAGGGTCTGCGCTTGGCTGGCTCCGATATAGCCAATGATCATTGCCACCAGACCAGTCGCTATGACCGCACGAGACGACCAGCGGTCGGCAAGCGCGCCGGCGATCGCGCCGAGCGAATAAAACACGAAGGCCGATATGGAGAAGACAAGTGCGATTTCGCCACGCGATGCCGCAAATTCCTCGGAAAGACCGGGAAACACGGCAGAGAACGCGTAGGCTGATCCGAAGGTTACAGCTGTCAGTGCATGCGCGCCGCCGACGACCCGCCACCCGCTTGGTGAATCTGTGTCTTCCGACAGGGGGTCGGGTAAGGATGTAGACGACAAAATCAAACGCCTTTCGAAGATTTATGGCTCGAAGGAATGAGTGTGGCAGATGCGGATAGCTCGGAGAATTGAATAGATTTGATTTCCCGTATTCAATGCGCTGATAATAATGTGGCCCTTTCCACTTAATTGTTGATCTGCTGAGAACTTTCCTTGGCACTGTCGAAGGCCGCACCGGTGGTTTATGCCGCAGTAGGTATGCAGATCCAGTATCTGGAACAGTCGGTTGGCACAGAACGTCTCGTAGGTTTCCCGCAGGCGGCAAATTCAAATCCCGCCGGCGAGAAACCGCTTTCCTTTGCCGGGAAAATGCTGCGGTTGGGCGACGAGGCCAAGCGGCGATCCGCTCGGTCGGAGAAAATCAGTTCGGTGCGTCTTGGTGGCCACCGGTGCTCGCGTAATTTGCAGCCGGGCATCCCGGGGTTGCGGTGAAACGGGTCTGTGAGACATCGTCTCAGCTCATGCCGACCGTGCAGAACAGACACTTGACTGGACCGTTGTTACGGGGCGACCGGCCGATGCGTTCGCGGCTTACCGGGGAGACCCCTTGGTCTGGTTTAGATCCGGTCAACCATGTAAGCTGAGAGCTCCCTTCCCCTATCGCCTTGTTCGAGATCGACGGTGGACCCGCGCATGCGGATGTTCTGTCCGCTCAAGAGTGCGATCCGGGCCTGACCGGTATGTTGCCAGAAAGGCATGACCTCATATCCCAATCCGTGACTAGCCGCATCAGCCGCCAAGACGCCAGCCAGATGAATTACAAAATGTCGTTCCTGCCGCGCTGATGGTCGTCGGCTGGTTACCAGCTTCCTAACGACGACGGAGACCTGATCCTGCGACGAGGTCCACTCGCCCGTCCCGTTTCTGTTTCTCGTTGAATGTCGCCGGTCTCCAACGTACCCGTCAGTCTCGGAAGGCCAGGCTGCTGCGCAATAGAACAGGAGCTGAACGCGGCTCGACTGCAAGTCGGGGTGACTCGATGAGAAAACTGGCGGCTTCAAGTTCCCGAATTTGCGGCGGGTTGTTGAGATTTGTCTTGGGCTCAAAATACGTATGGGTAATCGAAGTTAATGCATGTGTAGCTTCCTTATAGCGGAAAATGTATAATTAAAACAAATGGATAACGGAGTAGAAAATTCACCATCTGAGGACTAAAATGCGGTAGTCGGAGCATGTTCGGCCGCCCTGCAGTTTCGGCATCCAACGTCCGTCGGATTAGCGCGATCCAACTGCCTTCACCTCGGCTGTTCCCAGCAGGGCGCGCGATAAAGCTGCCCGCGCTAAGATGGCATAACGGACAAGCTTTCGATTTCGCCGATGTGTTGTCGTCTCGCGTCAACCCGCTGCAGGCAGCAAGGGTGTAGTTCCCAACGCCCAAGCTATAAGATCTGGCTGATCAAGGCGGAAAGTTTCAGGCGCGGATCACGCGGTACTATGGCTTTAGAATGGACCATTTTGCTCCACAGTCAATGTTGCAATCTGTGAAGCGGCCTACGTCGACTGTCGCTTGAACGGTCGAAGTTGGGGGCGGCTCGGACTCGCTATTCAATCTTATCGGGTCGGACTTGGTAACTGAGGTCCACACTCGAAACGGAATTCATGTGCTCGCGCAGCAGCTGGATGGCTTGGTGAACGGTTGGCCCAATAGTCGGTGGCGGGTCCGAGCGTTCGCAGAATTCGCGCCATACGTACAGGGTTAATTCGGCGCCATCGGTTCCGCGCTCCCCCTCCCCTTCCGCAAAATTTTCCAGCACGCGATAGCGGGAATCCTGCCAGAAGAGTTCCTCGACCCAATCGTAAATCGGGATTACATGAAAATGGATCGTATTGCCGGGAAGATGTCCATATCGGCCTATATAGACGCGTCGAGCATTCAGTCGCTGCTTCAGTTCGGCCTGAGCAAGCGCCAGCAGCGGGCCAAGTTCCCTCAGGGGGCCTGTGGACAGTTCCGATAGATCGGTAGCGAAGTATTTGGCGCTGATGACGAGATAACCTGGGAGAGCGGAATTTGCACGATGGCTGACAAGCCATCCGCCGGTCTCGGCTATAAGATATGGATCCGATTTCAAACAGCCTCCCATTTTTCCCGGCAGCGTTCTCGCGCGGCCTTTCACTTTCCCGAGATCGCTGGCAGCACTGAGCTTTAATGTCGACCACGGTTAGATAGGGACATTGCCCAACCTATTCATGTCGAGAGCTGAATGGCAAGCGCTGGATGCTCCAAGGTCTTGCCGGGCGTCGCCGGCGGGCCGGTCACCTGGGTCAGTGAAACCCTGACAGCTGTCAGGGTTTTGATAACAGAGCTAGATTCCAATTGGAGGACCATGGCGTGCTTTCGAACTTATCTCGGTGGATGTGAGGGTGTTTGGCACGCTGGTTTCCCGGCCGAGTATGCAATGAATGAAAACCCTGACAGCTGTCAGGGTTTTCATGGCACAAGGCTCTCGTCCTACAGTCGCGAATAACCGCGAGTTCCGGCGGGTGCGGTATAGTCAACCATCGAAGTATTCTAGCCCTGAGCAACATTGCGCAGGTTCGAGGCGAGGGGCCGCTGCGTCAGCACCCGAGATGCATTCGACGTAAGACAGAGCAGAGACCTGGCTCTGTGCCTACTCGTTGATCCAGATAAGGACCAGCTCCTACGCCGTGACCTGTGAGCTGCCTATCCGTACGAGTAGATAATCTCCGGCCGACCGAATCGTGATAGGCAGCGGATCCGCTGCTCCACCACGCGACTTTAATGGAACCGCACGGGCGGCTGATGATATGCTATATCAGCGCAACTCTGACGACCCACCGGTGTTGCCTACGACACCGGCGGCTAGTCAAGCTTGCCAGAGTTGTCGCCGGAATCAGTGTTCTGGTCACCATCATCACCGGAAGCAGGTGCTGAACGGCGGCCTCACGACCCTTTGGACGTCGACGGCTGGAATCTTGTGCGTAATCACCCTGGGATTATTAAGGCCAGAGGATAGATCAAGGCAACCGCGACGACGAACCTCGACCTGTGTTAGCTGTCTGCTGAGGTTGGCATCCGCTCCAGCGTGGCGAAGAACGTCGTTGCGAGAACCGCGCCGAACAAGGCTCCTACCCGCATTTCTCAAGCGGAAAGCTGTCGGCGAGGTTGGATTGAGCGACTGGCACCGCGCCGCCGTCAATGCCCTATAGAATTCGGGAGCCAATAAGCCGCACATCACCGAACTGGCGATGAAAAGTGCCAGACAGCTCAGAACGCTTACCGTGCGCTCGGCAATGCTTGCGGGGAAGATGAAAAAGCTTGGCGTGCTTCTGTCGGCTTTAGCCCCCGCCGGTTCGGCATCTGACTCGTTTCTGACGGAGAAGTCTGGCAATCGCGGTCGTCGATCCGGGCAGTCACGCCGCCGGTGTTCCCATGTACATGTTAAGAAAAACATGTTCAGGGTAGTTAGAAGCGCTTTCGAATGGTAGGCGTCCCGCTCGTAAAGCACGCTATAAAGCACAGACGATCGAGCTTTGCGCAGCGCAATTGCCGAGGCGACACACCAATAGGCAGACGAAGGCGGAAGAGATCAGATCCTTATGGTCTTTCGCAGGGGATGATCCTCAAGCGACCCGATATATTTCAATCGACCTAATCCTGTTGCCGATGTTGTTACGGGCCGAAGCGGGGACCTGGCGCAGATGGAGGATCATGTACGAGAGGCGACGTCATTTTTTCCGTGGCTGCGCATTCCGCCCCATCAATATAGCCGGCCGATTTCGCCGCGACCATCAGGCCTGGGCAGCGGGTATTGAGTATTGGTCGATGTCCACGCCGCGCGCCGAACTGGCTCAGCCGCGACGAGCAGCCTCGATCGCCGCGACGTCGATCTTGCGCATGGTCATCATCGCATCAAAAGCACGTTTTGCCTCATCCCCGCCGGCGACGAGTGCTTCCATCAAGATGCGCGGTGTGATCTGCCAGGAAACACCCCATCTATCCTTGCACCAGCCACACTCACTTTCCTGGCCGCCATTGTTAACAATGGCGTTCCAGTAGCGATCGGTCTCTTCCTGGTCTTCGGTGGCGATCTGAAACGAAAATGCCTCGTTGTGCTTGAATACGGGACCACCGTTCAGCCCGACGCAGGGAATGCCCGCAACGGAGAATTCGACGACCAACACATCGCCCTGCTTGCCTTCCGGATAATTGCCGGGAGCGCGGACGATGGCCCCCATCGCACTATTCGGAAAGGTTTCGACATAGAAGCGGGCGGCGGCTTCGGCGTCCTTGTCGTACCATAAGCAGATTGTGTTCTTTGTCATTAGCGCGTTTCCTTCCCAACTGGCGTGATTTTCGATGTGAAATAGGCTGCAGGCTGACTTTCTCGATCCTTTGGGAAGCAATTTTGCACCAATACCCTCCCCGCCGCCAGCTTGCGCGAACGCGAGATTAACGCTTCAACGCCGTTGCGGCTATTTTAGGTCAAGGACTGACGGAAGTGATATGAGCTTTAAGTTCAAAATAGGGAAAAAGCGATACTCATTCATATGGTTAACATGTAAGAGAATTGTGCATCACCCTGAAGATACGAGTACCTAAGATATTTTGGGGGCGAAGACGCGCTTTCCAGGCTATCCCACATAATTCGTGGGACCGGGCAACCCTGCGTATACAGGGACCTCCTCGCGTTTGGCAGACCTACCTATTAGGCGAAGCGAAATATCCATACGATGAGGAGAATGTCGATCAGCAATGCGATCAGCAGAAGCAGGCTTATGAGCTTTCGTCGCTCTACCGTCGCCTTTGCTTCAATTTGGAAAGCCGCTTTATAGGCGTTTTCGGTGTCTCGGTCACTCACTGGTCTAATAGAGTTTCGAGGGCGTGTCATATTGACGAGGCCGCATGTGACGAAGATGAAAAACAATAGCAGATAAGGGGCCATCTCAAACGCAGCCTTTTGCTGTCCAGCCACTTAGCGGTTTCTCATTAGATAAGCAGGTTTCACTGTCCACCACAATTGAAGACCGCTTGCATGCGCAGGCGGTTCTGCGTTGCCAGACATTTTGCTCCACTTATAGAAATGATGCGGCGCTGAAGGGTGATATCGATTTGACGTCGTGGTCACGATCAGGCCACTAAATCGTCGATCGGGTACATCTATAGCGGCGTGCAGCGGAGGGTTGGAATGATCGATCGCCAGCCATTGGCTCTCAAAGCCTTTGTGCAGAGGATCGAAACAAGGCAGTGCTTTGTCTGGGCCTGGTGAGAAATGATCCCTCGTTTTTTCACCACCGCATTTTCGATGACGAGGAGAGCAGCAATACTACGCATTAATGGCGGAACATGAGGTGATGCGCATTTCTGTTGACGAAATGGCCCATATGGCACAGCAGTTTACGACAGCTTTCCATTGTGAGAGGATCACATCCGAGGCGCCTAAGAGTGCAGGGTGGATATTTGCGCGGACCCGGGACGTTACGATTATCTCAAATTACGAAAGCAGCGTATACTCCGCTGACTGTCGGATGTTTTGTTTCGGTAGGAACAAAGATGACATCGCCTCCGTTTCAGCGCCAGAGGTCGATTATGTTGATCTATGGAACATGGCAGAGACCTGTAAGTATTCAACTGCAGCGCGTCGGCGAGTTCCGAGCGATCAACAGCAGTTCGGAAGCACTTGACTATTTGTTAGCGGATTGGCCCGCCGAGGAAGATCAGGCTTATCAGGATGCGTTGATAATCTGTCGCGCCGCAGTCGAGGGCCATTCCAATCCCGAGATCGCGAGGGATGCCTTCATCGTGGCGGCGTATGAGGCTCACATCTACATGAAACTCGGATATATCGACCGCGATTTTATCGCCATCGAACCACCGAATCCAGCATTCTGAGATCGTAGCACATTCGGTTCGAAACTCACACCGCTCCGAACGGCGACAGCCATAAAGCCGCCGTTCCGTGGTCAGCAGATCGCCGTACTATTGCCCCACAGAAATCGTTTGGCGGCCACATTGTCGCCCGATCGGTCTTCAACCCTAACTCGCGGCTAAATCAATGCGACATGCCGCCGTTCGCTCTGCGCCATTAAAGAGGTGTTACCCCCCCCCCGCACTATCGAAGAGGAATTAAGATGATCACTCGTTATATCTCTGCCGCATCGGCAACCGCCGCGGTCTTGAGCTTGATGTTTGTCAGCAATCCCGCGTCCGCGCAGCAGGCAACGCAAGAAAACCAACCCACTCAGGTGCAACCGAATAGCAACGGGACGCCTGCCGCCGTCAGCGATCAAAAGATCGAGGCTTTTGCGGTCGCGTATCTGCAGGTGGACAAGATCAGGCAGGAATACTCGGCTAAGATCGGAGCGACGTCGGATGCGACCGCGAAACAACAGCTGCAGACCGAGGCAAGCAAACAGATGGTACAGGCTGTTCAGACCTCTCCGGGCATGTCGGTAAACGAATATAACGCAATTCTCACGGCCGCCCAGAAGGATCCGGCGCTCGTTAAGAAAGTTCAGGACAAGATTCAGAAATCCGCGCCTGCGCAGCAGCCCGCACAGCAGTAAATAACGCCACGATCGCTGGTCAAATCGATCTCCACCACGACCGTGCCGAGGACCGCAATCTCGGCGCGGCGCGGATGAGGGCTCGTTCGTCACAATCGCCGCAAGCTGTCACGCCGGATGAATGGCAGGATGGCTTCAATCCTATGCTCTGCCTCAAGAAGCACCAATCCAGTATCGTAGATCGAGAGCAATAGCGGGTACCGGACTCTCGTGATATTTGGTGCCTCAGGTGTATCGCTCGAATGTATCGACGTTCGTCTGCACCGAATGAACCCAGCCTAACTTCTCAGCTTGGCCGGAATTTCCAACCTTCGCACTGGTTACGACGTGCCAAACTGCTTGGAGCTTGTTCTCACGCAGCATTCCGGTGAATGAGCAGATTGATGTCGAACGGTCTCCTGCCATCCCAAAGGCAAAATTAATGCAATCATCGAACCAGACGCCCGTCACCGGCAATTCATGGCCAAAGAAAGCACTATCCTGGAGAGCCGTTTTGAATGTGCCTTTGATCAGCCCGCCCCGATCCTCGGTGATTGTTAGCGTAGAGCCGTATTGATTGCGCCAGGTTCCCGTCCAGGTCATTTCGAAATCTCCTCATCGTGTGATAAGGAAACTAGTCTCGCGCGCGGGTGTTCCGCTTCGACTTGGTAGCGGAGGGAATTCCGTTCAGCGCTTGCGGACGAATTCGGTGCGCAACACCAACCCTTTGATGGTGTCATGCCGGCAATCGACCTCCTCAGGATTGTCGGTGAGGCGGATCGATCTGATGACGGTCCCCTGCTTGAGCGTCTGGCCGGCGCCCTTCACCTTGAGGTCCTTCACCAGGACCACGGAGTCTCCGTCTGCCAGTACATTGCCCGATGCATCGCGGACCTCCGCAGCTTTCGCGGCCTCCGCGGCGATCTCCGAAGCTGGCCGCCATTCGCCGCTCGCCTCGTCATATATGTAATCGTCGTTCTGACCGCTCATGTTTGCCCTGCCGTGTTGCCTTGTTTAGCTGCGTCGGGGTTGCCGACATGCTTTCAGCACGGACGAGCAACTCACCTGAGCCCCTTTATCCCGCAAAGGCCGCGAAATCAAATCGCGGGCACTAACCGTCGACCGCGATAAGAATCCGGCGCGATCGAGAGGCGCAAGGCTGAGGCCGGGCCGATGGCCGCGTTCAGGCGGCCGGTACGAGGGTCTGATCAGCCTGGTGGCGCGCCCAGGCGATTCCGTCGTCGAGCGAGGTTGCGCGGTAGGCCAGGTCGGTTCCCCCGGAAAATGCGGCCATGAACCGGCGTATCTTGCCGTAGCTGTTGTCCAGCACCGCATGCGGTCGCCCAAGCAGGATCGAGCAGATATGGACGTGAAGCCGGTCGGTGACGAGCGCACGGCCGCGGGAAATCTGGCGGATGCCGCGACCCAATCGATTATGGGCGGCCGCATCGAGCTTGCGCAGCCGTACTTCGGCCGGCTTGAGAGCGAGCAAAGCTGTTGCCGCGCCAAGCGCTTTGGAAATACGCACCCGCCTGGCGGATTCGGTGGTCCAATCTTCTTTCGGAATATCGGGATAGGCGGACAGGTTGGCATCTCCTACCTTTTCGAGATCGGATCTCAGCATGGCAAGGACGGGAAATTCCGGTTCCTCGGCCTGGATTGCTCCGATGGAAAAGGCCATGTCCGGGCAAAGGCGCACCTCGCAATCGAAATGCTTGAGGGCAAATTCCTTCGACTCCTCGTCACGCACCAGCAATACGAAGTTCTTGTGGCGTCCGATGACGCGGGCGCTTTCATCCAGGCGCGCCTGGGACTTGTAATGGATGGATTGCGGAAACTGGATCACCTGACGATTGGGAAACCGCTCCAGCACCCGTTCGCGGAAATCCTGATGCGCATCCCAGATGTCGCCGAAATTGCCGCCGCCATGAATGAAAATCGGACCGGTCGGCATGGTTCGCTCGAGTTGCTCGGGCGAAAAATCATTGATCCGCGAGACATAGGTCGGCCGCTTGCCGTATCTCCTTTTGAGATAGGCCATTTCGCCCAACCAGATGGCGGAGTCGCCGCAGTTGCGGATGTCGGGAAAGTCGAGGATCGCCAAAGGCTCATCATGGCTGATGTAGTCTTTCAGGCAATCGTGGATCATGTTGTCCAATTTCGCGATCAGGACTTGATTTGATTGCAATGTCATTTCCCCATTCCCCTTTAGATGACAAGGCAGTTCGGCCGGCCTGGCCGAACGTTTCTCAGGCGAGGCGCAATTTTGGCAGCACCTTGCCGAGTATGGTTTGAACCTCTGTTTCGGGACCACTCGGCCGTTTCATGAGCCTCCACAGGAGGAACGTCGAACCGCAATAGAGCAGGCCGCCAAGCAGGATCAGCATTGCGAGATGCGTTACGAGGACGAGCTTGTCGTCCGTCGGCGCCAGATGGCTCGAGGCGAGCGAGACGCCGGCCGCCATCACGGCGACGCTTGCGAGCGCCCGAAGGTTCACCGACAATTGCTTGGCGACACTGATGCCGGTGAAGCGCCGCACGAGCATCATGTTGACGGCGGTGCTGAAGAGGCCGGTGAACACACGGCCGGCAATGACCCCTGGCAGGCCATAGAGTATCAGGCCGCCAATCATGATCGGCACGCGCAGGCAGAACATTTGGGTATCGCGAACGAAGAGCACTCGCGTCTCACCCTTGGCCATGCCGAGCGGCTGCACCAGCGAGCCGAGCGTCTGAAGCGCAAAGACCGAGGCAAGCGACTGGATGATGAAGATGACAGGCGCCCATTTGTCGCCCAGCGCGAGCCTGACGAGTGGGTCGGCGGTGACCGCAACCCCGATGCCGGCGGGAAGCGCGACGGCGGCGACCAGTGCCTGTACGCGCTGATAAGCGGCGGCGAGCCTGCTGGGGTCGTTGTGAATGCCGGCAAAAGCCGGATAGATCGTCTGGGTGAGGGGCGCGGTCGCTTCCCGCGTCGGCATCATGGCGAGATTGCTACCGACTGAATAGTAACCGAGCTGGATTCCGCCGAGCATCTTGCCCACCAGCAGATAATCGAAGCGCCAGTTGAGCGTGCTGACGATCTGTCCGGCAGTGAGCCAGGCGGAAAAGGAAAAGAACTCCCGCATATGCTGGAACGTGATCCTGGGCCGGAAGGGCAGCACGAGATAGGAGACGATGACATTCGTCGCCTGGCTTATGAGGGTTCCGACGACCAGTGCCCAGTAGCTCTGATAGATCACCGCTATCGCAACGGAGGCGATGAAGCCGGCGAACTTCTGCGATACGGCGAGCACGAACTCCTGCCAGAAGATCAGATCGCGCTGAAGCATGATGCGGCGGGGATTTGTGAGGCCCCCCATCAGCATGCTGATGCCGAGCGCCAGCATGACGCCCGTCAGTCTGGGCTCGTTGAACAGGACGGCGGCCGGATAGGCAAAGATCGCAAACAGGATGCAGATCGCCAGTCCGCGCGCGGCATTGAGGGTCCAGGCCGCGCTGAAATGGGATTCGTCCGGTGCGGCGTGCCGGATTAGCGCCTCGGAAAGAGACAGTTCGGTAATGGTCGTGACGATCATGAGGATCGTCATGCCCAAGGCGACCACGCCAAAATCCGCCGGTGCCAGATAGCGCGCCAATACGAAAGTGCTGAGGGTCGCAAGCCCGTTCACGATCGTCCGGGACAGGCTCAACCACATGCTTCCCTTGACGAGGCGTCCGCTGATGCTGCTCATACGATATCCAACTTCCCACTGCGCAACTTAGGTGACCGGAGGTGCGATCCGCATGAAAAACCATGCCGTACCGACCCTTGAGGGTCGGAACAGCTCGGAAGAGCCATATGGTCGCTGTAAGCAAAGGACGCCCCCCGGGCATCTCACCGGGAACTAGTTCGACGATTTCTTATGTCAACGCCTCTAGATCATTTTCGCATCATTTATGGATCATTTTCGCATCAGTTTCAGATCATCGACCCGTGGCACTTGATTTATCGGAGAGTAGGTCGGCCTCTCCTCGCTCTCGGCGCTAGTCAGCGATGTGCATAACACGCCGTCAGCCGAGGCGCGTAGATGCGCCGCGGCGGAGGTCGTCCGATCGAAAAGCCGTCAGTTCTGATGCCTGCGGGGATCTTGTCAGGTCGAGAATAAAAGTGGACGTTTAGCATTGGGCATTGGCTTACCCGCCGCAATGTTCAGGCGGGTTTGATGCCGCTGAGAACCGCTGCTTGCGATCAAGCAATTCAGGTCGGTTCACACACTCGCCAATCACGAATTTTGTCAGTCTGGTTCCAACTTGTGATGGCAGCAACCAACGCCAAAAGCGGAACATTCCAGTGTCAATCGTATTCCTCTTTCAGCTCCTCGGAGCCAATAAGCAAAGGAGAATGCTATGTACACGAAACTTATCGTTTCAGCGGCGGCCGCCTTTGGTCTTCTCGCTGGTTCGGCCCTGGCGCAGTCGTCAACAGTCACAGGCGCTGCGGGCGGCGCGGTTACCGGCGCTGTTGTGGGCGGTCCTGTGGGCGCCGCTGTCGGCGGTGTGACGGGCGCCATTGTAGGTACCGCAATTGATCCGCCGCCGCAGAAAGTGGTCACCTATGTACAGGAACAGCCGATGCCTCCTTCTGAGGCCGTGGTGCAGGATCGGATTGTCGTAGGCCAGCCGCTTCCCGAGACCGTTGTCGTCACGCCGGTTCCCGAAAATCCGGCTTATGCCTATGCGGTTGTGAACCATGAGCGCGTTATCGTTCAGCCGAAGACGCGCAAGGTTATCAAGATCCTCGAATAATACCTGCGAAGGGCCTCCTTAAGAGGCCCTTTTCGCGCCGCATTCGATCTTGATGGCCACCTGGTCAATTAACGAGAAAGAAAATCTAGAGGTAACCGTTGCCGACAAACATGATGAAAATGGTATTGTATAGATGCCGCCGTAGTTAGATATTTTCCTATGAACCCCGAGCTTATCAATGATTGGTGCACATCTAAACATAATGTATCGTCTTAGTTGTATTTTAATTGTTAGTCATAAATTTCCTGACGATTGACTTATTTGACGGATAATTAACGACGATCCCACATTCTTCTCTTGAGGAAATCTTGGGATATGTTTCATGGCATCTATCCAGCAGAAAATCATTTTTGCGAGCGTGGCGATATTTGCAATTGCCGGCGGAGCAACCGGTGTGGGCATATGGTCGGCCTCGACTCTGACGCAGAATGCCGAGAAAATAGCAGCTTCGGCTCAGGTCCTGCGTAACCACATGCAGGCAGATATGATGCACGACGCTTTGAGAGCGGATGTGCTGGCTGCATTGCTCGCTTCTGATCCTGCATCCGGCATTGGCTTTGAAACCGTTAACTCGGATCTTTCGGAGCATGTCGCGTCATTTCGCGAGATGATCAAGGCTAACAAGGCGCTCGCGACGGATCCGGACACTCAAAAGGTGCTTGCCGGCGTTGAACCTCCATTGCTGGCCTATATCGATAATGCGACCGGGATGGTGGCGACGGCACAGAAGGATCCGGCCGGTGCTTTGAAGGCGTTACCCAATTTCATGAAGCAGTTTTCCGCTTTGGAAACCGCCATGGAAGAGGCGGGCGATCAGATACAAAAGGTATCGGAATCGATCTCTGCAGAAAGTGCCAGCACGGCAAATTCCATTCGCGGCGTGATGCAGGGACTTCTTGGACTGACGGTACTGTTCTCCGTCATGCTCTTCGTATTGTTCCGCAGGACCGTGTGCAAACCTATCCTGGCGCTCTGCGCAGATATGGCCAAGCTTGCGGGCGGCGAGACCAACATCGCTTGCGCGGGCATCGGCCGGCGCGACGAAGTAGGAACGATGGCGGAAGCTGTCGAAGTATTCCGAAAAGCGGCGATCGCCAACGGCCAGCTCGAAGCGGACGCCGCAAGGGAACGTCACCAGGCGGAAGCCGACAGGATCGCTGCCCAGCAGCAGGCGGAGGCCGATGCCGCAGAGCGTCTGCGGGTCGCAACATCCGGTCTTGCCATGGGGCTCAAGAGATTGGCATCCGGGGATCTTTCCTTCCAGCTCGACGAGCCGTTCGCCGCGGATTTCGAAGCGCTTCGCCATGATTTCAATACGTCACTGAAGCAATTGAGTAACACGTTGAACGCAATTACCGAGAGCATCGTATCGATCGATAGCGGCACGCAAGAGATCTCTTCCGGCGCCAACGATCTCTCGCGCCGAACGGAGCAGCAGGCAGCGTCGCTTGAAGAGACCGCCGCCGCCCTCGATCAGATTACGGTCAATGTAGCCAATTCGAGTAAGCGGACGGAAGAGACGCGGGCGGTAGCAACCGCTGCCGATCACAGCGCCGCCCGGTCGGCCGAGGTCGTCAGTCGAGCTGAGGAAGCCATGCAGCGAATAGAGAATTCCTCCCAGCAGATTTCTAACATCATCGGCGTGATCGACGATATTGCCTTCCAGACCAATTTGCTGGCGCTCAATGCCGGGGTGGAAGCCGCGCGCGCTGGTGAGGCGGGCAAGGGGTTTGCCGTCGTGGCGCAAGAAGTGCGCGAATTGGCGCAACGCTCCGCGGCGGCGGCAAAAGAGATCAAGGCGCTAATCAATGCTTCTTCGTCCGAGGTCAGTGGTGGGGTCAAGCTCGTGCGTGAAACGGGTATTGCTCTGAAGGAGATCGGTGAGCGCATCTCGGGCATAAACGAGCATATGAACGCCATAGCCGCATCCGCCAAAGAGCAGTCGACAGGCCTTGCCGAAGTCAATGCGGCGGTCAATACAATGGATCAGACGACGCAGCAAAATGCGGCCATGGTCGAGCAGACGACGGCAGCCTCCGCTGCACTTGCCGCTGAGGCCAGCAAACTGAGTGAGCTGGTATCGCAATTCCGCCTCGAGGCTTCTGCCTCCGGCGCGTCGGGGATGTTGAGGCAGACGGCACGCACCATGGCGGAGCCATCACATAGGCCGTCATTTGCAGAGCCGGTTGCTCAAGTGACGCGCAGAGCAGCGGCAGCAGGCGGTCGGCCTGCTGCCGGGTGGAAAGAGTTTTAAGGGCGTCGCCAGCCTAGCGGCAAAGGCGCGCGTCGTTTGTTTGAACCCTTTGCCGCAGGTCCGACATTGAAATCTCGGCTCGCTGGCATAGCAAACAGTAATATTATGTTTTGAGTTGCACCGATATCATGAATAGCTCCGGATGGTGGGCTTCCTCGCATCTTCAGTATAGGCATTGGCTACGCGGATGCCCCCTCTGCTTGCGTCCGTTCTGCTTGACCGCAGAGCGACCTTATGGACCAGAGACAAGCGATTGCGGGCCGCGGCGGAGATAGCGCGCGCCTCATTGCTTGCCGGCGACTTTGCCCGCCAGGCTGCAGATCCAGTCAACGGCCGGATCGGGTGCGGCCCCCGCCAACCGTGCAAGACCGATAGTCCACGACGGGGCTGGGGCTGGTTGCGGATGAACAGCGATAGCTGCGACACCGGCAAGCCTATGCGCTACGCGTTCGGCCAGCAGGGCAACGAGGTCTGTCTCTGCTACAATAAAAGGCGCTGCCAGAAAGTTCGGCAAGGTCATCACGACGCGTCGGGAAAGGCCGGCGTCGCTCAGGCGCTCATCGAGGCTGCCCGTCGCATCGACGCTTTGCGAGACCAGCAGGTGCTCGAGCCCGGCGAGCATGGTCAGGGACATATCGGCGGTCAAAGCCGGATGGGCTTTTCGCGTCATCAGCACCAGTCGCTCAGTGAAAAGGGGCACTAGGTCCAAGCCGTCCGGCGCCGCCGCGAGCGGGCCGATCGCCATGTCGATGTCGCGGCGCCTCAAATCGCCCAGCACGGTCTCCCGGCTGGTCGGCCGCCGCCGGATGTTGAGACCGGGCGCGGACACACGCACCGTACCGATCGCCGTCACCACCATCGCTGTGGCAGTGTGTGCTCCCTTAGCTGTAATGCTGTGGCTGAGTGGACTTTCCGGGCTACTCCAATTGCTTGACGGCTATATCGGAACACAGCTGCGCAACGCCCGCACGACTTGGGGACCTATCTTCCTCGGCGTAGTCCAGTGTGCGTTGCTCACCGCGGTCGTGTTTGGAATCTCCTCAGCTGAAATTGTTGCGGAAGCTTCTTAATACAGGATTGGCACGCCACATTACCCCCTCTAGATCACTGATCGAGCTGCTGTGAGTGAGGAATTCTGTGGTGACGGCCGTTCCTCATAGATCGCGCAGAGAACATCATAAAAAATATGTTGGACGATCTTGAAACCTGTTTTTCGCAAAATTAGATCATTTTCGCCGGTCGCCGTAAGGGACCGGCAGAACCGGAGACGCTAGTTTCCGCGTCTCCATTCCATCTCGCTTTACGGAGGATTTGGTTATGAGAAATGATCTTGATTTTGCACCTCTTTATCGCTCCAGCGTCGGCTTCGACCGCGTATTCAATCTGTTGAGTAACGCGCAGCGTCTGCAGCCGATTGAGACTTGGCCTCCCTACGATATCGTCAAGACGAGCGACGACGACTACCGCATCGAAATGGCAGTCGCCGGTTTTGCCAATTCCGATCTCGACGTCGTCCAGGAACGCAACGTTCTGGTCGTGAAGGGACAGAAAGCAGACCCGAAAGATGGCGAATATCTCCATCGAGGTATCGCAGGACGATCTTTCGAACGGCGGTTCGAGCTTGCCGACCACGTCAAGGTCGAGGGCGCGTCTCTGGTCAACGGCCTTCTGCGCATCGTGCTGAAGCGCGAGATCCCGGAAGCCATGAAGCCGCGGAAGGTAGCAATCGGCACTACCGCCGAGCAGCCCGCGCCGCTGCAGATCGAAGCAGGGCGCCAGGTAGCATAATTCCCATGGCGAAGCGCATCGCGAAAGCCTTCGTGGTGGAGATCCGAAAGCGCCGCGGCCGAAAGGCGAAAGCTGCAGAGAACGCGCTCGCCAGCGCGTCTAAAAGCTTACGGTCAGAGCAGCCGCGTCCTGTCGCAAGGACATGACCGCAGTCGGGAGCGCTGTCGAGCGCTCCTTACTCTCCATATGCGACCCGACAAGCAGTTGGGAGATAAAGGCGCCATGAAGCCAGATGTTCGACGAACCTATTATCGTTCTTCCTGGCAGCTTTGACGCGTGCCGGTCGGCCGGATGGATTTTCGCTTCCCTTGTTCGACGCGAAAATTCACGCCCGGTCATATGTGAACGACGTCAAAAGGGTCGTCACGAAATTGCTGGCTCTTTCCTTGACGAGAACCTCCGTCCATTCGTCAGTACCGCGGAGTCTTAGGTCGGTGTAAATGCTGTCAACTGCCGCTTCTTCGATCCGTTTGATATGCGCATTGAACGCCTCTTCTCCCCTTGCACGGTACATGTCACGGATGACCATGCGCAGGATTTCCTGGATCGCAATTTGCCAAGACGTGTTGATCGCTTGAAGCTCGGTCGTATCCAGTGCCATAAAGGCTCTCCTGTTGTTTGAGTCAGTCTCCCGGGGCGAATTGATCACATCTGCCGATCAGCGAAAGCTATCGATCGCCGGCGCCGCAAGCTTAAGCCGGTCTGGCGCTGCGGTTTTCATAACGTCTCGCTAAGCCTTGCAAACGGCTTCATCCTCGACCATTCCGGCGATATAGGCACTCTTAGGCGATGCGCGCCTCCGGGCTTTTGCCCCTGCCCCTGGGAGAGGCGCCTACTCTTCAGCCACGCTGCCTTCAGGAACCGTGCGCTCCACAAGTTTCAGGCGTTGCGTTTCAGTATTGGCGCTATCGGTTTTTAATTTTTTATCTCGACGGAAAGTGGTTCGATCAACCTAGTCGGCCACGTTTGGCAAGCAGTGCAGCCGTGGCGGAGGTCCTGTCGGCGAGTTCCTTTGCCAGCCGTGCTTCACGCAACCGCTGAGTCTTCGCGTCTCGAGACTGAGTGATTGCCTCGAGTTCGTCCATTGCGTGATTTTTGGCAAAGAACGTGGTTTGAAGATTACCAAAGGCGATCTCCGCGGCCTGGCGAGATTTGCTATAGGTCTGTGTCATTGAAAATTCCTAAGGGGTCCACCGTGTGAACCGAATGAAAAAAGGCCAGGCAAAATGCCTGGCCTTGAAGTGATACGTGCTTCCGGCAGTGCCAGTACATCCGTGGTCAAAGGGAAGCCGATATCGATTACGCGGACTGCAGATTGCAGGCCGACATCTTGCCCGACTTCACGTCGCGCTCAAGCTCGAAGCCGATCTTCTGACCTTCGGTGAGCTCGCGCATGCCGGCGCGCTCGACAGCCGAGATATGAACGAACGCGTCAGCGCCGCCGTTGTCAGGTTGGATGAAGCCGAAGCCCTTGGTGGAATTGAACCATTTTACTGTGCCAGTGGTCATGATGAACCCTTTCAAAGCATAGAGTGAGGGACCGCGAAGCAGATGCCACGCGGGTTGAAACCGACTATTTTTGAAACGGAAGTTCGCTTAGAGCGCGGTGCCAATCGCGCGGTAGACAAAGCTCGGCAAGCAAAAGATCGATAACGCATCTATACGGAACCTAGAGGGTCGCGTCAACGTTTAGTTTTTGTTTGATGTCTCTTTCTCTCCTGGGTTGCGTCCATAAATTGGCTGCGCGAAGGAAAAGTCCTTCCGGGTCTGGAGCTAGCGGCAACTTACCAACACTGTCCTGTTCGAGATCGATCGACTGAAAGATCGGCTGAAGCCGGATTCGACAGAACACCTCCTTATTATTGAAGCATTGGAACGTGGCGATGTGGAGCAAACACGCGTTACCGTAGCTGGCCACGTGGAAAGCCTTATCGCTTTCGCGAGAGATCAATTGGGATGATCGTTCTTGAAACAATGACTTTGCCGGCCCGAGCAACCTTTTTTCTACGTGTGTGGGGCATTGGTCGCCGTCACAGCGGCGCTCAAAGAAGCATTGACGCGCCGCGATCGAGATAGGTGTCCAGAAATTGTTCCAGACGTGGATTTCGCGGTTTCTTGAATACCGCCTGCGGTGTCCCGGTGAACAATATCCTGCCGTGATCGAGGAAAAAGATCTGCTGGCCGACTGTCGCTGCGAAGCCGATCTCGTGGGAGACGACGACCATGGTCATGCCCTCGGCTGCCAAATCGCGCATGACATTTAATACCTCACCCGTCAACTCCGGATCGAGCGACGAGGTCGGTTCGTCGAACAGCATGATCTTCGGCTTGAGCGCTAGTGCGCGGGCAATGGCGACACGCTGTTGCTGACCCCCGGAAAGCTGCGAGGGATAGTGCCCTGCGCGCGCTTCCAGCCCGACCTTGACGAGCTGGGCCAGCGCCAGATCCTCAGCCTGCTTGCGGCCCATCTTGTGAACCGTCTTTAACGCCTCGCTGACATTGCCGAGCGCGGTCATATGCGGCCAGAGATTGAACTGCTGGAAGACCATGCCGATCTGTGCGCGGATAGCCCGGTTCGTGGCAGCAGGAACCCGCTCCCGCACACCCTCGGCGTTCTCGCTGAAGCCGAGTACCTCTCCATTAATGGCAATCGTGCCGCGGGTCGCCTCCTCAAGAAAGGCCATGCAGCGCAAAAGTGTGCTTTTGCCGGAGCCGGAAGGACCAATAAGGCAGGAGACCTGGCCCTGCGCGATCTCGAGATCAATGCCATGCAGGACGGTGGAATCACCGAACTTCTTGACGAGATTTTTGACTGCGATTGCGGGAACGCTCATGCGTTGAAAAACCTGAATCTGGAAAGTTTCGTTTCGGCAAGATTGCCAAGCCAGCCGGTGAACTCGACCAGCACCCAATAAAAGAGCGCGAGTGCGGATAGAGCCTCGACAAAGGCATATTGCTGCGAACCTATGGCGCTCAGCGTCGCCGTCAGCTCCGGCACGGTGATGATGGAGAGAACCGCGGTCTCCTTCATGAGAATGATGGTCATGTTCACCGACGGCGGCAACACCAGCATGGTCATTTCCGGCAACAGGATGCGCCTGACGATCTGCCCTTGCGTGAGGCCGACGCATTCACCGGCCTCGATGTGCCCCGTTGGAACGGCCTGAAAGCCGGAGCGGAAAATTTCGCTGAAATAGGCCGCACCATAGATCGAGATGCCGATCAATCCCGCCGGTAGCGGATCGAGCGACAGGCCGATGAAAGGACCGCCATAATAGACGAGGAAGATCTGGATCAGGAAGGGCGTGCCGCGCAGGACCGCGACGGCAAGACCGAGCGCCTTGTCGATCAGAAGGCCGCAATATTGTCTGGCAACGGCCAGCAGAAAACCGAGGATGGCAGCGGCAATCGTGCCGAAAACCCAGATCATGATCGTGACGCCCGCGCCGCTGATGATCGCTGGCCATTGATCGAGAAGGACATTGACGTCGAAGGTCATCGCGGCACTCCGGGAAGAGAGCGCTCGATCAGGCCGCCGGCCAAGGCTACGATCCAGTTGATCACCAGATAGATCAAGCCGGCAGACGCAAAGAGCTGCAGAGGCAGAAAGGTGCTGCCGGCGAGATCCTGCGCCATGCGCGTCAATTCGACGATGCCGACGACGGAGACGAGGGACGACGCCTTGAGGATAAGGATCGCTTCATTGACAAGGGCGGGAAATGTCAGGCGAAGGGCGGTCGGAACTTTTATGCGCCGGAAGATTTGGCTGGGTGTCAAACCCACCATTTCGGCGGATTCGATCAGTCCAACGGGAACGCTGGCAAATCCGCCCCGCAGGTTTTCCGCCTGGTAGGCGGCGGTGCAGAGTGATAGGCCGATCACCGCCGCGACAACGCTCGGCACATTGATGCCGATCACAGGAAGAAGATTGTAGATCAGCAGCAATTGCACCAGCAGCGGCACGCCACGGAAAAAGCTGATGAAAATCTGGGCAGGCAGCATCAGATGGCGCCGCCGCGAAAGCAGCATGCCCGACAACAGGATCGCAATCGCGAAACCGATCAGGATCGATACGACGCTGATCGTAACCGTATAGATGGACGCCTGCAGCAGCAATTCGAAGAGTTTGAAGGACATGGGGGTTGGATGTCGTCCACTTGGCGGTCATGAAACCGGATCGGTCTCCGAACATGCCCCGGTACATCCAAGGCATGTTCGGTGATGATGATCAATCGATCAGAATGCCGGGTCCTTGACGGAGTCCGGCGTATCGAAAGTCGCGCCGAACCATTTCTTCTGCAATGTGGCCATCCGGCCGTCCGCCTTGATCTTCAGCATGGCGGCATCGATTGCGTCCATCAGGGGTGCGTGATCGGCATCCTTCAAGCCGATAAAGCCGAAATAGGATTTCTTGCCGAAGGGCGGCAGAACGACCTCGAAGACGCCTTCCCGCTGCTTGGCGACGAACGCAATGTTCGGCAGAGAATTCGCCACGCCGGCGATGCGGCCGGCGGCAAGATCGGCGTAGGATTCGGTGAAGGCGGGATATTCGCGAATGTCCGCCTTGGTCGGCAATGTCTCGGAGAATTCCTTGAGCTGATCAAGCTGCGAGGTTGCCTTGCCGACGCCGATCTTCTTGCCGGCGATGTCTTCCGGCTTGTTGATGGTCTTGTCGCCCGCCTTCTTGAGGATGGCAATGGTCGCTTCGGCCAGCGGCGGCGTGAAACGGTAACGCTCCATGCGCTTCTTGGTGATCGTTGCCGGGCCGGCGACCACATCGAACTTCCCGGCCTCCAGAGCCGGGAAAACACCGTCCCAGGGCAAGGTCACCCACTCGATCTTCACACCGAATTCCTTGCCGATCTCGTTAAAGAGATCGACGTTTAATCCGACATGTTCGCCGGCATCGATAAAGTCGAAGGGGGCGAAGGCCGTTTCGGTACCAACCTTCAGGGTGCCGGCAGCCTTGACAGCCGAAAGCGTATCGGCGGCGTGCGCGGACAGTGTCGCTCCCAGAAGGAACGCGGCGCTCACCAACCCTTTGAGCAGAGAATTCTTTTTCATGATCGTCTCTCCAGTTTTTTGCCCTTCCTGCGGAAGAGTCCAGGTTCCCCAGCGTATTCCCGCCGAACGAGCTTCTTTGGCCCGCTTTTGTCTATACAAATAGATATAGGCAGGCCTACAGTGTCAATGTAAAAGTCTTGGAACGCAAAAATCGTGCCGGACCTTTCGCCGAAACTGCCTCGCATAGAGGCGAGATTTGTGCGCCGTCGCGGGATCGAGGTGGATGTTGGTCTCAATTCATCAGAGAATTTTCGCAGACATAGAGACGAAGATCATGAATGGCGACTGGAAGCCCGGCCAGCGCATCCCGATCGAGCATGAGCTGGCCGACCAATACCGATGCTCGCGAATGACCGTCAACAAGGCGCTCTCGGCGCTCGCCGAACGCGGCATGATCCTGCGGAGGCGCAAGGCGGGCTCCTTCGTCGCCTCGCAGCAGATCGACCGCACGGTCATGGATATTCAGGATATCAGCACCGAGGCGGAGCTTGCAGGACACGCGCACGCCCACCGCATCCTGAAGCGGCGAATAGAGAAGCTGGACGCCTCCAGCGCGGCCTTGTTGAGGGAAAAGCCCGGCGCGGAGGTTTTGAGG
Source organism: Rhizobium sp. P28RR-XV (assembly GCF_012641385.1). NCBI lineage: Bacteria > Pseudomonadati > Pseudomonadota > Alphaproteobacteria > Hyphomicrobiales > Rhizobiaceae > Rhizobium > Rhizobium sp. P28RR-XV. The sequence continues at coordinate 49,516 of NZ_JABAIG010000015.1, forward strand.
CTGCAATGCTTGCATCTGGTCGACGGCAAGCCAAACGCCATCGAGCGGCGCATCATCATGCTCGATGCCGTACCGCTTGCCAAAGATGAAAGCTTCGCAACCGTTCCACCGGCCAAATGGCTATTGGCACAGGTGCCATGGTCGAAGGCAAGGCACATCATTCGCGCCGTCTCGGCAGATCCGGCAACGGCCCGGCTGCTGGAGACCGAGCGTGGTGACGCCTGTCTGACGCTCATCCGCCAGACCTGGCAGAACGGCCGCACCGTCACCTATGTCGAAATCACCCATCCCGGTGATCGCTTTCAATTCGCCGGCGACTTTCAGCCGGCCGAACAGGAAATGCCCGATTATTCGTCCTGGAGAAATGCAACGTGAGCGAACCGCGCCTCTTCAAGGCCATTCCGCTGAAAGGCCTGCAGGCTTTCGAAGCTGTCGGCCGTTGCGGCAGCGTGACCGCGGCTGCGCTGGAATTGAAGGTTTCGCCCGGTGCGATCAGCCAGCAGATCCGCAAGATCGAAAGTTTTCTCGGCGTGACCCTTCTGGAACGCAACGGCCGCACGGCAGAGCTGACCTTATGGGGCAGGCTCTATCATCAGGAAATCTCCAAAGGTTTCGAGCAATTCGCGATCGCCGAACGCATGCTGGAGCGGGCGCGCAATGAAAATGCCCTCGTCCTGAGCGCCTTGTCTTCTGTCGTCAACAAATGGATCGGCCGGCGCATCTTCGACTGGCAGGCGCTTCATCCGGACGCTCATGTCCGGATTATCGGCCGCGATAAGGAGCCTCGCATGGGCTTCGACGAAATCGACTTCCGCATCAGCTACGGATCGGACGTGCTTCAGCACGAGCATTACAGCGAGCTCTTCCGCGACTGGGTCGTGCCGGCCTGCTCGCCGGCACTCATTCAAAAGCGCGCGCCATCGGCATTCGAACTTTTCGACTACCCGCTTTTGCATGTCGAATGGGAAAGACACTTCACCCCTTATCCCAGCTGGGCCGACCTCGCGGCGAAAGTGGGCGTGACGCTGAAAGAAACGGCGCCCGGGCTATCCTTCACCCTCTCGAGCAGCGCCATCGACGCTGCCGTCAACAAACGCGGTATCGTGTTGGCGCAGATGTCGATGATCGCCGACGAGCTTGAGGCGCAAACGCTCGTCATCCCCATCGATATCCGACTTCCGCTTCGCGAAAGCTACTTCCTGGCCTGGGATCGGTCGGCGCTGCAAAAGCCCCATGGCGCCGCCTTCCGCGATTGGTTGCTGGCGATCTCGCGGCAGCAGGCGCGAATGTCTGCCCCGCCATGATGGCCAGGGCAATCCTTTAGAAAAACTAAAACGAAACACAGCCCGGCATCATTGCGTAAAAAACCGGCACGGCGATAATTTGCACAATCGTCAGGACTGGAGGCTGGAATTTCATGGCACGCACAGACAAGATGAAGCTCGGCACCTTCGTCTACACGTTCGGCTTCCATCCGGCGTCGTGGCTTCATCCGGCCAGCAACGTCAACGGCGCCAACGATTTCCAGCATCTGCTTAACGTTGCCAAACGGTCAGAGGCAGCAAAGTTCGACTTCATGTTCATGGCGGATTCACCCGCCGCAGCCGTCGGCGACCCCGATGCTCTCGCCCGTATTCCCACCAAGATGAACCGCTTTGAGCCGCTCTCCCTGCTGTCGGCGCTTTCGGTCACCACGCAAAACCTCGGCTTGGTCGCAACCGTGTCGACGAGCTACTGCGAGCCTTACAACGTTGCGCGCCTCTTTTCCTCGATAGATCATCTGAGCGGCGGCCGCGCCTGCTGGAATGTCGTTACCTCCGACCACGACGAAACCGGCTATAACTTCAACCGCGAAGGCTTGGATCCGCATGCCCTGCGCTACGAGCGCGGCAACGAATTCGTCGATGTCGTCTTCGGCCTATGGGATAGTTTCGAGGACGGCGCCCTGCTTCTCGATCGCGAAAACGGCATCTATTACGACAAGGCGAAGCATCATACGCTGAACCACAAGGGCAAGCATTTCCAGGTACGTGGTCCCCTCAATATCGCGCGGACACCGCAGGGCCGCCCTGTCATCGCACAGGCCGGCGGCTCGGAACCAGGCATGGACATGGCAGCGCGCACGGCCGAGATCGTCTTCAGCCTCGCCTCCAGCATCGACCGCAACCGCGCCTTCTACGAGAATGTGAAGGCGCGCATGCCGGCCTATGGACGCGATCCGAACGACCTGAAGATCATGCCGGGCGTCGTGATCAATGTCGGCGAGACGAAGGCCGAGGCGCAGGCGAAGGTCGATTATCTGATCGACAAGATGCATCCCGACGTCGGCCGCCTGATGCTGTCGGAATTCCTGGAAGCGGATCTGCGGGGCGTACCTCTGGACAAGCCCTTTCCGATGGACCGTCTGCCGGCTGCGCCGAAAGGCTCGCGCGCGCTTTTCGACGAACTGGTTGACTTCGTCAGGAGCGGCCGCACGGTCGGCGAACTCATCCGTCACTACGCGGAAAAGCATACCGGCAACGGCATGACCGGCACGCCGGCCGAAATCGCCGACTTCATGGAAGAATGGTTCGAGACACGTGCAGCCGATGGCTTCATCCTAATGTTCCCAACCTTGCCGGCGAGCCTCGACGATTTCGTGCGGCTTGTCCTGCCGGAACTGCGCCGGCGCGGATTGTTCCGGAAGGAGTATGAGGGTTCGACGCTGCGCGAGAATCTCGGGCTCTCCATGCCCGCCAACCGGTTCGCGAAAACCCGGGCCTGATCAGCGCAGACGCTCGCCGAGCAGGCCGATCGAAGCCGCATCGGCATTGGCAAATGCCAGACGCAGATAGCGTTCCTGCCCTGCGCCGAAGTAAGCGCCGGGGATCGAGATGATTCCTGCCTGTTTCGCGAGCCGCTCGGCGACCGCCACGGATGGCTGATCGGCAAAGGGATGGCGGATGAAGGCGAAATAGGCGCCGATCGCAGCGATATCCCAGCCCGGCAGCCCGGCCATAACCGCCTTCAGCGCATCAGCCCGCCGCGCAATCTCCAGCCGGTTCTCGGCTCGCCAGCCGGCCAGCACCGGCAGGGCGTTGGCGACGGCATGCTGGGCCGAGCGCGGCGCGCAGATCTGCATATTGTCCATGACTTTGGTGATCTCGGCCAGCAGCCTCGGCCCGGCCGTGATCGCGCCGAGCCGGTGGCCGGGAATGCAGAAGGACTTCGAGAAGCTGTAAAGGAGAACGAGCGTCTCCTCCCAGGCGGGTTCGGAAAGCAGCCCATGCGGAGGTCCATAGCTCTCAGCCAGGAAATCGCGATAGGTCTCGTCTAGGATCAGCCATGCCCCATATTTGCGGCATAACAGGAAGAGGTCATGCAGCAGCGTCGGCGGATAGACGGCGCCAGTCGGATTGTTGGGCGTGACGATCGCCAGTGCGCGCGCTCCGGTGGACAGCGCCTGTTCGGCGGATGCGAGATCGGGAAGAAACCCGTTCGCCGCGTCGCATTCGACGAGCATGCGATTGATGCCGAGCATAGCAAGCGTCGTATCATGATTGAAATAGAAGGGATTGGTCAGTGCCACGGTTTCGCCGGCGCCGGCAAGCGCGATGGCCGCGCACATGAAGGCCTGATTGCAGCCGGAGGTGATGTGGATATTCTCGAGAACGACGGGCGCGCCGTAAACCTCGCTCACATGCCGCGCATAGGCCTCCCGCAGGACCGTCTCTCCTTCGATCGGTCCATAACCGGTCATGGTTTGCGACGCGGCTGCCTCGCCGAGCAGCCGCAGCATTTCCGGATGCGCGGGATAGCCCGGCACGGCCTGCGAGAGATCGATGAGCGGCCCCTTGGCGCCGGTATATTCGCGGCTCCAGGCAATGACGGAGGGAATGGGCGGGGGTGAAAGGCGGGCAACGAGACCATTGGGGGTGGCGACTGGCATATCGATTATCCTGTTGAAACCGATTGCTACACCGATATCGCTCGTCGTCTCAACTGCTTTGTCGAAGAGGAGAGGACAAGCGGCGGACAAGCCGCCGCTTCCTTCCCTCTTGGCTCGAAGCAGTCCCCCGCTATCTCACCGACGGACTGAAAACCATGAGGCTCAGGATCTCGAACAGCGTCTGCGCGCCGGCATGGGCCGTGTTGGTCGTGGCATCATATTGCGGCGCTACCTCAACGACATCGCCGCCGACCAGATTGATGCCCTTCAGGCCGCGAATGAGTTCCAGTACCTCGCGGGTGGTGAGCCCGCCGACCTCCGGCGTTCCCGTGCCCGGCGCAAAGCTCGGATCAAGGCTGTCGATATCGAAGGACAGATAGGTCGGGCCGTCGCCGACGATCCGCCTGGCCTTCTCGATGATGGCCGGAATACCGACGCCGGACACTTCTTCGGCATGAATGACCGTCATGCCGGACTCATAGGAGAACTCCCAGAGGTATTCCGCCGATCCCCTGATCCCGATCTGAATGGTGCGCGTCGGGTCGAGCACGCCGTCAAGCACGGCATTTCGGAAGGGGCCGCCATGATGGAACTTCGTCTGGTCGAAGGAGCCGCCGGTATCGCAATGGGCGTCGATATGAATAAGACCGACCGGCGCCTTCTTGCCGACGGCCTTGAGGATCGGATGCGTAATCGAGTGATCGCCGCCGACGGACAATGGCAGAACACCTGCATCGACGATCTGATTGACGCGCTTTTCTATATCGTCGTGGCTGAGTTCGAGACGATAGCGGCTCTGGAAGGGAACATCGCCGATATCGGCAACCCTAAGATCGAAGACGGGCGCGCAGCCGAGGACGTGGTTATAGGGGCCGATGCGCTCGATGGCGCGCAGAGCGCGCGGTCCGAAACGAGAACCCGGGCGGTTGGTGACGCCAAGATCCATCGGAATGCCGAGAAGCGCGACCTGCAGGTTGCCGAACTCCGGATTTTCCGCGTCGACCGGCATGTAGGGTGCCGACAGCAAGGTCGGAACGCCGGCATATGGGGCAAGCCGCGTGCCGCTCTTCGAGAATATCTTGTCAGCAACCTTGCGGAACTTGGCATCGAAAAGCTCTCCGCCGTGGCTCTCGCCATACTTCTTGCGCAGCGCACTTAGCTTTTCCTCGTCGAATGTCATTTGAATCCCTCGGTCAACTGATTGCTATCCTGGTGCTAATGCGGATATTCCCGTGCCGTATTTCTGAGGATCGCACTTTGGCGTCATCGAATCCGTGGCCTCGGCTTATTGCTTCCAGCGGAAAAATGTCATGCGCCCACAAGAATTAGTCAATAGATGCAACACGATCCTTCGCCCAACGATTTTGCTAACAACAACAGGAGTGTAATAGTGAGTGAACTGACCGTAGAAGATGCCATCAACCGCATTTATGAATCGCTCAAAGCGGACAACGCCGACATTGACTTGCATATTGCGAATCTCAAGGCAGCCTTGACGCGAGCGGGTTTGAAGGAAGCCGCATTCGACCCGACCAGGCTCGTACATAACAATCGTTCCGGCAGAAAACTTATGCAGGCGTATTTTCGGCAGCGTGGCGTGACGGTGACATTCACCGCCACGTGACGCCTTCCAACGGCGTTAAGTGGGCAACAATATACGTCGACCGGATCACCTCAATGAGGCTTGGCACCAAACTTTGGCCATCGGGCACGAATTGAGGTGCCGCCTCCGTTCCGGTGCATGATCTCTGCCAAAGTAACTCGGCGGTTTTCAGCCATATTCTGGTAGAGTAAGCGCGATCTATGACTTGATAGGCTTTATTCGCCAAGGCGGGTCGATGCGGTTCTTTCCAGCAAAATAAAGCAGAACGCGATTTCCGCCTGGGTCGAATAGGTCAGCTTCCCGCCATAACCAACTTTGGTCTTGGGGCGGACTAGAGAAGGAAATCCCTGCTGACGGCAGATCTTGAAATTTTTCGTCCACATCGTCGCATTCGAAATAAACAGTCGTGCCCCGCCGCATTGCCGTCCACTGCCGTGACGGTACCTGCTTCAAAGTCGCCAAGCGATAAGCTGGCTTCGCCTTTCACGCCCAGAAGCATTATTTTATACATGCAATTCTCCTTTGAAGGCGGCAATTGCAGGACATATCGATATTCAATGTAATGTGCAACGCAAACTATCATGGTGTTTGCGGTGCACAAGAAGATTCCGGCTGTTGAATCCGGCAGGATATTGGCACAAACTGCCATTAACATATACATTTACGGTTTCTAACCCTGCGGATCTGCGCCGCATTTATCCGCATTCCCATACAAATGCAGTGATCGAAAATTCATACCGCCTGGGCGCATTCAAAATGACATTTTCTTTGCAGACATTTGGACAACTCCAGCTCCTTGATGCGAAAGGCAAATCCGTTTCCTTTCCAGAGAAGGGTCTATTGATCCTTGCCTATCTACTTACAAGCCAAGAAGGTTCTGAGCATCGGGCGAAGTTGGCGCAGTTTTTATGGGGCGACGCGGATAGGCCGGTTTCACTCGTCAATTTGCGCTCAATCATTTCAAGGATCAAATCACGCCAGGATGAACTTGGGGCGGAGTTCCTTCGCTTCACGGATGGCATGATCTCGCTGGGGCAGACGGCAATCGCATCCGATCTTTTGTCGCTTGACAGGAAGGGCTTCGAGGAACCCGTGATCTGGCTCGGGCGCCTGGTTGGACTCTTTAATCGGACCTTTATAGGCCCGGTTAACTGCCAAAGTCGCGATTTTGACGCATGGCTACTCCAGCGTAAAATCTACCACAATGCCCTTCTTAAGGGGTTGCTGAAGGAAACCTCTCATTCAGCAAAAACACCCAAAGAAGAGGAGATCGTAAAGAATGCGGCAATCCTCATCTTTCATAATGAACCTGACGATCCGGATACACTCCGATTCCTTGTGCAATTATTCAACGCGGAGGAAGAGGTTGAATATTTCCGAAAATACCTGGAGCAGCGGAAACAGTCACTTTCCGAGGGACCCGCTCCGCTAGGTACCACTTCGAATAAAGCTTCTGCTGAAAGCGTTGTGAGAACGAAGGCACCCGAGCACTTCTCGGCGCAGGGTATGTCCATCACCGACTTCCCCCCTCAGTCCGAGAAAACACTGGCAAAAACTATTCCGCGTCTCGCCTTGCTGCCTCCCACGAATACTCATCGCGATCCGATTGTCGCCATGGTTGCGTCCTCGCTGGTTGAAGATATCACGATAGCGTTCTGCGCCCTGAATAGCCTTGAGGTTATTGCCCCTCATACTGCGGTGAGGATCGGAAAAACGTCGGAGGATAAGGCCAACGTTTATGAACGCTATGACATCACTTATGTTCTTGACACGCGTTTGAGTGGCTTGAAGGATCAGGATCTTTCCTTGTTCGTTCAGCTCATATATGTGGACAACTCCGAGATCGTCTGGGCTGAGCGCTACATGCTCAGCACACTGGATCTGATGAGCCGTCGCCGTGACATTCTGCGACAAATTACTCTTTTCGTGGCAGGGCGCATCGAAAGCCATCAGGTCACCCGACTCTATTTCGAGCGAAGCGCGGCCGCGTACCATCGCTACCTTGTTGGTCGTCACTATCTCAATCGACTGACGCTTCCGAACCTACGGCGCTCGCGGAAGGAACTGAAAAGCGCCTTACAGGAAGACGCAAATTTTGCGCCGGCCTTGAGTTCGATTGCGCGAACCTATTCAAAGGAATGGCTTCTAACCGCCCGCGGCGATCTCGATCTTCTGCAGGCTGCGGCGGAATACGCCACACGCGCCATCGAGGCTCGAAGAGACTCGGCGGATGGTTACCGCGAACTGGGGGTTGCAAAGCTTCTTATGGGGGCAATAGATGAAAGCGTGCAGGCGTTGGAAGTGTCTGAAACGCTTAGCCCCAATTATGCCGACATCATCGCCGACCACGCCGATACGTTGAATCATTTTTCGCGGCCAGACCTTGCATTGCAGAAGCTCGAACGAGCGATCGAGCTTAATCCATTGACTCCGGACTCCTATTTATGGACTGCGGCAGGAGCCAGCTATAGCCTCGGCAATTTCGAGGGTGCACTCGGGTACATTGACGAGATGGTCGACGGCGATCTCGCGGACCGGCTTTCGGCGGCAAGCTGGGCAATGCTCGGCGATGAAAAGAAGTCGCGTTTCTTCGTGCGTCGGGCTCTTGAGGCAAATCCTCAATTCGATATCGATAAATGGCTAACTATCGTTCCATTCAAGGAACAATGGCAAAAGGACATTTATCGGGAAGGCCTAAAGAAAGCAGGATTCTAGTTCTTTAACAGAAAGGAATTATCGGAATGGCAAAAGTTGTCGTGATCGGCGTCGCCGGTGAGCATGGTCTTTGGGTTGCGGATCTTGATGCGGGGACGGTCACACCATTGCCGCATGCAGCAACCGGACATCTGAGGACCGTCGTTGACCTCCGGGGGGCTGGAGCCTCCGTGATTAAGGGGGTTGATGTGGCGATCGCGGTGAGGTCCACGGCGTCTGTCGCGAGCGGCCATATGGAAGGCTAGTAAGGGGGGCTTTGCCAAGCTGCGCGCCATCATGTGTTACTTTCGGAAACTCCGCGCCGATCGCCGTCCATAGGCCTCTACCTGTCGCACCACGTTTCGCCGCTCTCCTATCGCTGAGTCCAGAAATGGGCGCCCGAGACCGAGAAACGATTGCGCTGTCAACGAGCTGGCGTGTCGATGAAACCTTGTGAAAGTTCGCGGTAGATGGACATATCTATACCGAGCCGTAGACAAGTTCGGCAACACGATCGATTTCTATCTGTCTCCGACGCGTATTTCTGGACTAAGCGCCTTGACAGAAGCCGTCGCTCTGCTCGCATGGAATCTCGATGGTCAGGCCGCGTAATAGCAGAGACAATAGGATATTTCAAACCAACCGGAATTTTTGTAACAGGGCCCGAATTCCTTCGTCTCCATCGTTAAGGCCTAGCGTAGTATTAGCCTACCGAAAGTAGCATTCTCGTAGAATCGGTGTGCGCTCTTCTGCTTGTTGACGTAGCACCATCAGCAGCATTGTGCCTTATCCTTGCCATTCGGGCGCAAAGTCGGTGCTTGCCAAAATCGGTCGTCCGTTCAATTTCGCTGCTGCGGCTGTCGGATGCTTTCCTTGGCGCCGCATCCGCGCATAACGAGCAGGCGGCGCGCCCGCATGGCGGGCAAAGGCAATGCTGAAGGTGCTTGCGGAACTGTAGCCCACGCGCGCGGCAACCTGATCTATGCTGAGTTCGCGCTCGCACAGCAATCGCTTCGCCAGCGCCATCCGCCAAGTCAGCAGATACCCCAACGGCGGTAGGCCCACGGCGCGACCGAAACGTGCAAAGAAGGCCGAGCGCGATAGAGCTGCTTCGGCGGCCAGTTCCGCCACGGTCCAGGGATATTCGGGCCGTGCATGGAGGGCGCATAGCGCGGCCGCCAGGCGATTGTCGGCAAGGCCACGGGCCAGGCCAGGTACGGAGGACCCGGTCTCGGCGCCGCATCGCAAAGCTTCGATCAGCAGCACCTCGAGCAACCGCTCGAGCATGAGTTCACGCGCCGGACGCCGCGCCCGGGTCTCGTCGCCGACCAGCTGCATCAGCGTCGCGAGCCGGGGCTCGCGCGCGAGAACCATCTGTGGCAGGAGCGGCACGAGGAGTTCCGCGTCAGCCGAACCAAAGCTGCAGTGACCGATCCGCATCCGCAGCTCGGCGGGTCCGTTCTTGCCGCCGACGCGAAAACAGCCCTCACTGATCTCGATCGGTCTCGTCGTCACTCCGTCCGGTGGCGCGTTGAGGCTTTCATTGATGAGATCATGCATTGCTGGCACCAGCACGAAATCGCCGGCCTCCAACACCATGAATGGCTGCCCGTTTATCGACACTCGGCAGCACCCCTCCAGCACCGCGCAATAAAATGGCTGGCGCGTCATTTCACGATGGATCCTCCAGGAGCCGGCGCACTCCACCAGTTTGGAGAAACGCGCGGTTGGCTGGAGCAGTGTTACGATCTCGGCGAGCGGATCAACGGTCATTACAGGACTTTCGCCAATGAAATTCATACTCTGAACGATATCAAGTCCTGTGGCGACAATCTACCTTCTGGGCGGTTTCAACATTTTTCCGGAGTTCCCCATGTCTACGATCCTCATTACCGGCTGCTCTTCCGGCTTCGGCCTGGAGACCGCACGACTGTTTCTCGATCGCGGTTGGAATGTCATCGCGACGATGCGTGCGCCCCGCGCCGAGTTGCTGCCCTCCTCCGATCGCCTGCGCATCCTGCCGCTCGACATCACCGATCCCGACAGCATTAGCAGGGTCATTGCGCAGGCCGGTGTGATCGACGTTCTAGTCAACAATGCCGGCTTTGGGGCGCCAGCGCCAATCGAGTTGACCGCGCCCGAGACATCACGTTCTTTGTTCGAGACCAATATGCTGGGCACGCTTGCGATGGTCCAGGCGGTCCTTCCAGCTTTCCGCAAGCGCCAAGCAGGCGTTATCATCAACGTCACCTCGACGGTTACGCTCAAGCCGCTGCCTCTCATTGGCGTGTACCGGGCCAGCAAAGCCGCGGTTAACGCCTTCACTGAATCGCTGGCGATGGAAGTGGAGCCATTCGGCGTGCGCGTTCACATCGTCCTGCCGGGCCGTTCCCCCGAGACGCGATTCGGCGACAATGCACGGCCGCATCTGCGCGGTCTTGATCATCCCGCCTATGCTCCGATGATCGAGCGCTTCGTTGCGAGCGTCCGCGACAGCTCCGGTCCGGTGACCCATGCACCCGACGTGGCAGAAGCGATCTGGCGGGCAGCCACCGATCCATCCACCCCGCTGCGTATCCCCGCTGGGGCCGATGCCGAAGCATGGATGGCTGAGGCAGGCTAATTACTCGGCACCGCGATTGGCGCAGCCGTTCCCCATCATCACCCGCGATCAGGTTAAATACGCTAAGCCCGATCCTGACCTCTTCATTGCGGCTGCCGAAGCTTTGGGCGTGTGGATTGAAAACTCCGTCGTCATCGGCGACAGTGTGTGGGGCATGCTGGCGGCCACCCGCTGTAGGGCACTGGATGTCGGTCTTTTAAGCGGCGGATATGGCCGCGAGGAATTGCGCGACGCCGGGCCCATGCAGATCTACGAGGACCCCGCCGATCTGCTCTATCACAACGACGAGGTCGGAGGCCGACGGTAGTTTGCACAAGGTTCAAGGTCCCGCCAAGGATGCACCGGTCGCTCAGCTGAGCTTTCCGCCAGCGGAAAATCGCGCACTTGCGCTGGGCGAGGTGCACGCCCGCCCCTTCGTGGCGGTGTCGTCCCCGCGCATCATCTTGCAGCTCGCCTTCCTGATGGATGCCGGGCAGGCGCCGCACAACGAGCTGATCGAGGAGTTGGCGCGCGCGCAGGGTGTTCCCGTACCCGACCGAGAAACCCGTCATTGCGCGATCCCCTGGGGCTGCGGAACCCTGCGCTGGGAGCGGCATACGGAATTCTCCACCTGGTTCTGGGATGGCCCGGCCATGACGGAATTCGGCGAACCCATGCCGCTTCATCCCTTCGGCGGCAGCTTTCGGCCACCGGGCAAATTCATTTCCGGCATTCGACTGGAGATTTGGCCTGATGGCGCGCAGGCGACAAAAGCAATCACAACCTTCGGGCCGACGAGCCTCTGTCGCAGCCGTGTTCGCGAAGGGGCCGCTGAGGTTGCCACCGACTTCCGACAGGATGGCGACGGGCTGACCCGAATATTGATCGTCGACAAGGGATTGACCGACCTGGGGCGCGGCGCGCTCGTCCAGTGTCTTTTGGACATCGAAACGTATCGCACCCTGGCTATGCTGGCGCTTCCGCTCGCTCAGACGCTCTCTCCGGAGATACGAAGGATCGAGGAAGGCCTGAGATCCGTCACCCAGAAGATGCGCGACCAGGCATGGAAGGACGCGGATGATACGCTTGGGGAGATCAGCCGTCTTTCCGCCGAGCTGGAGGCGAATGCCGCGCAATCCCTTTATCGGTTCGGCGCGAGCAAAGCGTACGATTCCATTATCGGAGAACGCATCGCCTCCCTCAATGAAGAACCTCTCGGAGGCGAGACGCTTGGCACCTTTCTTGAGCGAAGGCTTGCGCCTGCCATGCGGACCTGCAAATCGGTCGAAGAGCGACAGCAATATCTGTCAATGAAGCTGTCGAGGACCACCGAGCTTTTGAGAAGCTGGGTCGATGTTGGGCTTGCCAGGCAGAACACCGCGCTTCTGGCCTCGATGGATAAACGAGCCAAGCTCCAGCTTCGTCTGCAGCAGACCGTCGAAAGCCTTTCGGTGGCTGCGATCTCCTATTATGTCATCGGACTGGCAAGCTATCTGGCGAAAGGGCTAGACCATTCGTTTTCCCAGCCCGTGTCCACCGTCGGTATTGCCGCAGCGGTGCCTTTCGTGGTGATCATTGTGTGGTTCTTCGTCAGGAAAATACGACGCCATCACAGCGACGATTGAGCACCCCCTTTCTGCCTGCCGCCTGCCGGCAGCCACAGTTGCGACCTCAGTGATGCAATAAGAGGCGGCCGATTATTCGAAATATATGCGCCAACTGCAGCAGGCAGAGGCGGACAATACGCAAGACGCCACTCGGCATTGCACTTCGTCCGGCCTATCCGCGGCCAGCCCGGAACGCTATCGAGACCCTGAGGTCAGTCGCTCCCGCAGTTGGCCGACATCGCTCGCTTCGACCGGCTTGGCGGCGTTGCCCCAGCTGTTGCGGATATAGGTGAGCACGTTAGCGACGTCGTCATCGCTCAGGTTCCACGCAAAAGACGGCATCGCCGGACCCGTTGGTGCGGCATCCGTTGCACCGGCCCTGCTTCCTGCCAATACCACCCGCATCAGGCTGGTGGCGTCATCTCCGTTGACAAGCGGCGCCTTTGCAAGCTGCGGGAAAAGTTTCGGCACGCCTTCCCCGTTCGGCGTGTGACAAGCCGAACATCGGTCAGCGTAGATCTCCCTGCCCGCGACCATGCGGGCGTCGGTTGCAGCGAGCGCGGCCGGAGATTTCGCATCGGCTCCCGCGCTCTCCTTCAGATAGGTAGCCACAGCCTTGAGATCAGCATCCGTCCAGTGACGACTGGAGTTTTCGACTTCTTCAGCCATCGGTCCCGATGCTGTGTCGAAGCGGTTGGTGCCAGTCTTCAGATAAGTGATGATGTCCTCATCTGTCCACGCCCCGATACCCTTGTGGGGGTCTGCCGTGATATTTGGCGCATACCAATCTTGCAGTGTGGCACCCGTTAGAAAATCGCTGTTCTCGTCACCGCCGAGAAAATTCTTCGGTGTGTGGCAAGTGCCGCAATGACCGAGCCCCTCAACAATATAGGCGCCGCGGTTCCAATCTACCGACTTTTCCAGGCTGGCCTTGAATTCACCCTTCTCGAAGTTGAGGGCGTTCCAGACCGATAGGCTGGCTCTGACGTTGAACGGAAACGGCAGCTGATTGGTTTCGACCTGGTTTTTCACGGGCTCCAAGGTTTGCAGATAGGCGTAGATGGCTGCGTTGTCCGTCTTTGTGACCTTCGTATAGGCCGTGAACGGCATTGCGCCATAGAGATGATATCCGCCCTTGCCCTGCCCGTCGGACATAACCTTCTGGAATTCTTCTTCGGTCATGTTCCCGATGCCGGTTTCAGGATCGGGGGTGATATTAGCGCCGACGAGAGACCCGAAGGGCGTCTTCAGCACAACACCGCCGGCAAATGGCCTTCCCCCCGGAACAGTATGGCATGCCGCACAGTCGCCGACTGTCGCCAGATAACGCCCCTTCTCGATCTGCTCGAAAGAGTCCTCGCGTGGGGATTGAGCGGCGGCGGAACTCCCGATAAGCGCGAGAGCGCCAGCCGCAATCAAAGGAAGATGTCTCATGCTCGCACCAAAGGACCCGGATTTTTCAGATATTGCGTTCGAATTGCGTTCGCTGCCTTGAACGCCAGGGCGCCCACCGTTCCGGTCGGGTTGTAGCCGGGATTTTGCGGGAAAGCGGAAGCGCCGACGACAAAGAGGTTCGGAACGTCCCAACACTGAAGATACTTGTTGACCGCGCTGGTCGTCGGATCCGCGCCCATCACGAATCCGCCGACCACATGGGACGATTGATAAGGTGCAGTATTCCAGTGGCCTTTGGCGGGGTTCGAAACTACCTGCTTTGCTCCCATGGCACGGGCGATTTCGGCGACCTTGTCGGTACAGTAAGCAGCCATCTTCAGATCATTCTGGGGGAAATCAAAGGTCATCCTAAGCAACGGCCGTCCGAGACGATCGGTGTAGGTCGGATCGAGGGAAAGATAATTGGTACGGGTCGAATAGCTGGATGCCTCGCAGCCTACAGACGCAGTCGACAGGTAGTGCTTGACTGTCGCCTTCTTCCATTCCGCCCCCCATCTGGGCGTACCTGGAGGCGTCGGGCGATAGCCGATCGGGGCGGCACCGATCGGCGTGATGCGGACACTGCCGCCACCGAAAAAGCCAAGGCCCGAGTGGTCGAAGTTGTCGTTGTTGAACTCGTCGATACCCATGCCCACCGCACCGGCACCAATAAATGGATTGAAGTTCTTATCGTCAAAGAACATCTGCACGCCGTTCGCCGTCTGGTAGGCGTAGTTGCGTCCGGTCGTGCCGACATTAGATGCCGGATCGTAGGGCGTTCCGACCCCCGACAGTAGCATCAACCGCACGTTTTCGAAGGTGAACGCGGTGACGATGACTAGTTCTGCCGGCTGCTCCCATTCCTCGCCGGAGGCGTCCACGAAAACAACGCCGATGGCGCGCTTGCCGGTGGAATCGAGGGTCACGCGCAGGACTTCCGAATTCGTGCGCGCCGTGAAGTTGGATTTGCGAATCAACGCGGGAAGGATAGTGGTGACGGCGCTCGCCTTGGAATAGTTGGCGCATCCGTAGTTGGTGCAGAAGCCGCAGAAGGTGCAAGGTCCCATCGTAACGCCGAGTGGATTCGTATAGGGCTCGGAAATCAGCGCCGACGGCACCGGGAACGGCTTATAGCCCAAATTGCGGGCAGTCTCGGCAAACAGTGTCGGACCATAGGGCTGCTTTAGCGGCCGGGTTGGATATTCGCTCGAGCGAGGACCTTCGAAGGGATTGCCGCCATCCTGGATGTTGCCGCCTAGGTTACCGGCCTTTCCGGAAATGCCTGCGATCTTTTCGAAGGCGTCGTAGAACGGTTCCATCTCGCTCCAGTCGGTACCCCAATCCTGCAAGGTCAGCTCTTCTGGAATGGCGCTTGCACCATATCGTTCAGCCAGATGGCTCTTCAGGCGGAACTCTTCTGGTTGGAAACGGAAGGTGATGCCGGCCCAATGATTGCCCGCGCCACCCGTCCCATTGCCCGGATGGAAAGAGCCCCAGTTGCGCATCGGCAGCGCCGTCTGCGAAGGGTTGTTGCGTACGGTGATGGCGTTCTGCGCCGTGCGGACCATGAGATCCTGCCGCTGAGCGTAGCGGAGCTCGTCTGCGGCGGACGCCACATTGAAATCCGACGCCGTGTCGCGCCAGGGACCCCTTTCAAGTGCCACCACGTCGAGGCCCTGATCCGTGAGTTCGGTGGCGATGATAGATCCCGCCCATCCGAGACCGATGATCACAACATCTGTCGCCGGTAGTTTACGCGCCATGATCTTAGTTCCTTGCTGTCCATTCGGGCCGGCCAGCGATGCTGAGCGGCGGCAGGTCAAATTTCTCGTTGTGGCGTTCGACGTAGTCGCGGTAATCGTAGCGAGCACCGGGGAAACCGATCATCTTCCAGGAAACCATGTCGCGGTTCCCCCCGTAGATCGGATCGGCGAAGAAACCTTCCATGGTGTTGGCAAGCAACTGGCCGAAGAACATCTTCGAATCGATGCCGTCGAGCGCGATCTCTCCACTCTCGATCCCGGAAATCGTTTTGTCCTGCTGTTCCCCGGGCAGTTCCACAAAGCCTTTGCCGACGGTGGAACGACAGTATGCGTTGAGCGCCGCAATCCCGATCCTATAACGCTGTCTCGGCGCAAGTTCGGACTGGTCGCCCTGTTCCGGCGTCCCCTGCAGAAACGGGCCTTTCATATAAAGGCGTTCGGAGGTGCCGTAGGAGCCCGCCAGCTGGCGGTCGATAAAAACGGCGCACCCGGCGTCCTTACCGCTGACGCTCAACTCGTCGGCAGGTATTATTCTGGAGACCAGCGCCTCGACGGTTGCGGCTTCGTCTGGCGTGAAAAAATACCAACCGCCCGGCCCAAGCGTTTCCGGCGGGTTGTAGTCGAAGGGTTTGAAGGGTGCCGCGCCTCGAATGATGGTAGCGTTGGCACGCCCGGTTGCAACGGCAATGAACGCTGCGGCACTCGAAAGAAGAACCTGCCGGCGGCTGAGCCGGGCATTGGTAATCGTTCTCATGACTGAACCTCGATTGTTGTTCGATGTGGTGAGGGCCTGGCGCTTTCGGCCTGATTCGACCTTGACTGGAGAGATGCGGCTGCCGCGTTATTCTCAGCGAAAAAGGCGAACGCGCGACAAGCAGGCGTTGGGAGACTTTGGATATCAAGGCTGGTTTGCAGGTGCCGCACACCTTTCCCTTTAACTGCGAACTACACTTCAACTGCACGTGATGCCAATCACCGGCTATAGGCACGCGCCGACAATTGATCTTGAACGACATAAGATCGCGCTGCCGCTTTTCGGCCCGTAACCCAAGTGGCAAAGGCTGAAGCAGCGTGTCTTGCCGGAGGAAAGTCCGATGGAATTTTACCGTATCAAAACGCCTGCAATAGAAAAATTAGTTTCATTGCTGAAAATCAGCTATTCCACTATCGTTGTCAACGTAAGAGGAGGATTTTACAAATGCAACTTTCGACCGACGAGATCCTGGGAGCCCCAGGTTTTCTCATCCGCCGCTGCCAGCAGATAGCGACGGCCATTTTTCTGGAGGAAGCGGCGGAGTTCGATTTCTCGCCGACCCAGTACGCAGCGCTGGCCTTCATTCACCTCCAGTCCGGTCTGGACCAAAGCACACTCGGTGAGCGCATCGCCTGCGATCGGTCATCCGTTACCAAATGTGTGGAGCGCCTCGAGGAACGCAATCTCATTAGGCGCGAGATCAGTCCGGTCGATAAGCGCGCCAGGCTTCTATATTCGACGCCGGACGGCGCAGCGATGCTTGAGAAGCTTGTCGTTGCGGCGCGCCGAAGCCAGGCGCGTGTCGCGGCGCCATTGGGGGAGGAGCAAAGCAAAAAGCTGTTCAAGCTGTTGAAAGAGCTCGGGGACGCGCTGAATGACTCGAGCCGCGCGCCAGTCACCGGTGATGCAGGACCATAAGCCCTGCATTTGTCCCGGGCATAGCTAGAGATCGACTACTCACCCGTCGAAGCTTGCGCCAGCGATGTAGAACTTCCGATGCGGTCGTGACTTTGTCGCTTGGCAAGGGCTCGTTCCACGACAGTCCTCTTCTAGGGGGAAGAAGGCATGGCCGGGCGTCGCAGGCGGGTCTGGCCGACATCCGCAGGGCGGATCGCGCACCGCCGGCGCCAGGATCGTGGCTTTCGCGGATGCCCGCGAAGAAGGCGCGTATGCTGGTGGCGATCGCACCGGCGAACAAGGCGGCTCGAACAATATGGGCCATGCTGACGTGGCAGGAAGATTATCGAGACCCAGCTCCGGCAATGGCGGCGTGAAAGGAAACTGCCGCGGTTAAACCGGGACTGGGGGCGGCCTAGGTGATCACGTCTCCAAACCACCAGCTTCAATTTTTGGAGGACTGCGTCATTGCCTGGGCGGTCGAACATGGCGCTAGATTGCCCGTGATCGGAATAGATCTGTGAACATTCCAACTCGTGCAGCGCGCAATTGCCTATCAAGTCTTTGATCCTCAGCCGATACGCGCCTATCGCCGATCGGACGAGGCACGGAAACCTGATTTACCTTGCTGCGCCTGAAGCTCGCCGAGTACTTACTATGTCATCATATCGTGGGATACGTATGCCCTGCAGCGCTTCAAAAAAGGGTTTTAGAACCCATTTTCAAAGTGGATTGCACCAGAACGGATGGAGAAGCTGGGTTCGGTCTTGGCTTGTTCATCGTTGCAGATATCTCGCGGTCCCATCGTGACCGCTGACTCTTACTTTTAAAAAACGTCACGGTCTTCGAGCCGAAATGTCTATTCAGAAAGCGAAATGCGCCAGATGGCGGAGAAATAAACTAGACAGGCCGTCGCATTGTTTCGGCTTAGAGAGCAGGCATTGCGCTATTAATGGAGCAGTGAATTCATTTTATCGTAGTTTACGTTGATTTTGTGCGCATTAAAAATAGATTCGGCTGTTTCCTGCGAACAGGCATTTACATCATAGTTTCAAGCAATGCGGAAACGCCACCAATGGGTCGCTGCGCACAACCAGTAGAAACCGCGGCATTTGTGCTTTGGCTTGTCCGCGATGCATCGAGTTTCGTCACAGGTGCGTCGGTGCCCATCGACGGCGGATCCTGGCCGTTTGGTGGCATAGACTGTGCCTGTGAGCCCAGCCATCAGTGGAAAGCTGATTCTGGGCTGTTTACCTTGGGTCGGGGGGCGCTGCCTTTCAAAGGTGCTGTTCCTCAGGCCGATAGTCTGCCGGGCTGGGATGATACATGTGCGATCCGCTAAGGGCTATGTTTACTAACAACACTCAGCAATCGTCACGTTAGGATAGCCCCATGACAAGTGATCCTTTTTCCTTTTCTCTCGGCGACACTCGCATTACAGCTTTTTGCGATGGCGTTCTTGGGGTGCCCGTTGCAACTCTTTACCGCCTTGGCTCTGAACATCCCACTCCAGAACTCTTTAGCGACGCTCCGAGTGAACTATTTGTGAATGCTTTCCTGGTCGAAATAGGAAGTCGGAGGATCATGATTGACGCTGGTTCCGGCTCCCTCTTCGGGCCGGATCACGGCAAGACGAAAGGTTTTCTGGGAGTCCTCGGTTGTGCCGCCCATGACATAACCGACATCATTCTTACCCACATCCATCCAGACCATACGGGGGGGCTGATATCTGACGGAACCCCCGCTTTTACCAATGCAACGCTCCATATTGGTCGGACGGAAGCTGAGTTTTGGTTGGGGGAAGGTGTATTTTACGCTCCTGGCGCCGGTGACAAGCTGAAGGGACAGATTGCGACTGCTCACGCGACTATTGATGCTTACTCGACCCAAGACCGGGTATCTTTGTTCGATGACAACGGCCTAGTTATGCCTGACTTTAGTTCGCGCTTGCGGGCAGGCCACACACCTGGCCACGTCTCCATCAGGTTCGATGCGGGACAGAATAGTATCGTCTTCGTCGGCGATATCGTTCACGGGGATAAAGTTCAGTTTCGCAACCCATCCGTTACGATCACGTATGATTATGATCAGGCGTCAGCTTCGATCGCTCGCGCCCATGCCTTCGAACAGGCCGCAGACGAAGGTCATTTGATTGCTGCCTCTCATCTACCGTTCCCCGGTCTAGGTTACGTTCGCCGCGAGGTTGATCATTATCGATTTGAGGCTTTTCGGACCGGTTCATGACGGCGATCGTGACATCAAGTTCGCAGCGGAGATGCATTCGGACATGATCAAGATTCAAGACAGCGAAAGCATTGACAGTGAATAATCGCTTATGACGCTTTTTCCGGCCGCAGAATTGCGGACGCCGAACGAACACTTCATGCTGACTGAAAGAGAACCAGAGATGATAAATATATGGAACAAAGTTCTCGCGCTTGGATTATTACTCGCCACATTGTCCAATGTCCCGGCCTTAGCACAAACCCCAGCTTCGGATTCAATGCCACCCACCGATGCCGAACGGGGGGATACGCTAACTCCTAGCCTTGCTGGCAGTGAATTCAGCCACCATCGGGTAGTAGTTGGAGATGTGCGGATCCACTATGTTCGCGGCGGAAAAGGCGAGCCGCTGATCCTGCTCCATGGTTGGCCGGCAACATGGTGGGAATGGAAAAAAGTCATGCCGGGCCTCGCGAAGGATTTTGACGTGATTGCCGTCGATACTCGTGGGCTCGGAGACTCAAGTCGACCCGAGGCTGGTTACGATAAAGATCAGATTGGTGAAGATATCGTCAAGCTTGCAAGTCAGCTCGGCCTAACGCGCTTCTCGGTTGCCGGACATGACCTTGGCGGCCAGGTTGCCTTTGCGATAGCACGCAATCATCCGGATATGGTGAAACGGCTCGCGATTTTAGACGTCCCGCTGATGGGGCTGCCGTACGCCGATACACTTGCCCCGTGGCACTTTGCTTTCAATAAGGTACCGGATGTTCCGGAGATGCTGACACAGGGCCGTGAGCGCCTTTACCTAGACTTGTTCTGGACTGGCGCCACCTATAATTCCCGCGGGTTCGACGAAGCGGACATCCAAGAGTTCATGCGCACCTACGCTGCAGCAGGGGCTATGCGAGCCGGGTTTAATTACTATCGCACCTTCGAGCAGGACGGCGCTGCGAACAAGGCTTGGCTAGGGTCAGGCAACAAACTTAAGATGCCGGTATTGTGGCTCGGCGGAGAAGGCACACCAGAAGCTGCAATGGCAACTGTCGGAGTCATCAGCACCGGGGATTTCTTAGGCCGGCAGCTGCAGACGGTTGCAACCGACCTCCGTGGCGAAAGCATGGCTGGTTGCGGTCACTGGCTCGCCTCTGAGTGCCCTGAACGCACCGAAAAGCACCTGAGCCTCTTCTTCAAGGGAGCCGAGTAAATAGGCTTTATTTAGTTCCAAGGCAGGTTTGGCTGCCTCGGGTTCACAGTGCCCAGCCCGGAGTTATCGCGTTGTTGAGAGGTGATAGAATCGGCCCTGCTGCTGACTGAGTTCATGCAACCGCGCCCCGTGACGGCTTTTCGATGCGCCATCGGGCGGATTCGGTGAATGTAAGCAGCCAGCGCGGATCGTTTGTGGTGCGGAGTGACGAAGAGATTTTGTAGTGCTGAGAAGGTCGAGATGAACCGCTGCAAGCTACCGGCGAATAGGAAACCTTGCATTTCGCGCGTTTTCGTAGCGGGCGATTAGAGTTTTCCACTCGGTTATCAGACCTGACGGTGCTGCGCGACGGCTGCCGGAGCGGTCCGACAACCCGGTCGGGAACAGACCGCGCAGCCTATCTAGTTCTTCAACTCGATCCGGGAATATCTCAAAACCCCCTTCGTAGGGGGCAATTATATTTCCGTTGTGAGCTATCATGACGGTTGCATGATCTCGCCCTGCATGATGGCCATACGAAAAGCTCAAACTCAGAGCTATTGATCTCTTTGTCAGCGCCGTAAAGATCGAACGTGACGCCCTCGTCTTCCTCTTCCTCTGTGATGTCGGCGTCGACCAACTTCAATCCAATCGAGCAACATCGCGTCAGGGCGATAACGCCAATTTCCCAATGATACTTGATGACTGGTGCGATACTGCAGCCGGTAAATCATTCGTTTCAAAAAGGGAAAACGCTATCGCCTAGAGACGCCGGAACATTTCTTCTGTTTCGCTCGACACTGTGATTGAACGGTTCCCTGATGGGTGCGCATAAAGCCGAGCCCATCTGGCCGGGAAGGAACTACGCACCTTCCGACCGAGCGGCAGAACTCCCGGCAAACAGCACTGGAAGGTTGATTCACGCCGCCTCATGAGATCAAGTGCTGATTGGTCAAAATTCTGCGATATGCAGGGTTTTGCAAACCACCGCCGTCGATGTACCGTGGACGAAGCCAATTACAGACAAAAACTGCGACGTATCCCGATCCATTATGTTCCTTATATTTTCCTTGAAGTATTGAGACCCTGCCCTGCCCTGAAACAAAGCGTTCCAACCAACATCTACCATCTGCGAAGGCGGTACGTTACCAACGTCCCAAATGAAAATATCGTTGACTATCGAGTCATTCCAAATTTGCCCTAAGCAAATTTCTTGAACACCCTCGTACGAAAGTTTCACTGCCGTTCCATCAACCCTTCTGAAAGTTAAAAGTAGATAGTGACGATTCGCAAACTCCAACGAAATTAATCTGGCATCGTGGACTCTGGCCCCAAGAAGCATTCCGTCGGCATTTTTCCACGCAATTTCTCTCATTATCGTACTCCTAATCCTCACCTGTTTACACCGTGAGGAATCGGTGGATCACCGTCTTGGGGCGCTCTTCCCAGGTCCACGGTCCTCGTGGCTACGGCCGGTCCAATCATGCACATGATCTTCGCTTCCGATACCTTTTTGTATGGATGCGGCGTATCTCTATCTCTAAGGGCATAGCCATCTGGTTCATAAGTTCGGCACTGGTTACCGCCTCTAATAGTTGAACTTGGTGTGTCGGCATATAGTGGTGTATTTCCAGGATAGTCATCGGTGAGCTGATATTTCGGCCGATCCCACATATGTTCGCTGCTGAAAAGATCGTCGTGCCATGTTCCTTGGCGATTGCCCAACAGAGAGGTGAGGATATGACGAAGCTCCGGCTGTTGTTTGATGCAGGGGCTATAGATCCGGACTGGTTCAGCCCCGAGTTTTTGAAACAAGTTTCGTCAGCGCACGTCGAGCAGATCATCAGTCGGATAAAAGGCGCGCTTGGACCGCTAAAAGGTGTACAGGTTAATGACGGAAGCGGCTTTTTGCAGTTTGAAAACGCGCGCGTACCGGTCCGCATCGGGTTCGACAAGGGAGAGCGGATCGAGATGCTTTGGGTTGGGTCGCCCCAGTTGGAAAACCTCTCCCTTGAGGATCTGGTTCAAAAGCTGAAGGGTGTCGCCGCCGGAGTAATATCGGTTTTTGTCACCGTCGATGGCAAACCGGTGCTGGATGAAAAAAGCGAAAAGCCACTGGCCGTCGGTTCCGCTTTCAAGCTGATCATTCTCAAAGCTTATGAGGATGCTGTAAAGGCCGGAGACATCAAACGTGACCAGGTCGTAATGCTCGAGGACCATGATCGTTCGCTGCCTTCCGGAACACTTCAGGTTCTTTCGCCCGGAACACCGGTTACGCTGGAAGTTTTGGCTCAATTGATGATCAAAATCAGCGACAATACGGCGACGGATGCGTTGTTACGCATTCTGGGTCGGGACAAATTAGAGACAATTTCCCCAAGGAACGTACCGTTCATGACGACGAGGGAGCTGTTCCAACTCATTGCTCCTGGCGCGGGAGATATCCGAGCGCAATACAAGGCAGGAGAACTGCAAGAACGCCGTAAAATCCTTTCCAGCCTGAACTCAGAACGCCTTCCTGAGGTTAATAGAATCGCAAGGTTCGCCACCTGGCAGGATGTCGAATGGTATCTCACGGCGAGAGAAATATGCGAATTGCTCGGGGAGCTTGAAAGAACCCCAGCTCTCGATGATTCGTCACAGCCACTGTTCGAAGGCATGGATTGGCAGCATATCGGCTACAAAGGTGGCTCCGAATATGGCGTCCTTAACCTCTCTGCTATCGGGACAACGCGGCAAGGGCATAAAGTCTGCGTCGTCGTCACGGCAAATGGTAACGCACCGCAAGCGGAGGACCAAATAGCGCCGCTGTTCGCAGACCTTCTTCGGGTTGCTGGAACCAGCCCCGGATAAGCGATAGACTGGGCTCCGCGACAGATCCGATTCTCCGGCTCGAAAACGCGAGCTATTGCTGCGACAGAACAACGCCAGACCTGGAGTGCAGACCAATGACGGAAACGGAAGCAGCACGCCGGGTCAGAGAGATTCTCACCACTATCAAGCCGCTAACCGCGGAATACTACCACCTGACCGGAAAGCCCCTCGGCGTCACCAGCGAGGTCGCCGAAGCGGTCACAGCTGAAGCCCTCGGCCTCGAACTTGTGCCCGCGCGCACTGCGGGTTACGACGCCATTCGACGGGACGGCAATGACCACGAGGAGCGTATCCAGATCAAGGGGCGAGCATTCGGCGCGGACGCCAAGCCGGGCCAGCGTCTCGGGCAGATCAAACAGGCCGCAGCCTGCGACACCGTTTTGCTGGTATTGCTCGACAATGCCACCTCGGATCTCCGTGAAATCTGGCAGGCGCCCTATACGGTCGTCGCGAAGCGACTTGCCTTGCCGGGGTCGAAGGCTCGTGAGCGCGGTGCGCGCGGCGTCCGTGAGTTCAAACGCCTTGCCTTCAAGGTGTGGCCGATAGGCTGACGGTCTTCTGTCCTTGGCCCTGTACGCTCCCGCACGTTCGTAGGCGGCCACGAGCTTGTGATTGGCTGTTTCAAGATTTCTCCCATGTTCACCTGCATCACGCGGCCGGAACGGTCGGGGTATGCGTCCAGTCTCTGCCGCCGGCAATCGGCTGCCCACTCCATTCGCTGCGCTCCCGTGTTGCCGTTGCCTCCGGCCACAAATTCAGAGTCTAGGCGCTGAAATCCCCCCACCGGCAGCGATGGAAGCAGCCGGATAACCAACGGGAGAAACCCACCATGAAACAGACCAAACCCAGCAAACCCGATTACGCCGTCTACGTAGTCGAGGGAGAAGGCGACAAGGCGCACTGGACGAAAATCGGATCGTCCTGGAGCCACCGAGACGGGGAAGGAAGGAACATCACCTTGACCGCCCTTTCCCTCACCGGTCGCCTTACCGTCCGCAAGCCCAAGGCCGAACGGGGCGACCAGTAATGGTTCCGGCCCGCAACACAATCCTGTGGGACGACTGCATCACCTTGATGCAGCGTCTTCCGGGCGGGCCGGTGCATTTCATCCTTACCGATCCCCGAATCTGGTTCGCTACCGCGATCGCAGCGGACGCACCATCGCCAATGATGCGGACGCTTCCTGGCTTGTCCCGGCCTTTGCGGAAATGCACCGTGTCCTCAAGGATAACAGCCTGGCCATTAGCTTCTAGAGGGCATCGCGTTGGTTTCCCGCTGAACAACGCTTGATCAGGCAACGACCTTGGTGTCTGAGGGGATCGATATCGTTGCGATGGCCGCAACGACAGAAGCGATACCAGCCATAACGAATGTCGTTGATAGCGATGACGTGATCACCATGCCGGCCAAGGCGGAACCGAGAGGGAAGCCGGCCAGGTTCAGGCTCATCGAAATCGACATGACGCGGCCGAGCTGTTGCGGATCGGTTCGACGCTGGCGAAGCGTCAAAAGAGCAACATCGATCGGACCGGACATGACGCCGGCTAGCATAAGGCCGATCGCCAGCCCGCCAAACCCAAACTCAGCTGCCACGGGCCATGCCGCTAAAGCCGTAATTACCATTCCGATGGCCATAATGTGACGCTCGCGACCGGTCGTCCGCAGGTGCCCTGCAAATAGCGCGCCAATCCCGCCGGCAATGCCCATCGCAGCCCATAGGAAGCCCGTCACCGAACTCCCGATGGAAGTGTCGTAATGGTTGGCGACAAAAACGGGAACGACGACATAGAGAACGCCCCAGGTGATCTGATACATCGAATAGGAAATGGCAAGGCCGCGCAGTGTCGGCTGCCGAGCCACGATCTTGATACCTTCCCACGTCTGTTGCATGAACGACGCCTGCCTTGATGCCAGACCTGGAAGGAGCGGTACGAGGGACATGCATATTGCCGCGCCTGCATAAATGAAGGCAATCACGGACATCGCACTTTCAGGACCAGGCCACGCGACAATGATGCCGGCCATTGCGGGCCCGACGACATCAACGACGGCATAGACTGCCGTATCCAGCGCATTTGCTCGATCGAGTGCGTGAGACGGAACCAATCGAGGCAACAGGGTACGGGTGCCAGCCGCCCCCAGCGGACCGGCGAGGGAAAACAATATCACCAGAAAGAACAGGACCGGTGGCGTCATCCAGTCGAGCCAGCTCACGATACTGATTGCGGCAATGAATATGGCGCTGGCGATCATGTCGATCCTGACGGCTATCGTCGGTCCGACGCGATCAAGCAGAACACCTGCGATCGGACTAACCAACAGGCCGGCACGATTGCCGCGAAGGTCAGCCAGCCGGCCAACGCCGGTGACGAGAACCGCGCCAGCACGAACAGCACCAACGTGAGAATGAACATGCGTCCGGCCAGACGCGAGAGGGTAGCAGCGACAATGAGAGGTGTCAGACCGGGAATTTTGGTGAGAACTCGGTATGAGTTGTGCTGTTCCATCGTGACCTGCTGATGATGGTTGGATTTTTGAACATCAATCAAGTGTGCTCGAGATGTCCGAGTTGAACGCAATGCAAGTATTAGGCAGTTCTCTGAATGCCGAGACGGCCTAATTCCCGATAGACAGTTGAGCGACCGAAGCCAAGCTGTTTGGCGGCGTCGGTCGGGGATGTCTTAGCTTCGACGAGTTTGATCGCCGCGTCTATCTTTTTCATGTCGAGGGGCTGGCGACCGGGGCGCTTGCCCTTGGCTCTCGCCGCGACGATACCGTCCTTCGTCCGTTCCGAAATCAGCCAGCGTTCGAAGTGGGCAATGGCACCGAACACGTGAAAGATCAGCTCACCGGCGGCCGACGAGGTGTCGATCTTCTCTTCAAGGCTTTGCCGTTCAGTTTTTTCCACGAACTCTCCTGACACTTGGCATGTCCGCGCCCTCTTGAAGACAGTCGACCGGATCCTAATCGATCAAGGTCTTGCGGGTATCTTCAGCACCGCCAAAGGTGAGCCTGCCTGGCCAGCGCTCGTTTTGTTCAAGGGATTGCTGTGGTCGATCTGGCCCGACGGTTGCCAGATAACGCGCTGGCCGCCACGTCCCGGAAGTCCAATGCGTCGACAATCGTCACCAAGGAAGGAGAATTGGTCGATCGGCCGGAGGTGCCGTAGCGGGGGCAGCAGCTCAGTGCAGCGACGTCTATTCGGCCAGGAGCAATTCACGTACCGCTGCATCGGCGATTTCCCCGAGCCTGCGCCAACCGTAAAGATCACGCTCGGCCACCCGCTCCTGGATCGTGGCCAGCATCCAACCCGCCGAGGCCGCGTCACCGGCGCTCTTACAAATGTTGAACTGCTTCAGGCATGCAGCGATACCCGGGCGCGCCGAACCGCGATCACGATCTGTCGCTTCTATCAGTGAACGCGCGTCACGATAGGCCTTTGCTATGCGCCGCTTGTCGTGCGCTCCACTCTCGACAATGTTTCTGACGGCAAAGAGCAGAGCCAGCAACAAGTCCGCCGTTTCGTCAGGCACCACTTTATACGCCTCCTGCTCCTTCGGTCTCGTTGTGGTCTGGCTGCAAAGCTATCTCCAAATCACAGCGGGGCGTTACGTGATCGCGTCCCTGTCGGATCTCCTGTAAAAAAGCGGGAGCGCAGCCCGCATCGCGTCAAGGAATATGATCCGCAGCAACCGGGTTCAGGACCCCCGTTGTTCTTAAGCCAATTCGAACTGGCCGCTCACTAAATCGCGTTTGGGACAACAACGATTTATGGAACATAAGCTACCTACTGATGGGATGTCCAAAAACGGATTCTCCTGAGCTGAATACGCACAATCGAACCCTAGCAGAGACAACTCGAACGAAAATTGCGACTTGGGCGTCCTTCATGTGGTCAGGCGACGGCCGTCCGCGTCGAACAGATGCACTTGCATCGGATCGGCTTTGACACGTAGGCCACTGCCTGTGTTGAAATTGGGTTTTCCGTTAAGCCGAACAGTAAGGTCGCCGACGTCGCTATTCAGATACAGTATGGTTTCATTGCCCAGGTATTCGACAGCCTTTACGGTGGCGGCCCAGCCTCCTTCCTCTGTGATCGAGATATGTTCCGGGCGTATTCCAAAGGTAGTGGCGCCTCGCTCCTCAGCGGTTTTTCCGGAAAGTAAGTTCATCTTCGGCGATCCAATAAAGGTTGCGACAAAAACGGTTTTTGGCTTTTCATAAAGCTCTTGGGGGCTTCCCACCTGCTCGATGCGTCCGGCATTCAGGACAACGATCTGGTCGGCCAAGGTCATCGCCTCGACCTGATCGTGTGTCACGTAGACCATCGTAGCAGTCAAACGTGAATGCAGTTCTGCAAGCTCCACACGCATCTGGCTCCGCAATGCTGCGTCGAGGTTCGAGAGTGGCTCATCGAACAGGAATACCTCCGGCTCGCGTACAATGGATCGGCCGATCGCCACACGCTGCCTTTGCCCTCCTGACAGCGCCGCTGGCTTGCGGTCGAGAATCGCATTCAGGTGAAGGATGTCGGCAGCCTTCGCTACCCGTTCGTTGCGTTCTGCTTCCGGCATCTTGGCGAGCCGAAGGCCGAAGTCGATGTTCTGCCGCACAGTCATATGTGGAAAGAGCGCGTATGATTGAAAAACCATAGAAATCCCACGCTCCGAAGGCTCGCTTTGTGTCACGTCGCGTCCACCGATCTGGATAACGCCTTGCGTGGGTGCCTCAAGGCCCGCGATCATGCGAAGCAAAGTCGATTTTCCGCATCCTGACGGGCCGACCAATACGGTAAACGAGCCGTCGGGAATTGTAAGAGACAGGTTCGGGATGATCTCCATGGCACCGAATGTTTTGTTAAGCGAATTGAGCTGCACTTCAGCCATGATAGAGGTCCTTAACTTCGAGTTTGCGGCTCAGCCTTTGACGGCGCCGCCGGTCAAACCTGCGACGATATATTTTTGAGCAGCCAGGAAAAAAGCGATGGACGGTAGGATTGTCAGCGTGATGAACGCGAGCGTCCTATTCCATTCCACAACGTACTCGCCGCGAAACTGCATCATTCCCAGCGGCCATGTGTAAAGCTCTCGCGAATTCAGCACGACCAGCGGCAAGAGAAAGTTATTCCAGCTCGAAACAAAAACGAACGTACCGACGGTGGCCAGGATTGGCGTGGATAGCGGCAGTGTGAACTGCCAGAAGAAACGAGCATAACCACATCCTTCCACCCAGGCTGCCTCGAACAATTCCTTCGGCAATTGCTCAAAGAATGTTTTGAACAGAAGGATAGACAGAGACAGGCCAAAGGCTGTCTGCGGTAGGATCACGGCCCAGTAGCTGTCCAACAACCCAAGGTCCCTGACCTTGATGAAGAGCGGCAGGATCGCTGTTGCAAACGGGAATACCAAACCCAGAAGCAAATAGGCCTGGAGCCAACGAGCGCCGAAAAACCGGATCTGCGCAAAGACATAGGCTGCTGCTGCCGCCACGATCAACGTGAGAACGACGGTCACCAACGAGACGAAGAGCGAATTGCCCAGGAACCGCCAGAAGCTCCAGTCTTCTAGGATGGAAAGAAAGAAACCAGCCTGCCATTCATCGGGAAGTCCGAATGGGTTGGAGCGCAATTCGCCTGCGCTTTTGAACCCGCCTAGAACCGTCACCAGCATAGGCCCGAGGACGAATGCGCTCATCAGCATGAGGGTTACGGCACGAGCGAGACTGGCGAAGAATACCGAACTCTTCATCGCGCGGATTCCTTATTAAGGTAGCGTTGGTAGGCAATCGCGACGCCCATCGCCGCAAGGAAAAGCAGCACGCCAACGGCGCTTCCGAACCCGACTTTCAACCGGGTCAAGCCGAACGCGTAGAGATAGGTGACGATCGTGTGGGTGCTGTTCGACGGACCACCGTTCGTCAAAGGGATCACCACGTCGAAGAGCTGTAGCGAGCCGACGACAGCAAAAAAGCCGGAGACGAGCAAGGCGGGCTTGATCTGTGGGATCAAAACGTGGCGGACCACCGCCCAGCGGCGGGCGCCTTCGATGCGAGCCGCTTCGATCATCTCCTCGGGTACGCTTTGCAACGCAGCGACGTAAATCATCATATGAAAGCCGAAGTACTTCCAGACGACGACGATCGTGATGGCGAAGAACGCCCACTGCTTGTCTGCCAGGATGAAAAATGGCTCAAGACCGAGGGCGTTCGCGATGCCGGCCGCGACGCCGGTATTGCCGTCAAACACGAAACTCCAGATCAAACCTGATGCGATTTCTGCAAGGATATAGGGAAGAAAGAATATCAGCCGGAACGCCGAGTTTGCTGGCGTTTGACGATAGACGAGCAGTGCCAGAAGCAATGCGAGCGGCATCTGCACCAACAGGGAGACAATCAAAACGATGCCGGAATTGCCAACCGACTTCCAAAAGATGTCGTGATTGAGGACCTGGGCGTAATTCTCCAAACCGACGAAGTCTGTCGGAGCGCCATAGCCATTCCACTTGAAGAGGCTATAGTAACCGGCATCCAGAAGCGGCAGAATGACAAACAGCGTGAAGAGTATGAGTGCTGGCGGCAACATCAGTAAAACTGCTGTCACGCGGCCATCCAGGCGCCAACTGCGCGCTTTCGAAGGTACACCTTTGGGCATATCGGACTTCCAGAAAGAGGATATGATGGTGCCAGTCGGCGGATCGTGGATGGATCCGCCGAACGGGACTATCGCATGGACCACGCGTCCTGGATGGTCTTCGCGGCTTCCTCGGGCGTCACGTTGCCCTGAGCGAGGTCTGCGGATACGTCATTGAATGTCGCGCCGACATCTGCGCCCAGCGCTTGATCGAGGAAGATCTGGTGATAAGGCGCGGCAGACAGATGCTGCGACATTTCCTTGAAGAACGGATTTGTAATGGATGTATCCGCACTTTTGGTTGCCGGAATGTAGTAGCCGGCAGCAGCGCCCTTCGACAGGCTTTCCGGACTGTTGACGAATTTCAGGAAATCAATTGCTTCAGGAGAGGCCGTGGATGACACCGCCCATCCGTTCAGTCCGCCAAACGTGTCGGCGGCATTGCCCGCCCCGCCGTCGACCGCCGGAAAGCGGAGAACAGCCATATGAGAGTCTTCGATGCCCTTCCCGCTGGCGGAGGCTTGCTTGGCTGAACCGTAGTCCCAGTCACCCATCAGGTGGAAGAGACCTTTTCCGTCGCCGAACATTCCAGACGCCTGTTCGAAGGTTGTGTCCATAAAGCCGGGCTGGAAAGGCTTGAGATCGATCAGTTGCTTGAAATCTTCCGCGGCTTTCACGAATGCCGGAGCAGCAAACCCATCGCCCTTGTTGGCAATAGCCGACTTAAAGCCTTCGGCGCCTGCCTCCCGCAAGGCGAGATATCCATAGTAGAAGTGCAGCGGCCACTTATCTTTGCCACCGACGACGATCGGCGTCACACCGGCGTCTTTTGCCTTTTTGACTGCTGCAAGAAAATCCGCCCACGTTTTGATGCCGGCAACATCGACGCCGGCTTTCTTTGCAAGGTCGAGGTTCGTCCAGAATACGACCTCGGACGCATTGATCGGGGCTCCAACAATCTGACCATTCACCGTGAACGCATTCACTCCGGTCGGCGAATAGCGCGCAGCCCAATCTTCTGATACGTCTTTCGTCACATCTTTCAGGAAGCCGGCCGCTGCCTGGTCGGCCAAGACACCTCCGCCCCAACTGTAGAAGAGATCTGGGCGCGCGTCCGACTGCAGGAGTGTCGGCAGCTTCTGCTTGAAAGCCTCGGTGGAAAGATATTCGAACTGCACGTGGACGCCCGGATGGCTGGCCTCATAAGCGGAGACCTGTTTTGCGTACAAAGCCTTTTCGCCGTCATTGCCAGGCTCTGAGCGCAGCACCTTGATCGTCGTGTCGGCATAGGCAGACGTCGCACACATCGCCACGGCGATCAGTACCGCTGTTGCGGTTTTCACGGATTTAAACTCCATATCTTCCTCCTCCGGCATCGCGGTGAGCAATTGCGGTGGCGATGCCAGACCAACCGCATGCCTTCATTTATTCGGCTAGGGTGGCGAACGAATAAGCGGGTAGATCGAGCGTGGCCGTCTCTCCGCCGCAGGTCGCTGTGACTCTCACCGCGTCCGGCGTTGGATTGTTCATGACCACCACTTCCTTGCCGTCCGGGTTTCGGAAATAGATCGCGTTGCCCGCCCACCGGCCCTTTGGCCGTATGACCGTGGCGCCGGGCCTGACGAAGCCCGCGAAATGGCGCATCACGTGGAATTCGGGCTGTTTCTGCAGCGTGCCGTCCCGTTCAACGGTCGCCATCGAGTTCTGCTTCCATCCCCAGGTGCTGACCCCACCCTGTTCAAGCACCGCATTCCAGTAGACATAGGCGCTGGCGCCGTGATCGAGATAGTGCCGGACTAGATTGAAAACGTAATGGGCGTATTCCCAGCTGTTATCGCCGTCGCCGCATTCGTTTTCTGTCTGTATCAGTTCAAGATCTGGCGCCGACATCTGAGCCTGGCGGATCGAATGCTTGCCGGCCCATTGAAATCCTACGCCCTTGATGACCGCGCGTGCTTCGGGATCCGCCAGCGTCGGTAGGACAAACTTGTTGAAGTCGCCGCGAATGTCGCCCCGCTCGATCGTGCCGAGCCAGAGTTCTGTCGTGAGCCCGGCGCTGCTAATGGCGGGCGCGAGATAGTCGCGCAGAAAGTCACGCAGCTGTTCGCCCGTCCAACGGCAGGACGGAAACTTCTGATCTGAATCCGGCTCGTTTTGCGGATGAACAGCCGAGATAGAAATTCCTTCGGCTTCATAGGCTTCAACAAACCGGACGAAGTAATCTGCGTACGCTTTCAGGTAACGATCTTCCCAGATTACATGGCCGTGATTGTAGGCCTGTGGGAACTTCATCCACGTCGGCGGGCTCCATGGCGAAGCAAACAGCGTGAGCTCAGAACCTCTGATGGCTTTTGCAGCCTTGATGTAGGGAATGACCGCCTCGTGGTCGCGAGCAATCGAAAAGGCGCTCATATCGAAGTCGCCGTCTGTCTCGTTATAACTGTACCAGCTGGCTGAATAGTCATTCGCGCCGATGGGCAAACGGCAATAGGTAAAAGCCATTTCCTCCGGCGAGAAAAGCAAGCGCAGCATCTCGTCGCGTTCTTCGCTTGAGGTCTTCTGCAGCGCGATCCATCCAAGCTCGTTAAAGCATGCCCCGAACCCCTTGAAGTTCGATGAGACCGTTTCGCCCACCCAGAGGTCATTTTGAGATCTCTCAGAATTCCCGGACACATCGCTCCAGGGTTTATCTTCGGTCGTCACAACGATACGCATTTTTGCTCCGCTCTCCATGAAAGGGGGCAAGCCGCCAAGGTGTCTATGATCGCTCCCCACCCTACGGCTCGTCTCCTCCTGCCAGCCCGGCTGGTCCTCACCATCCGAGCGCTAAAGAGGACCTTAATGGTTAGCGGGCCCGTGGTCAAGATACTTCATTCACTGTATGAAGTATCTTGACCACGGGCTTCATAGTTTGCGACGTGACAGCTAATGGTGTTAGACAGCCGATCAATCAGTGACGGAAGGTGGAGAATGCGAATTAAGGGGGACCAAAGTACCACGCGCCTCATCAACCGCAGGCTTGTGCTGGATTGTCTACGTCGTGCCGGCCAGCTGACGCGGATGGAACTCGTGGGGCGAACAAGTTTGAGTCCTGCCGCAATGTCAGGCGTTGTCGGCGAATTGATCGAAGAGGGCTTTGTCGTCGAGGGCGAAGCCGGCGAAAGCAGCGGTGGCCGAAAGCCAGTGCCAGTGTCGATCAATTACGGGTTCAGGGTATCGATTGGCATCAAGCTGATGCATGATCGTATCGATGCCACGATGACAGATCTCTCCACAAGTCCGATCGGCTTTAGCACCGTTGAAATAGACGATACATCGATCGAGGTCGTGACACGGGCGATGTCGACCGCAATTTCCGAGCTAATTCCAGATCCGTTTCTAAGGGGGGAAAAGTTGCTCGGAATAGGTGTCGCCATGCCCGGCATCATTGACGTCCAGCGGGGAGTTTGTATCGCCTCGCCT
Source organism: Rhizobium sp. P28RR-XV (assembly GCF_012641385.1). Lineage (NCBI taxonomy): Bacteria > Pseudomonadati > Pseudomonadota > Alphaproteobacteria > Hyphomicrobiales > Rhizobiaceae > Rhizobium > Rhizobium sp. P28RR-XV. The sequence goes on from NZ_JABAIG010000015.1 coordinate 83,171, forward strand.
CGCTTGGGTTGGCGAGATGTGGAGGTTGCAAGGCATCTTGCTGTGGCCGCAGATAAACCTGTATGGGTCGACAACGACGTCAACGCTTATGCAATCGCCCAAAACCTGTTTGGCGTTAGCCGCCATTACCGCTCCTCGCTGGCCTTGATACTGGGAACGGGGGTCGGCGCGGCGATCATGGTCAATGGGCAGATCTGGCGGGGAGGCCGTTTTTCAGCAGGAGAAATCGGCATCAATCGAATCGATGGCACGCGCACCTGGGATGAGATCTTCTCCCTCCCCGCGATGCAGGCAGACTGGAAGGCTTTCTGCGCACAGACAAATCGGCCAGGGAACACCTTAGAGGAGGCAGTCAATCTCCTCGACACGGACGCCATCGCTTTGCTCGAACAGCGTGGAAATCTCATTGCTCCGCGCGTTGCAGAAATGATCAACCTTCTTGACCCTGAAATCGTCGTCCTCGGAGGAGAGGTTATGCAGTTGGGCTCTGCGCTGCCCGACGCGCTGAAGAGTGCACTCATCCGTTTCGTTCCCGGAAAGATGCCCGACATCGTAATCGATCAAACAAATGATATCTGGTCACGAGGGGCGGCGGCACTCGCCATACAAAGTTTCTTCGATTTCGAAAGCGTCTCGGGCACGCAGGCGGCTTCACCGCGAACATTGGCGTGGGCTTGACCCAACAGCGGAGAATTGGACCCGCACCGTTATGTCTCGTCATATCTGCACATGGGGTGTTGATAGGGATGAGCTTCCGTACCCGGCCGAGGCCCGTTTTGTTAGGCGGGGATCGCACAAACGCGTCTTGATGCCTCGCATGCGAGCACAAGATCCTCGGCCGATGCTGCGTTAGTCGGCTTTCCAAAAAGCCACCCCTGCCCAAGATCGCAGCCCATCTCTCGCAGCGTCCTTGCTTCGCCCTTCGTTTCGACTCCCTCCCCTAGCACTTTCATACACAAAGCATGCCCCAATCCAATCATGGCCTCAACGGTCCGGCGCTGAGCGGCGATCTTGTCTACTCCGGCAATAAAGCAGCGATCGATCTTGAGGTTGTGAAACCGGTGTAATTTGAGTCGCTCCGGATTTGAATAACCTGACCCAAAGTCATCGATCGAGATTGTAATCCCGGCGCGCTCCATGACCTTCAGGTTCGCCACGGCCGCTGCGGAATTCAGGATCATGGACGTTTCGGTGATCTCCATCTCCAAGCGGGAGGTGGGGAAGCCCGAAGATCGCGCTGTAGTCAGGATCCGCTCGGCAGAATGTTCGCAGTTTAGCTGAATTGGCGAGACGTTAAACGCAAGAGAAAAGCCGCCTGGCCACCTCGCGGCTGTTCTGCACGCCACTTCGACGAGCCCCTCTAGCAGAACGTCGATCGCGCCGTTGATTTCCAAGACGGGAATGAATACTGCCGGACTGATCGCGGTATCGGCACTCCCCCATCTCGCCAGAATTTCAAAGCTTGTGATTGCCCCGCTTTGCAAATCGACAATCGGCTGAAACGCCGGCCAAATATGTCCCTCGTCAAGTGCAACCCGAACAAGCTTCTTCAGACGAGTGCCGCTGGAAGTCGAGATCTCGTATCGGCCGACATTGACCGCATTGTGGCTCATGGTTTCTCCAAATATGAATATCGAGAGTCAAACATCGTACAGTCACCAATGCCTGACAGGTGCTGCCGCGCTATCGCCGCATCCGACGCGCTGCGCGTCCTAACACGAGCTGCGGGGCCTATGGTCAGGCGTGAATCTCGGCGGAATGTCCAAAGATATCCAAAGTCCGCCTTAAAACTCCTCCCAGTCGTCATTCGAAATGGCGAGTGCAGTATTCGCGGAGAAGGATGAACCCGACCTTCTGTTCGACGCTCTGAGCAATTGAGCTCTACTTTGGCCACTGGTCATCGCTGGGGCCGGCGCGCGGGAAGGCGCTTCCTCAGCCAAAATAAACTGTGAAAGCAACAAATTAAGCGAGGAAACTTCCCTTGAAAGATGGTGGCTTGCCGCCGTCGACTCCTCAACCATCGCCGCATTTTTTTGCGTGTCCTGGTCCATCTGATTGACGGCACTGTTTATCTGTTGCAGCCCGGACGACTGTTCCTGAGCAGACTCGACGATGGCGCTCACATGCCGGTTGATTTCCTGGACTTCGGAAACGATGGTTTGCAATGCCTTTCCCGTGCTTCCCACGAACTCGACACCCTCGCCGACTTGTAGGTTGGATGTAGTGATCAGGGCCTTGATTTCTTTTGCTGCAATTGCCGATCGCTGTGCCAGCTCACGAACCTCTTGCGCGACAACTGCAAACCCCTTCCCGGCATCGCCGGCACGCGCTGCTTCCACACCGGCGTTCAGAGCCAGAAGATTTGTCTGAAAGGCAATCTCGTCGATGACGCCGATGATGTTGGACACTTCTTTGGCAGACTTTTCGATTTCCTGCATGGCAACAACTGCGCGGCGCACGACATCACCGGACCCCTCTGCTCCAGCCTTGGTCCGAAGAACCAGCTCACCAGCTTCCTGAGCGCGCCGACTTGCATCACCCACAGCCGTGGTGATCTGCTCCAATGCCGCCGCAGTCTCTTCTACAGCTGCCGCCTGCTGCTCGGTTCTTTTCGCAAGATCGTCAGCGGCGGACTTGATTTCATTCGCTCCCGCTTCAATGCCGTGTGCGGTATTGGCGACGCTGGTCAGAGCGTGCTGCAACTTTTCTGCTGAAACATTGAAGTCATTTCGTACGCTATCGAGCGCTGAGACGAAAGAGTGAGTGATCCTATAGGTCACATCACCGGCAGACAGTTTTGAAAGACCCGCGGCAAGATTGTCGACCGCAAACTGGATATCTGCCGCTTCTTCCGCTTTCTGTTTCGCGCGAGAGACGCGGTCCTGTTCCGAGGCTTGCCGGTTGGCGTTTGTTTCCTGTTCGAGACGGACACGTTCGATCGCATTTTGACGAAATACCTCAACGGCCTTCGCCATTTGCCCGACTTCATCGCGGCGTCCCGTTCCGTCGATCGCTTCACTCGTTTCTCCGGAAGCAACCGCCAGCATACGCTCGCGTAAACGGGAGATGGGAGTCGTAATTCCTTTGATAGCGACAAGCAGCGAAAGTCCGATGCCAAACAAGAACATCACAGCGATTGCCGACAATGTCGTCACAATCGTTGAATTAGTGCGGCGGGAAAGAGCATCGCTTTCAGCGACGATGGCTTTTGCATTGCCGTCTGTCCACTTTCGAATATCATCCCGCCATGCGATAAAGCGCGGCTCGACGTCGTTAAGACGTGCCATGGCCTCAGTTGTTTCATCATTGTCGCGCAGGGAAATAATCGTATCCGTCTGCGCGACGATCGTCTTGGCCTTGTCCGTGAAATTCTGCAAATCACGAGCATATTCAGGCATCAGTATCTCCGCCTCGGACAATCGCGCAAAAGTGAGGTCAGTGTTTTGCTTGTAGGCGTCGCGCAGCAGGGATTGACGGGGCGATTTCACGTCAAAAATCATGATTTTATAGACGGCGTTCGATACCGCGAGAAATGAAACGGAAGCACGCAAAACTTCGCCATTCGAGGCGTTGTCATGGGTCACAAAATGGGAATAGCGCCTATCCGCCGACTTGTATTCTACAGAGATCAGAGCGGAGGCTGAGAATCCAACCAGGCAGAGCGGGACTATAAGCGCTAGAATTTTTGCGCGAATGCTTGCATTCCGAAGAAAAGACATCTCACCTCTCAATGAATGTTCACGCAAATTTTTCCTGCGCGCCCGTTCGAATACGGGCGCGCTTACGGCCTTAGCCGGGCGGCATAGAGATCTTTACTTAATAATGGAAATCACAGCGTGGCTTTTACCGTCATGGCAGCCCGATAACCTGCAATGCGATTTATCGGATGGATAAGTTTCAATCTTATTAATAAGCGCTCAACAAAGTGTCGTCATGCTCTGAGGGATCAGATCGTCACACGGTTATCAAATGGCTTTCAATCGGTTGCGAATTCCAACCTTATTTGAGCAGGAGGGCGCTAACCGCCCATACATATGGTCTCATCGCAGGATACCGCGACGTATTGCCTCGGCCACCGCATGGGTGCGGTTTGTCGCGCCGAGTTTCCTGGTCGCAGAGATAATATAGGTGTTGACGGTATCGACCTGATATCCCGTTTGCTCTGCCACCTGTCCGCTTGTATGCCCGAGGCTCGCACACCTCAGACACTCGATTTCTCCGTGAGTGAGCTTCAAGTGGGCTGCAGCGAATTTTTCGACGATCGGCTTGGTGACGATCTTGTGGACGGTGGGCGCTATCAACTCCAAAAAATGTAGTTCTTCACGATCGAATGGTGAAACACGGGTGAAACCCACGGCACTGTAGACCACATCATCACGGATTTGCGGAAAGGCCGTGCGGTTGAAAACACGAAAAGTCTCGTGAAGGTACAGCAGGCGCGCGGGGGGAGGACTAAGGGCGTAAACGTCGTGTTCGATCACCACGGTCTTCGACGTTTTCAGGGCCCTAAAAAACGGGTCGGTTTCGTATAGTCGATCCGCTTCATAGGCTTCCATGTAAGCGGGTGGGAGGTTTGTATCCAAACATAATTCCTGTCCGACACGGTACCGGTCGAAGTCGAGCCCCAGAACCGCAAGATAGTCAAATGGAACGCTTCGACGAAATCTTTCGATCACATCGTTTTTTCCAAAATGTCGCAAACGGGGCAATGAGCGCAGGTCACCGTAGCGGTCTAACCTGTGAGGGTCGTAGAAAGGAAGCTCGCTGACTGTCATATTTCTCCCGCCGAATTCGGCGGATCCCTGACCGTCTGTTCTGTTCAGTCCAGAATGCACGCCTCCCATGTCCCTCTATATAGTTCGCCAGTGCGCTCTGCGGAAGTCGGTATCGAGGCAAGATCTAAATCCCGCGAGCTAAGAAGTCCGATCTTGCTCAAACGGGGCCTGGTGATCGCGATGCCAAAAGTGGTGTCGGTCATTGCCCGTCACACCAGTCCGATTGAACAAGATCACGGCCTTACTAGGATCGAGGGTCCGATACGACGGAGCTCACATCGATAGTTGGTTGGACCGACATGCCGACACGTAATCTCGCCGTGTCTTTTTGACCGGGATCGAGGTGGATGCGCACCGGCAGTCGCTGGGCGATCTTGGTAAAGTTACCTGCTGCATTGTGGGGTGCAACTGTCGAAAAACTCACTCCGCTAGCTGGACCAAGGCTTGCGACGCGTCCGGCCAATACGACCCCCGGAAGTGAATCGACAATCAACTTGACGGGCTGGCCAACAGCGACCCTCGCCAATTGCGTTTCGCGAAAGTTGCATCGACATATAGCGCATCTAAAGGTACCAGAGTTAACGAGGGGTCCCCGATACTGGCAAAGCCCCCGACGCGAGCCCTCAGTTGGGCGACCACACCAGAGACTGGCGCTGATAGACGAGCATAGGAGAGGTTCAACTCCGCACTCGCTTTCCCTGCCTGCGCCTTGAGCAAATCCGACCTGCCACTTTCGAGATCAGCGTTCAGGATGCCCGTCTGCTGCTCCGCGGAATGCAGACCAGCAGTATCTCGTTGGAGGGCAGCACGTTGCGTGTCCCATTGTGCCTGCGCTTCTTCTCGAGAGCGAACCGAACCGGCGGCAGCAAGATTGGCTGTACGGTCACGGTCGATTTCAGCGAATTTGACATTCGCTTCCGACGCTGCGACCACTGCGCGCGCCTGCTCAATAGCGCTTTGCTGGCGGATGATCTGGGCCCTCAGGCTATCGAGATTGGCTTCGGCACCAGCAATTTGGGCCTCCGCATTGTCGACGCCAATACGCAGACTTCGGTCGTCGACCTCCGCAACGAGAGTGCCTGCCTCTACTGGCTGATTATCGGACACAGCGACACGTGTAATGATGCCCGCTACCTGTGGTACGATTACCGTAAAGTCAGCCTAAATGTAGGCATCCGTCGTGCTTTGTTCGAAAGCTTCTGCTTCGGACTGGTTGAGAAAGTAGTATCCGGCAACCAGTCCAGCCAGCGCAAGAATACCGATCGAAACGCGGAAGGAGGTGACAAGGTTCACGAGGGCGTCATTTCAGGTTTGGAGTCAATCGGATGGCTCTATCATCGGTCGGCCCAGGCGGGGTTATTACAGCGATTTCCGGTGCTGGGATGCGTTGAAGGCAAAGGACGAGCGGTATCAGCAGCATCGCCAGAGTGCCAAAAATGCGATAAATATCTGCCGCAGCGAGGACACTCGCCTATTGGGTAACAGTGTCAGCCAAGGTGTTTGACAAAGCGTCCACTGTCGGTAGCCGGCCAAGCCGAATTCCGGCGTAATCAAGCAGCATTTCGGAGCGAAATTTGCTCCGCCGAGCGGTCATCTGTCCGATAAACGCGCTGCTGAGAGTGGCACTGAACACGCGAAGGATGTTAACCAGACCGGCAACAAATGGTCCTTCCGTCGGCTGCACCACACTTGTCGCCAAAAATAAGAGCGAGATGATCGCCATGGGTTGGCCAATCGCATGTAACACCTCAACTGGCAAGAACTGCTGTACCATCCATCCATCGGTGATCTCGGACGCGAGCCAGCGGGCCATAGAAATGCAAAGCAATCCTGCTGCAAACGCATGGCGGGCATCAACCCACCTCTGATAGAGCAGGAAGGCAACCAGCGGGCCAAGGACCAGTTGTGGCAAACCCACGATCAGACCGAGAGGGGCGCTTTGCTCCGTCCGAAAGCCCTGCAGGCCTGACAGGACATTGGCAGGCAAAGTGACTCCGGTGGACAGCGTCACCAGCAAAAAGACGAAGACCAGGAAACTCAACCATATGTTTCTGCGCTCGAGGAGGTTTATGAAGGGAGCGGGGTGGAGCCATTCGCTGAACAGATATAAAACCGTAAATATCCCGCCGACGAGCAGAGCAGAAAAAATCACTTGCGATTGGAGCCACTCAAGTAGAACGCCTTGATCGACGCCGACGATTAGCAGAGCAAGGCCAGGTACGCCCAGTGCCATGCCTAGCCAGTTTCCCTGTTCCAGTCGGGAGAGAATGGGTGGGGATTTCGGAATTCCCCACGCGACAGGGATACCCGCGAGAATGCCAGGAGGCACGACATTCCAATAGACCCACTTCCAATCGTCGCGACGATCAACGCAGAACGCTGCCAGCCATAACGCAATGTTTGGTGAGCAGGTTGCCGTCAATGCGAAGAGCGCGAGGGCGTAAAGCTTGATTGAAGCTGGCAGGAAGCGTAGCGCACGCCATCATGAGCACAGGGATCAGCGCTCCGGCCACCATACCTCGCACCAGCCGCAAACCAAGCAACAAGCTCAGATCTTGAATAAACGGGATAACGGAACTGATCGCCAGTGCGCAGGTCAGCATCGTCAGATGGAAGCGCCGCATGGAAAACGTCGTCGCAAATCAGGTTGCAAATGGCATCGCCGCGAGCTCGCCGGCGGAGTATGCCGTCGTCAGCCGTGAACCCTCGTCTTCTCCGACACCGAGTGCGCCTTGCACATCAGCCAGAACAGGGGCGGGCACGCGGCCCATGAGCCCGGCAATCATTGCCGCCAACAACACCCCGAGCAAACCTATCGCAAGACGAGCGTCAGATACTGGCTGGGAAGCGGGCTCGTCGGTCCGACGTCTTGCACGGGTTTGGCTTGGCTCATATTAACTTTCAAAGTTGACGGCTAATTGCGCAAAAAAACAAGACTGAGGATCTTCGCCCACCAATGGCTCATTTAGACGTAGGCTCATTTAGACGTAGCCAGAAAATAGCCGTTCAGATGACATGCCTGGACTGGGTGCCGGTGTCAGAGACTTCACGATCAAACTGGAGGCCATTACCGCTACCTACGGTCAAGAACATTGCCGCTGAACATCCCTGCTTTGAAGGTTGGGGCCGCGCGATTGGTGGTAAACAGAACCAGGTCCGTCTGTTGATCCGCAACGATTGTCAGTTCGTCAGCTGCGACGAGTAGACTTTCACCGGTGCTAAGCCCGATGTCGCCCACAGATGCCTTTCCGGAAAAGACGTAGATTAGCCGCTGGATATCGCCCTCGGGAGCAGATGGGAGCTCAGCAGCCATTCCCGGATCGAGTCGCATGTCGTGGATCCAAGCCTCGGCACGGAAGATAAGCGGCGCATTCTCGGGGCCGGCAATCAGTCGCCAGTCGTTCTCGCTGTAGGCGATCGCGAAGTCATGGAACTGTACCATCGGCTCCAGATCGGCCTCGCGTGGGCGCACGAAGATCTGCAGCCCTTGCAGAGCGCCGCCATCGACCTGAACCTGCTCCTCATGCTGAAACGTATGGCCGGCATTCATCAGCATTAGTCGCGTATTGGAAAGTTGTTCCGAACGTCCGACAGTGTCCAGATGAAGGACCCTTCCACCACGAAGATAAGTGAGAATCTCGTCATCCTTGTGCGGATGCATGGACACGACCGTGCCAGGAAGAACTTGCGCGTGATCGATCCGGCCGATTGCACCGATGCCGCTGTCGCCGTTTTCCCGGTCAACAAGTCCTGGCCACAGGATTTCGATGCCGAAGCCACCGGATCCGTGCCTTCGTTTCATCGAACGGTCGAGTTTGACAGGTTGGCTCATGATCATCTCCTTCAAGGTTGCGCCGGTGGGCTTCAGCCGCACCGGCGCCAGCCTCCTTAGAGGGTTGGGTAATCGACGTAGCCCTGGGCACCGCCGGCATAGTATGTGTTGCGATCGCCCTCATTCAATGGAGCGTCAGCCTTGATACGGGCGATGAAATCAGGATTGGCCAACACAAATTGGCCGTAAGCCTCCATATCAGCCGTACCAGCCTGGATGTCAGAACCGACAAGATCGCGCGACCGCCCTGGTCGATTGACAATCAGCACGTTTCTCCAGCGCCTACGAATGTCAGCCAACAACTGCTCGTTTCCGACATGCAGGAGGTGAAGGTATGCAAGATTCAATTTGTCCAGCTCTTCGACGAGATAACGGTACAGATCAGGACCTTCCGGTCCCTCATCGATGCCATTCATGGGCACACCTGGCGACAACCGAATGGCTGTTCGCTCGGGTCCGATTTCTTCCGCGATCGCGGCGGCAACCTCAATGGCGAAGCGGGCACGATTTTGGATCGAACCACCATATGCATCACCTCTGCTATTCGCACTTGGAGCAATGAACTGGTGGACCAGGTAACCGTTGGCACCGTGAATTTCTACCCCATCTGCGCCGGCGTTGATTGCACAACGTGCCGCCTGGCGGAAATCTTGAACTGTCGCCTGGATCTCTTCGGTTGTAAGAGCCCTAGGCTCGGGAATGTCGAGCATGCCCTTCACCGTGAACATCTGAGCGCCGGGCGCAATAGCTGACGGAGCAACAGGCTGCCTGTGGTGAGGCGTGTTGTCGGGATGTGACACGCGCCCGACATGCATCAGTTGGATAAAGAGATGACCTCCCTGCGCCCTCACAGCCGAAGTCACTGCGCGCCAGCCGGCGACATGAGCATCGTTGTAAATTCCTGGCGTAGCGAGGTACCCCTGCCCGTCATCGGACGGCTGCGTCCCTTCACTGATCAAAAGTCCGACCGTTGCGCGCTGGGCGTAATACTCTGCCGCAAGTTCGCTTGGCGTACCGTCTGGCTTGGCACGGCTGCGGGTCATAGGCGCCATCGCCAAGCGGTTGGCCAGTTGGATAGAACCCAAGTCTATAGGCTGCCAAATGTCTGTCATGTTTCAAACCTCTAAAGTCTGGATAATGGGCTCACATACGGGCTTGTGAGAGGAGCCATATTGTCCTGGGCGCGGCAGAGCGGCGCGGCCAGGACGCGGCGGGTCAGCCCAACATCAAAGCCTGGGCGAGTTGGCCGCCTTCTGGCGTGCTCCAGGTCCCAGCGAGCTCAGCAATCAACTGATTGGTGCTAGTCAATGTGACGCCCGCCTTCTCCATACGGCGCAAGGCAATGTCGTCTGCCATCTTCGTCGGCGATCCGCCGGCATCAGCGACGACCTGCACTTCGTAGCCCATGTTGATCAGCGTCAGGGCCGGGTAAACCGTGCACACATCATTGGTAACCCCGGCAACGATCAGCTTCTTGCGACCTGTCGTCTTCACTGCTGCGGCGAACGCTTCATCGTCCATCGCATTCACGATGCCGGCACGCTTAATGCGGGCGGCGAACTCAGTAGGCAGGATTTCCTCCAGTTCGCTGAGAAGCGGTCCCTGGGGAGCGTCTTCCATGCTGGATGTGAGCACGGTCGGCATGTTGAGGATCTTGGCGGCCTTTGCCAGGATAATTGCGTTCTTCTTCATTTCGTCGAAGGTGGTGGAGCCGACCCAGCCCATCGTGCCGACCTGGTGGTCGATTAGGAGAACTGCAGCATCTTCAGCTTTCAATCTTACATAATTCATCATGCTTCTCCTTGGATACAGAGCGGTTTGAGGTGGGTGAACCCGCTCGTTGAATGATCACCTTGATAGACGCATTCTTTTTTGAGATAAATCGGCGAAGGTGGAACTCAATATACCATTTATGGAGCAATACGAATGACCTCGCTGGATGATATGGCTTTATTCGTGGAGGTTGCCAAAGCGCGCAGTTTCAGGGGCGCTGCGGAAATTCTAGGAATGCCGAACTCCACCCTGTCGAGGCGCATTTCAGTGTTGGAAAGCGCAATCGGGCTTCGCTTGCTGCATCGCACCACCCGAAGGATTGAGCTTACGGAAGCAGGAGAGATCTACTACGAGCGCTGCAAGCGCATCGTGCAGGAAGCGAGACTGGCCCATGAACAACTCGGAGAGATGCTGGCGCAGCCCACTGGTCTCTTACGAGTTGCCCTGCCTGTCGATTTCGGACAATTCTTCCTCGCACCATTGATCGCCGAGTTTGCCAATCTTTATCCCGGCATTACATTCGATTTCGATCTATCCCCGCGCAGGGTCGATCTTGTCGGGGAGCCGTTCGACGTAGCGCTACGCATGGGGGAGTCACCAGACTCGAATCTTATTACCCGGCTTCTCTTTCGTCTTCCGCGCATGCTTTACGCCTCACCGGCATATCTGGCAAAGGCGGGCGAGCCTTCGCATCCAGGTGAGCTCATCAATCACCAGTGTCTGCGACTTCGAACGATAGAAGCAGATGTCTGGAAACTTCAAAGCCAGAAGGAAACCGTTGACGCAAAGGTGCAAGGGCGTTTCCTGATGAACAATGTCGGAATGGTTCAGCGCCTCTGTAAGCTCGGCTTAGGCATAGCAGTGCTTGCTGAGCGCGTTGCCGAAACGGATGTTGCCGAAGGCAGCCTCCAAAGAATTCTGTCTGATTGGGAAGCGACGCCTATTGCCATAAATGCCATCACCGAAACAAGGTTATTGCCGGCAAAAACTCAGCGCTTCGTAGACTTCCTGAAAGAAAGATGGCGGTAGCCCCGCGATCGTGCATACCGTTCTCGACCTATGCCCTCGTTTGCCGCGGAACTGGCTAAAAAGCGCGGTGAGCGCCGATGCGAAATGTCACGATATACACCCGCAGGGCAGGATGCTGCGGGACGATGCACTCACCGAACTCACGGAGCAATACACCGAACTTTGCATCCGCATCCGCCAAGCCGCACCGGCTAACGTGCATGTCGTCCCTGTTGCCGTTCACCACGGTCTGGGCCATGCGGCCTTTGCGGAAATCCAATACCTTGAGCCATTTCGAACACAGTCATGGACCGGTTCGTGGAAGAGTTGGACGACGCCATAGGACCCAATACCGACCTCATCGCACGCATCTGTTGCTTCGGCGATCCACAACCGCGCTTCACGAAAAGATTTTGGAACCATTTTTCAAAGTCGATTCCGCGAGAAACAGAGAGAAAGGCAGGCTTCAGTCTTAGTCTATCCATATGGAAGCTTACGCCTACGTTCGTATAAGCCCCACAGTCTTCGAGCCGAGATAGATATTCCGCAGCTCAACACCTCGGAAGAGACAAAATCAATACCTCACTGACCGATAGGCCGTCGCACTGTTCATCTTTTAGCGATCATGCCGAACGCTGCTGCAAAAATGGAGCAGTGAATTCACTTTATCGTGCTTTACGTCAGTTTTCGGCAAATCCATGGTGCTGCCCTTGGGTGCTAGCGAATGCTGTTTGGTTTGGGCACGAAGAATGAAACCCAGTCCTGTCGCATAATTGCGCGTACCAGGGCGCGCGTCGGTGAGTGCGAGGGCTCGCCATTATAGGCATCCGTGTTGCAAAAAATGTAGATAATTCAACCAATGGGGATTGATCGTGGATTCCATCGGAGAACGCAAGAGACCACACGCTCAGGTTAATGAGCGGCTATATGGGAGCGTAGACAGCGATGATCTAGTCAGACTTCTCAAGCGCGAGCAGAATGAGGATTGGGTGTTTCTTTGCCAGGAGTTGGCCGATGCCGACCTGCAATATGCAGAAGAACAACTCGTATTGGGCAACGGGGCGACAGCGCGATATTTCTTCTGGGCGGCGGGAGCGATGTATGGCCTTGCGCAGTATGGCTTGACCGATGTTACAGACGAGAAACTGGCTCTCTATCGCAAGATGAACCAGTGCAACAAGCAATATGCCAGACTCGGCACTCCAGCTTGGCAGGAAGTGAGTATTCCCTACAAGGACTATGTCATGGATGGCTGGCTCGCTCTACCGAAATCCCTCGAGCCGGAAAATCCGATCGTCATTTCAATCGCCGGAGCGACCGCATTCAAGGACCAGGCAATTCATGGCGTGGACAGCCATCTGGCCAACGGCAGGGCAGTGTTGATCATCGACGGGCCCGGTCAAGGCACGACGCGATTTTTCAACAACGGTTTTCTCGAGGTCGAGCTCGAAAAGGCCTATTCGAAAATGGTCGATTTCGTCAAGGAGGATGGGCGCTTTGGCAAGATCGCAATTACTGGTGGCAGTACCGGCGGCTATTATGTCGCCCGGGCTGCGGCGACCGACAAACGTATCGATGCCTGCATCGCTTTGGGGGGCTCCTATGCACCGCAGGAAATAGTCAACTATGCGCAAGAGTATCGGCATAAATTTGCGGTTTTAAGCGGTGTCAACGATGAGGAAATGGATTTGATCTTTCCAAAGATGACACTTCAGGGTCTCGCAGAGCAAATCGAGTGCCCGCTTCTGGTCGTTCATGGCCAGGCCGACCCGATTTTCAACGTGTTCAGCGCCAAACGCATCTACGATGAGGCAGCTTCGAAGGACAAGACTTTCGTTTCTTACCCAGGAGCGTGGCATTGCGCTGCCGGTTACGGATCGCGTGCCGGCCGCCTGATGGCAGACTGGTTGACGGAACGCCTGAAATAGCGGCCATTGCGGATCACCAGAGTGAGTTGTCGCACGGGCGGGCAAGGCTTGTAGTGCGTCGTCGGCTGCCACCTTACCCGAGACAGTCATCGTAAAGCGATAAAAGAGATGAAGATCAGCACCCGATTAAAGACGGTTCTTATTATCTTAATCATCGCGGTGGGCGTTGGCTCAGTGACTTGGTATTGGCGGCAAAGTCAGTCGGGGAAGATCCCTGCTGGGCTGCTGTCGGGCAATGGACGTATCGAGTCTGATCAGATCGATATCTCGGCGAAATCCTCAGGTCGTGTGCAAGATGTCCTGGTGCAAGAAGGTGATCTCGTCAACACCGGTCAGGTTCTCGCCAAAATGGACGTGACCGAGCTTGAGGCACAACGGGCAAAATATGTCGCGGATTGGACAACAGCAGACGCGTCGCGGCTGGAAGCCCAGGCCACTCTTATTCAACGGAAAGCGGAATTGAGGTTCAAGGAAAGCAACCTGCAACGTGCTAATTCTCTTGCCGATAAAGATGCCATTAGCCGTCAGGCACAGGACGAAGCGCAAAGCGAGCGTGATAGTGCTCGAGCCATTCTGGAGGCGGCCGGGCAGGTTGTAGTTGCCAAAGAGCGGTCGATCGATGCCGCCAAGGCACTGGTCGATCAGATCGATGCGCAGATCGCAGATGCGACTCTGCGGGCGCCCGTCGACGGCCGAGTCCTTTATCGTCTGGCAAACCCGGGCGAAGTTGTTGGCGCCGGCGGAAAAGTCCTGACGATCGTCAATCTTTCGGAGATCTATATGGAAATTTACCTTCCATCCGAGCAGGCGATCCGTGTCTCCACCGGCTCTCAGGCACGCATCGTGCTCGACGGCGCCCCCTTCGCCCTGCCTGCAAAGGTGACGTTTGTTTCACCTGACGCACAGTTTACTCCAAAGCAGGTAGAGACCCGCAGCGAACGAGACAAACTCATGTTTCGCGCCAAATTGCGCATTCCTCCTAGTCTCGTGTCGCGACATATCGAACATGTGAAGACCGGCGCCAGGGGTGTCGGTTACGTCCGGTTGGATCCCAACCCACCTGAATGGCCGGAATTCCTGCAGGTGCGATTGCCTGGGGATCCCGCTGACGCAGGCAATTGACGATGCCTGGTTCTGAAGAGTTCATTACTCGTATCGTCGGAGTGACGCATCTATATGGCAAGGTCGTTGCCCTTGACGACGTGTCACTTGATATCCCGAGCGGTCGAATGGTTGGCGTTATCGGACCGGACGGCGCTGGCAAGTCGACTTTGCTCGGTTTGATTTCAGGCGCACGCAAGCTCCAGACCGGCACCGCAGATGTTTTGGCAGGCAGCATGGCTGACACAAAGCATCGGCGAGTAATCTGCGGCCGAATTGCATATATGCCGCAAGGCCTTGGCAAGAACCTGTACCAAGAAATCAGCGTGGCAGAGAATCTTGCCTTCTTTGGCGCGCTATTCGGCCTTTCCTCTGGGGAGACCGAGGCGCGAATTCAGCGACTTACGGCGGCAACAGGGCTGTCTCCTTTTCTGGGCAGGCCAGCGGGTAAACTGTCGGGCGGCATGAAGCAAAAGCTGGGTCTGTGCTGTGCCCTCATTCATGATCCAGACCTGCTAATACTCGATGAGCCGACGACCGGTGTCGATCCACTATCACGTCGGCAGTTCTGGACCCTTATCGCAAATTTGCGCAGTGAACGCCCCGCAATGAGCATCGTTGTTTCAACCGCGTACATGGATGAGGCTGGCTATTGCGATTGGCTAGTTGCCATGGATCATGGCAAGATATTGGCCGCCGGAACGGTCAATGAACTGCGACAGGCGACAGGAGAGCAGGATCTTGAGGCTATGTTCGTAGCACTGCTGCCCGGAGATAAGAGCAGCCGACAGCCTCTGGTCGTCCCGCCCCGCAAACCCAATACGGAATCTCCGGTGATCTTGGCGAAAGAATTGACGTGCCGGTTCGGCGACTTCACCGCCGTGGATAGCGTCAGTTTCACCATCGAAAGAGGCGAGATATTCGGTTTCCTCGGATCGAACGGCAGCGGTAAGACCACCACGATGAAAATGCTGACCGGCCTGCTGGCCCCAACTTCAGGCGAAGCGCAGGTTTTCGGCAGTCCCGTGGACGCGAACGATATGTCCGTCCGCCGACGTGTCGGGTTTATGTCCCAATCCTTCTCGCTTTATGGCGAACTGACCGTCCGTCAGAATCTTCTCTTGCACGCCCGGTTGTTTAGCCTCAACGAGACTCAGGCAGCCGCTCGCACCAAAGAACTCGTCGATGAAATGGGTCTTGTTGAATATGCCGACAGCGGAGCGAACTCTTTGCCGCTTGGCGTGCGCCAGCGTCTGTCGCTGGCGGTCGCGATCGTGCACGATCCGGAAATTCTTATTCTCGATGAGCCGACTTCCGGCGTGGACCCCCTGGCGCGGGATGACTTCTGGAAATTGCTGATCGATCTCTCGCGAAGCCGAAATGTAACAATCTTTGTCTCGACACATTTTATGAACGAGGCGATGCGTTGTGACCGCATCTCGCTGATGCATGCAGGACGTGTCCTGGTTTCGGACGCACCCGAGAAAGTGATCGCATCCAAAAATAGCCCGGATCTCGAGGAAGCCTTTATCACATATATTGAGGATGATCAGGCTCCTGTTCCCGAGTTGAGCCCTACGGAACCCTCATCCGTGGCTTTCTCTCAGGAAAGACAAAGCTCCGCTTCAACGCCAGAGCGGTTTATATCCTTCCAGCGCCTTTGGGCTTATTCGAAATGTGAAACGCTTTCACTGATGCGGGATCCAGTCAGGTTGACCTTCGCCTTCCTGGGTTCGTTCCTGATATTGCTGATCTTTGGCTTTGGCATCTCTAGCGACGTTACCAACCTGACTTACGCTGCCTTCGACCAGGACAACACGCCCGAAAGCCGGGCCTATCTCGCAAATTTCTCCAGTTCCCGCTACTTCACGGAGCGAACGCCCATTCGCAGTGCCGAGGAGATGGAGGACCGCCTGAAATCCAACGACGTCACTCTGGTCCTGGAGATTCCACCCAAATTCGGCCGCATGGTCAAAAGGGGCTCCGGTTGGCAAGTATCCGCCTGGATCGACGGGGCAAATACGTTGCGCGCAGCCACCATCGAGGGCTACGTGCAGCAAGCTCATAACCTGTTTTCCCAGCAACGGGATCGCGAGGCAAGCACACCTGGAACCCACAGCGCGGTGACCACCCTTCAGGTCCGAAACCGCTACAACCCGACAGCGGAGAGCATCTATGCCATCGGACCATCCGTGCCAGCCATGGTCATGTTGCTGTTTCTCGCAATTCTCACGGCGGTCAGCGTCACGCGGGAAAAGGAAATCGGCACCATTACCAATTTCTACGCTACCCCGACCACCAGGCTCGAATTTCTTATCGGAAAACAGTTGCCTTACGTGGGCATCGGCATCATCAACTTCATTGTCATGACGGCGGCTGTCCTTTTTCTGTTCGATGTTCCGATGAAGGGTAATGGGATTGCGTTGGCGCTTGGGGCACTCCTCTACGCCGCGGCTGCGACTGGTTACGGCCTGCTCATTTCGACGTTTACGTCAAGCCAGGTCGCTGCGGTTTTTGCCGGCGCCATTCTATCCATGCTCCCGACAATGCAGTTTTCTGGAATGATGCAGCCTGTGTCGTCGCTTGAAGGCGTTGCTCGACTGATAGGTTCGATCTGGCCGACGACTTACTACATGCATATGAGCGTAGGTGTATTTACCAAGGAATTGGATTTTCCGGACCTGGCCGGGGATCTCTTCGCGTTGGGCCTGTTTCCACCGGCTTTCCTCGCAATTTCAGCATTACTTCTGAAAAAGCAGGAGAAATAGCGATGCGCAGTCTCCTGATTATCTTCTGGCTCGGAACTAAGGAATTACGTGCCCTGGCAAAAGACCCGACGATGATTATCTTCATGATCTGGGCTTTCGGGGTTGGCATTTATGTACAAGCGACAGGAGCGGGCGAAACCGTCAACAACGCCTCGATCGCCGTCGTGGATGAAGATCGATCCCAGCTCTCGCGTTCCATCGCCGACCTGTTTTACCCTCCATACTTCCAAGCCGCCAAGGCTATCAGTGTTGCAGATATCGACCAGACCATGGATCAGGGGCAATATATGCTGGTCGTCGTTATCCCGCCGGGCTTCGAAAGAGACGTTCGCAAGGGCCGCGAAACCGCCATCCAAGTCATTGCCGATGCGACGGCCTCCCAGCAGGCAACACTCGGCGCTGCATACATTCAGAGCATGATTACAAGCGAGATCAACCGCTACACACAAATCGTTGGCCAAACGGAAGGGTTGCCGTCGACCATTGTCATACGCCGTGCCTTCAACTCCAATGGCACTCAATCCTGGTTCAGGGCGATCGCCAGTCTGGCGGATCAACTGTCGATGCTGATCATTATCCTGACGGGTGCGGCACTTCTTCGCGAGCGTGAGCATGGGACCATAGAACATCTGCTTGTTATGCCGCTCACAGCTTTCGAGATCGCGCTCGCCAAGGTTTGGGCGAATGGCCTTGTAATTGTCGTGGCATTCTTATGCTCGCTGGTTTTTGTTGTGGAGGGCGCGCTTCACGTTCCCGTCGCCGGTTCAATCGGATTGCTCCTGCTGGGAACGACTATTTATGTCCTAGCGGCAGCGGCGATTGGGATTTTTCTCGGAACAATCGCGCGAACAATGGCTCAGTTCGCACTGTTAATGATGATGACCGTCATGCCGATGATGATGCTCTCCGGGGGCATGTCGCCCGTCGAAAGCCAGCCGCAGTGGGTGCAATATATTACCTGGCTGTTGCCATCGCGCCATTATGTGAATTTTATGCAGGCAATTGTCTATCGGGGTGCAGGGTTCGAAATCGTCTGGACGGAATTCGCGACCGTCTTGATCATGGGCGTGACGTTCCTTACGGCAAGCTTGATTCTATTTCGGCGTTCGATCGCCACCTAGCGGTAGAGCCTATCTGGCGTGTGACCTGCACTGCGAATTTGCTCCACAATTGATTAGAGAGTCCGTCACAAGTGATCGCCGTTCCTCCGCCGTACTTACGCCTCGGTCTGCGAAAATTGCAGACCGAGGACGCAACGTCCGTTAAACCGCAAACCATGGCCGGCTTGGGAGTGTTTCGGTCACTGGCCCGGGCACGGACATTCCGAGACGACCCACGACTTTCTGCCTTTCGATTTTTGCGGGCCGATCGTGGATCGGAAGGAGGAACGTGTAGTTGTTCAGGAGTTTCTTGATCGCACCTTTCTCTTCCCGCTTAGTTTGAGAATGGTTCCCGGTGACGCGCGGTTCCATCTCGTTGATGGTGTGCACGTGGTTTACGATCTGGTCGTTGAAATCATAGATGACGTCGCCACAAATGCATGCCAGCCCCTCTGTCGTTTCGACAATGACGTTCATACTTCCTTCGGTATGTGCGCCAGCGCGTTCGCACCATACGCCGGGAATAATCTCTTCTGCTCCCGTGATGTCGAGATCGAGAAAGCGGAGTGCCGCGGGTTCGTATATGCGGTCGACCAGGTGCTTGATGTCCGGCTTTGGATACTGGGGGAACATGATACCAGAGACAGAGAACTCCATTTCTTTGCGGTTAACCACCACAGTTGTGTTCATTGGGAACTTGTCATCTTGCCCGGCGTGGTCAATGTGTAAGTGGGTGTGGAGGATATAGCGAATATCGCCGAGTTTAAGACCGTGCTTGGCGAGTTGGCTTTCGATCTTGTTGTCGTGGAACTGTAGCCCCCGCATCCCAAGCGACTCCATAATGGCATTGTCGCGATAGCCGGTATCCACGAGAACCGGATATTCACCCCCGGTAATGAGAAAGCCGTAGACCGGTACTCGCCTGACGCGGCCGCATTCGTGGCCAAGGACAAGAAAGCTGGTCTCCAACTCAATATCCCCAAAGTCCAGTACGTGAATTTGCAAGGCCATTTTGGTCCTCCCTTTCGTGTTGATACAGTCTGAAGTTGATGTTCCGGGGTCGTTACTGCGTCTCACTGCTCTTTGACAGAGTCGCAGTGGCGTTCTAAAATTACTGGAATGGTCCAGGACTGATCCGAAGCTTCTCGGCTCGTGAAATTCGATCTGGATTTGGATCGCCTAACCGAAGTCTTTCGTGGTCGGTTGGTCGTCTCATTGGACATCCTCGTCCAACCCGAACACTCTCGGTCCTCCGGCCTCGCAAGAGTCTGCTCTTGCACTTCAAGATATGATGGTGGACATCGATCATGAGCGCCTCGCCATCGAAAGGATATGATCAACAATGGATGCGCTTGTCGCCCCGTCGCCAAGGCGGTCGATATAGGGAAGGATACCCTTAAGGCCGGCGGTCTCGGGTTTGAAGCTTGGGTCTATGGCGAGCGGGGTTAGCCACTCAATTCGCCAAGCGCCGCGAGAAAGCTTCCTCACCGCTTCGATCATTGCGTCTGGAGAGCCTCGTTCCAAACCGTCCGACATGAGGACGACCGCGGCGCCTCTGGTGAAGACCGCATATCTAGGTATCGCTAGATAGGCTTGCAAAGCCTCGCCGATGCGCGTCCCCCCGTCGAAGTCGGCGATCGCCTCGGCGACGCGTGCCAACGCGAGACCGGCATCGGCAGGCTGCATAGCCGCGGTAATTCGCGTTAATCGAGTTCCGATTGTAAAAACCTCGGCGCGGTCGGCGGCCTGAACCACTGCGTGCGCAATTCTCAACCTTTCATCCGTCCCATCCTTCATGGAACCAGACACATCAATGAGCATCAGCAATCTGCGCTGGCGGGTTTTGCGTCGTGTTCGGAACAGCCGGGCTACATCACCGTCGCGCCTTGCGGCCTCACGCAGGCTGCGCCTCAGATCCAGCCGATTGCCATGCTTGGCGCCGGTCCGGCGGTAGGACAAGCGTCGCGGGAGTGCCGATGCCTCACGCATCATCCGATCGATAGCGGCACTCGATGCAGATCTTGTGAGGTTCCGGTGGGAAATCCTCTCGGCGGACACAGCTTCAGCACCCACTTCACTGCGATCATTGGGGGCTTCAATTTCAATGGTGGCCAGGCTTGGCTCGTAAGCCTCTACTGCATTATCGCCTTTATCGCCTGAGGGCGGCACCACGGTTTGCCCAAGGAAAATTGCGCGAAACAATGCGTCGTATTCCAACTTGCGTTCGACCGGTATGGCAAACAGAGCGCGACCGGCTCTGTAGACGTCAATAATTGTTCGCGGACCGAGGACGCCAACACCTTCAATAAAGTCCAAGGTCTGGCTGGGGGACACGGCAAAGCCTGCTCCTCGCAGAACATGAGCGAAACGAAGGAATGGATCGAGGGCGCGGGGTATTCTCATGCCGCCTCGCCCGGCAATATCGCGTCTAGATGGTCAGAGAGATAAGTCAGATCATCTTGATCTTTGATGGCGACCCCGATTGCCCGTCGGAACGCGTCAGGCCATCGGGCTCCCTGCGTATTCAGGAGCGTTGCAGCCTCCGCCCACTCCACCGTCTCCGCGACGCCTGGCGGTTTGGCGAGCGGCTCTGCGCGTAAAAGTCCTACGGACATGACCACCGCGTCAGCCGTGGAACGCGCAACCGTACTCGCTCTTGCCATCACGATACGAGCTTCGAGCTCGGCGTCCGGATAGTCAATCCAGTGATACGCGCAACGCCGGCGGAGAGCTTCGTGCAGGTCGCGGGTTCGGTTCGACGTCAAGACAACGACCGGCGCTTGTGTGGCTCGGATTGTTCCGGTTTCAGGAATCGAGATGCTAAAGTCGGATAGGAATTCCAGAAGAAAGGCCTCGAACTCCTGATCGGCCCTGTCGATCTCGTCGATAAGCAGGAGCGACCGTGTTGGATTGCGCAACGCCGCAAGCAAAGGACGTGCAAGTAGGAAGTCCTCTGAATAGAGATTTAATGCTCCGTCACTGGCTTGCCGAATAGCGAGCATCTGGCGCGGGTAATTCCATTCGTAAAGCGCCGCGGCCGCGTCGATGCCTTCGAAACACTGGAGGCGGACCACCTCCCGGCCGAGAACGCCTGCCAAAGCCTTGGCAGCCTCTGTTTTTCCAACTCCGGGAGCGCCCTCTAGAAGGAGCGGCTTGCCGAGAGCCAAAGATAAGTAGGTTGTAGTCGCCAATGCATCGTCCGCCAGATACTGCGCATCGATGAGAGCGCGTTGCAGTTCCGTCGGGTTAGAAATCCCCGCGATTCTGGTTCTGACGGTCATCAGGCGGACATCCGTTTTGGCTTCGCTCCGCCGTTCTCACGGAGGCCGCGAAGGATTTTTTCCGGGGTGATCGGGAGGTAGTCACATCGCACGCCGACAGCGTCGTAGATCGCATTGGCAATCGCGGGTAAGACCGGGTTCGCGCACATTTCTCCCGGCCCTTTGCCGCCGAATGGCGCGTCTTCAGCAGGGCGCTCCAAAACCGCCAGGTTATGAGGAACGATCTGCCCGGGCCCGGGCATTAGATAGGTATTGAAATCCTCGGGCCCGTGATCGCGAACGGGGTAATAAGGTTCGGTCGTCTCATAGAGCGCATGGCTGACGCCCATCCATGCGCCGCCGATCAATTGTTGTTCAACGAGCTTGGGATTGAGGGCGCGCCCTACTTCGTAAGCGGAATGGATTTCTTTGACTTCGACCTCGCCCGTCTCGTCATCAACTTCCAGATCGATAACCAACGCCGCATGTGCAAAGCACGTGACGGGTGTCATTTCTCCGGTTTCGGGATCGGTCGGAGACGGTGGAATCAGAAAAATGCCCCGCCCCGACAACGTTCGGCCTTGCTTAAACTGCGCGGCGATTGCGGTTTGGGTAACGGTGATGGTGCGGCCCGGAGCACCCTTAACATGGATATTGCCCTTGCCGTCAGTATCGAGGTCGCTCGCGTTTACCTCGAGCTCCTCGGCGGCGGCCTCCATCATTTGCTTGCGTGCCTCGGCAGCAGCCCTGATAACGGCATTACCAACGCGATGCGTGCCTCTGGAGGCGAAGGAGCCCATGCAATGAGGGCCCGTGTCGCTGTCGGCGGTGTCGACGTAGACATCTGCGACCGGAACTCCGAGGGTTTCGGCGGCGATCTGCCGTGTGACAGATTTCATCCCCTGCCCCAGATCGATGGATGAGAGGGCGACCATAAATTTGCCATCCGGCGTCGAATGGACCAGAGCTTGCGATGGATCGCCTCCAAGGTTCATTCCGATCGGATAGTTGATGCATGCAAAACCACGACCCTTGTAAATCGCCATTTTCAACGCCTCCTTATGCCCGATGTGAAAGGAGAACTGCCGGGGCGTTTGACGCCGCGTGAAAAAGATTCTGGAGCGGCGCTGGCAGGTATTTCCGATGGGGAATTTTTTGCCGTTGTGGCAACAGGAGTGCTCGCCTCATGGGACACCGGAACGGGCCGCGCCGCTCGAATGGTGGCGGCCGCCGGCGCCCGCGCCAACCGCGGTTCCGGTGTCGCGACTATGTTTGCCCCCATCTTGTGCCCAATCCGCTCCGCTTCAATTTGCATATCCGGGCTTTGAACAGGCGCGCCGACCTTCGCTTCGCCATGGGTTCCGGCCGGAACACGCCCCGCTCCCCTGGTTGACGGCGATGCGCTCGCGGTCTTTCCAGCGCGCCGCTCGCCAAGCCGCCCTTCGTAGTCAATAACTGTTTCGGGAATCGCGACACGATCCGGTGTGCCACCGCCCTTCAGTGAGGACTGAGCGGCCGATTGCGATGACATCGGCCACCCCGCCTTGCCCGCGGCAACTTGGCAACACTCGATCAGAGCCGTGTTCTTAGCTTTGCGGCGATGAGCCTTCATGTCGCCGTCCCGGTACGCGTTGAGAATCCGCAAGTCTATCGGGTTCATGTTCACGACCTCGGCTACCCGGTCCATTTGGCATTCGATCGCAAAATCAACCGCGGTGATGCCGAAGCCGCGCATGGCGGTTGCGGGGGTACGGTTCGTGATGCAGCAGAAGACGTTGGCCGCAACATTCGGAATGCTGTAGGGGCCAGGCAAGTGACCTACGCATTTGAGGATGGCGTAAGGCGACAACCGCATGTACGCCCCGTTGTCGAAGAAGCCAGTGAATTCGCGCGCGATGATCGTTCCGTCACGCATCACGCCGTCTTTAAGGCGCCAGCGCTCTGCTCCGCGCGGTGCGCCCACCTGCATTTCTTCGTAGCGGTCCCAGGCGAACTTCACTGGACGACCTGTCAACATTGCACCAAGCACCGCCGTCGGCTCCACGACAGAATCGACTTTGCCGCCGAATCCGCCGCCCGCAGTCCCTCCCACGAAATGAAGACGCGACGATGCAATATTGAGAATCTTGGCCGTAGTTCCGAGTGAGAAAAACAGCGCCTGGGTATTGGTGTAACACACAAACCGATCATTGATTTCTGGTGCGGCAATAGCTCCGCACGTTTCAATGGGCGCCTGCTCGATCGGAGACATTTGATACTCGGCTTCGATGACATGATCGGCCCTTGCAAAGGCCGCATTTACGTCGCCAAAGCGTAGTTTCTGGTGATCGTACTTCTCGTGGAACTCAAAAGTATTGCCCGGGTACACCTCGTTCACGACAGGCGCGTCGGGCCTTAGCGAGTCTTCGACATCGAGCACATGAGGGAGAACGCCGTAGTCCACCCGTATCGACGCGCATGCGTCTCGCGCCTGGCGCTCGGTATCTGCAATCACCCACGCGACTGCTTCGCCCTTGTAGCGGACCTTGTCACGGGCACAGAGGGGTTCGTCATCGCGCCCAAAGTTGATGAGTGAAAGGAGCGTGTTGAGGTTAACAGGGACGTCCTTTGCCGTGACCACTCTACGGACGCCGGGCATGCGCTCTGCTGCAGATATGTCTATCGATCGAATCTGCGCATGGTGATGAGGCGAGCGAACTGCTCTCATGTGTAGCAATCCGTCAAACAGACGGTCATCATAGTAAGGCGTGCGCCCGGTAACGTGACCTAGTATATCCTGCCTGATCGTTGGTTGCCCGATCTCCTTGAGTGTATCGTCGCGTTCGTCGGCGAACAGATCTTTACGAAACTCGATTGATGACATCAGACTGCCCTTCCTTGCATTCGTGCGGCGGCGGAAAGAATTGCGTCGACGATCGGCTCGTAGCCCGTGCACCGGCACAGGTTTCCGGATATAGCGTCTATGACCTCTGTCCGGCTCGGGTTTGGGGTTCTGTCCAGGAGCGCCTTACCTGCCATCAGCATCCCTGGCGTACAGAAGCCACACTGAGCGGCAAATCCTTCCATGAACGCCACCTGCAGGGCATGCAGCCTAGGACCGTCCGCTAGGCCGCCCACCGTCACGACGGCACGGCCGTCTACGGTTTCTGCCATCGTCAGGCATGAGAGATGAGGCACGCCTTCAATCAACACCGTACAGGCGCCGCACGTTCCCTGCGCACACCCTTGTTTGGGGGTCAGGTCGCCGATGCCGCGGCGCAGCACATCGATTAGGGATGCGCCGAGGTCCACAAACACGGCGGCCTCGCTATTGTTCAGGTTGAATGTAACGGGCACCTTGGCCATCAGGAGCGTCCTCCATCCAGCAGCAGGTGTTTTAGATAGATGGGCGCAACCTCGCGGCGATACCACGCAGTTGCCAACGCATCATCAAATGGCTGGAGGTCCTGCGCACACACGGCGATCGCGGGTGCAATGCCAGATTCGTCCAGCGACGCGTGGTTCAGAAGACGCTCTGCGGCCTTTGAGCGAAGTGGCGTTCGCCCCATGTTTCCCCAGGCAATGCGTGCTTCGCCTCGGCGAAGCCACGCAGCAATCGACAGCATGGCGACACCCTTAGGCTTGACGCGGCTCACTTTAAGAAAACGAAAGTCCGCCTCCTTACCGGTCGGGATATGGACAGCCGCGACCAGCCCTCTCGCGTAATTTCTCGCTGCCAGAAAGCCCTCGATCGGCTCTTCCTGGCCATTCGTCATCATGACACGTGCGTCCAATGCCAACAGGGCGGTCGCGAAGTCACCGTAGGGGGGTGGAGCGAACAGATTGCCGCCGACGGTTGCCATGTTCCTAATCGCGGGGCCGCCGATAACCCGTGCAACGGGATGCAGGAACGGGACGTCCCGTGAAGCAAGAATGTCCGTCATCGTGGCGGCAGCGCCAATTCTGACGCCACTGGATTCGGCCTTGATTGTCCGGTCCAGTTGGCGCGACCGAACAATCCGGTCAAAGCTCTGATCCCCATAATTTACGGCCCGCATGATCAATGTGCCGCCACCAAGGAAGCGGGACCTGTCGGTCATGGCACCTGCCGCCTCTGCCATCGTCTGGTATGTTTCGACCGAAAGCATGTTAGCCTCCCAATCCCATATGTGCCCGGATTGCTCCAAAGCCTGCTTCGTAAATGTCCGTGCCAACTAACAGCGACATGGCTTCCTGCTGATCCGAAGTGGTGTCGAATCTTCCTTCACACTGCCAGAACGTGTGATCCACATCCGTTACCGGGATCAGCCGAACATGGCTGACGTAGTTAAACAACGGAACCGGCGTATCGAGCAGGCAGTATGAATAGGCGGTATCGGGCTCGCTCAAGGTGAGCAGTTGTTCCCGCAGTTCGGATCCATCGACCAGCGT
Source organism: Rhizobium sp. P28RR-XV (assembly GCF_012641385.1). Lineage (NCBI taxonomy): Bacteria > Pseudomonadati > Pseudomonadota > Alphaproteobacteria > Hyphomicrobiales > Rhizobiaceae > Rhizobium > Rhizobium sp. P28RR-XV. The sequence continues at coordinate 109,126 of NZ_JABAIG010000015.1, forward strand.
GAGCTTGCGGATAGAACCAACTTGGCGTGCATCACGACCGCGCTCGGTTTCGCTCTTGGCAAAAGCTGGGTGCCAGCGATATTGCCCGTTGAAATCGCGCAATACATTCCACACTTCCTCTATGGGTGCGGGAAGAATTGTGCTTCGAATAACCTTCACCATGACGGCTTACCCGCCGAAATGACGTTTGAGGGCATCGAACCCACCCTGGAACACGCTCGATCCGATTGTGTTTGTCAGGTCGGCCTCATTCGCAGGATCACAAGAAAACTCCGCCGACCATTCCCCGAATGTCCTGGCCCCGTCCGTGACTGGCGTCAGTCGCAATGTCGCCATGTAGTCAGTCAAGGGCATCGGGCCTTCCAGCATCGCGTAGCTGTAGAACAGGTCGTAGTCCGACATCGCCACCAGCTGCTCGCGGATCATGTCTCCGCTCTGAAGATGTATGCTGCGAATGCACCCGATCTTGTCCGCGGGCAAAGCGTCTTCAATCCGGCTGTCACGGATGCGGGGATGCCATTTTGCTAAGGCGTTGAAGTCGCGGATCCGAGCCCAGACACTCGCAGCGTCCGCGTTTATGACGGAGGAAACATACACACGCGCCATCAGTTGCTCTCCTTCTTCGTGATCGCTTTCGAGCGGTTGGAATCGGAGACTGCGCGGGTGAGATCACTGGCGTTTCGGAAGATGTCGGAGCGGGCGATGTTGGAACCATCAATACCGATGTCGCTGAGCAGACTGTCGATAAATGGCGCCTGAACGCGGTAGCGGAGTGCCGTATTCAGAACTTCGTCCGTGGGGCTTGGCGCGCCGCCGCCGCCATTGCTCCCGCTGTTGCCGTTGCCGCCATTGGCCCAATCGAGCCCCTGTGTGCCTGAGCCACCAAGCTGCATGATCTTGATCTCGTTGATCTTCTCAAGCGGCTTCGCGGAGGCTGCGACAATCCCTTCTACGTGCTCGAGCATCTTACGCTTGAAGAGGCTGGCCCGAGCACTGTCAGTGAGTATGTTCTCGGCTTCGTTGATCAGGCGATGCGCTTCTGCTTCGACGGCTGCGCGAATCTTCTCGCTTTCTGCTGCAATACGGATCCGCTCGGCGGCAAGTTCGGCCGCGGTGACGCCAATTGTCTTGGCACGGCTTGCAATCTCCCGCTCACCGACGGTCTTGGCTTTTTCAGCAGCCTCCACCGCGTGGGCACGGGCATTTTCGGCCTGCACCGCCGCTGCACTTTCGTCCAGAGACTTCTGATAGAGAGCAATGGCTTTATCCATGGAAGCAACTTCGACGGCCTGCTCGCGGGCAATCTCGAGGCGTCGTCTTTCGGTCTGATGTCCGATGCGCGCGTCGTCGAGTCCGCGTTCGGACGCGATACGGGCGCGTTCCACCTCTTCCTGGCTGGCGATCTCGGCTTCGCGTAGAACCTGCACCCGGGCGATTTCCAGCTGTTCGAGAACCTTCTTGCGTTCGAGCTTCTTCTTGTCGAGTTCCTGTTCGGCGAGAATCTTCTCGGCGTCGATGGTCTTCTGCTTTCCAACCTTGGCGGCTTCGATAGCCTCATCGGCAGCGATCTGACTGGTGTCGAGGACCTTGTTGCGCTCAATTTCGAGACCGCGGATCTTCTGGTCGCGCGCGATTTTCTCCGCTGTGGTTGCCGCTTCCTTCTCAATCCGCTGGCTCTCGACCAGGCGACGGCTTGCAATTTCAGCGGCCTCGATGGTTTCCTGCTTCTCGATCTCCCGGTTGCGGATTTGCGCATCGCGGGCGATTTCACGCTCTCGCATGTCCTGCTCATAGGCAATACGCTCGGCCGCGACCTTCTTTTCCTTGGCGATAACCGCAGTCTGGATAACTTCGGCCGTTGCATTCTCCGCCTGGCCGATAACCTGCTCACGAACCAGATCCCGTTCTTTCGTCCGCTCTTCGTTTTCGATGCGTTCGAGCGCGGTTCTGGCTTCGGTTGCGATCCGTGACTTTTCGATCAGTTCGCGGCTGGCGATTTCCGCCTGATCGATGGCCTCGTTGCGGGCGATTTCCAGGCTCCGTACCCGCTCTTCCTGAGCGATACGCTCGCGGGCGGTCGCCTCCTTCGCAACGATTTCGGCCGTATCGAGAGTTTTGCGACGCTCAATTTCCAGTGTACGGGTCGCAAGTTCAGAGGCGATCCGTTCTGCAGCCAAGGCTTTTTCGCGGGCGATCTTGGCCGCTTCGGTTGCCTGCTCCGAAGCGATCTCCACCGCCTCCAAAGCCTTGCGGCGCTCGATTTCAAGGGCGCGCGTTGCTTGATCGGATGCGATCCGCTCTTCGCTTACCGATTTCTCCCGGGCAATACGCAATTTTTCCGTCGTTTCACGCGCTGCGATTTCCGCTTCTTCGATCGCCAGGTTTCGGGCGATTTCGAGTTCACGGGTGTTTCGCTCAAGCGAGATTCGCGCGTCGGCAACCTCGAGCTGCTGTGCGATCTTCGCTTTTTCTATCGTCTCGCTCGAAGCAATCTCCGCAGTCTCGATGGTCCGCTTGCGCTCAATCTCGCTCGATTGCGTTTCGAGGTCCTTTGCGATTCGCGCCTGTGTGAGAATGCGATCCTGCGAAATCCGCGCTTTTTCGATCATTTCCTTGGCCGCAATGTCGGCGGCTTCCGTGTCGCGGCTTGTCTGGATGCGGGTTTCCGTCAAGACCTTCTCTTGCGAGATACGGGCCTTCTCGATGACCTCGCGTGTTGCAATTTCGGCTTCGTCTATGACTTTCTGCCGCTCGATCTCCTGCTGACGGATACGCCTTTCGGAGGCGATCCTTGCTTCGGCGATCTGTTCCTGATTGGAGATGCGCGCGCGCTCAATCGCCTCTCGGCTGAGAAGGGTCGCCTGCTCCGCGTCCTTCTCACGTTCGGAGCGTTCGCGCGCCAGTTCCGAACGCTGTAACGCGCGGCGAAACTCGATTTCACGCTCCTGCTCGAGCCGCGCCCCCTCACTCTCGCGTTCAATTTCGAGAGACTGCTTTTCGGCTTCCAGATTCCGCGTACGGATCTGCAACATCGTGTTCTGTTCGATGTCATTGCGGATCTTACGCCTACCCTCGATGGCCTCGATGACGCTGGTCAAGCCCTCGGCGTCGAACTTGTTCGACGGGTTGAAGTATTCGATTTCCGACTGATCGATATCGAGGATCGCGACGCTTTCCAGTTCAAGGCCGTTTTTGTCGAGTCCCTCCTGCGCCATTATCATCACGCGCTTCACGTAGTCGCCACGCTGCTCGTGCAACTCGTCCATTGTCATCTCGGCGGCAACCGACCTGAGAGCCGATACGAACTTTCCGGACAGCAACTGGTGAATCCGCTCCGGTTCCAGCGTACGTCGCCCCAAGGTCGAGGCCGCAAGAGTGACAGCTTGCTTAGTCTGCCCGACGCGAACATAGAATGATGCTTCGATATCGACGCGCATCCGATCCCTGGTGTTCAGCGCATTGCTTTTCTCGCGGATCACGTGCAGATCCATGGAGTTCATGTTCACTGGCGTGATTTCGTGGATGATCGGCCAGACAAACGCGCCGCCATCGATGACAACCTTTTCCCCGAGGAACCCGGTTCGGACGAAGGCTATTTCCTTACTCGATCGGCGATACAGCCAGTTCATCACCCAGTAGAGGATGAAGATTACGATTACAGCCGCGATGATCCATAAAACCAAATTTCCTATCAATTCCCCGGTCATGTCTATTCTCCTGCGCAGTTGCGCTCGACTTTTGCCTTAACGGCTGATTTGCTTGAATTTTTTGGTTTGAGCCGTCAGCGCCACTTCGGTGGGCAACCTTTCCATCGAGGAGGCGCCGTAAAATCCGTGGCAATGGCTTGTATTCTTCAGGACATATTCGGCGTCCTCCGGCGTCGCGACCGGCCCGCCGTGCACCAGTACGATGGCGTCGGGATTGACGGCCAGCGCCGCTTTGGCCCAGGCATCTGTCAAGGTGGGAGCTTCCGCCAACGTCACTGCCGTGTCCGCTCCGATGGAGCCGCCCGTGGTTAAGCCGAGATGCACCACGATGATGTCGGCTCCAGCACGGGCCATCGCGGCTGCATCGCCCTCGGAGAAGACATAGGGCGTCGTCAGCAGGCCCTTCTTGTGGGCCATTGCGATCATGTCCACTTCCAACTGGTAGGACATGCCGGTCTCTTCGAGATTTGCACGGAAATTGCCGTCGATCAGGCCAACGGTGGGAAAATTCTGCACACCGCTGAATCCAGCGCCCTTGACCTGATCGAGAAACTTCTCCATCAGCCGGAACGGATCCGAAGCGCACACACCCGCCAGTACGGGCGTGTGCTTGACGACGGGCAAAACTTCGCCTGCCATTTCCATCACCACGGCGTTGGCATCCCCATAAGGCATCAGGCCGGCAAGTGAGCCGCGCCCGGCCATCCGATAACGCCCGGAATTATAGATAACGATCAGGTCGATCCCGCCGGCTTCCTCGCATTTAGCCGACAGGCCCGTGCCTGCGCCGCCGCCGATAATTGGTTCGCCTGCATCACGCATCGCACGATATTTTTTCATCAAGATCTCTCGGTCGAACATGGTTCAGGCTCTCTTGGTTGACTTGGAAGGACAGGCGTGGAGCGACCGGAACGTCTTGACCACGAGTTCGGCAAAGGCCGGATCATTGATGTTGTGCGGGACTCGGAGCAACTGGCGGTTTGCGGTCTGACGCACGGTCTGCTCGAGCGTTTCGAATAGAGCCTTGTCAGCCGCCGGATCCCAGAACGGCTTTCCGGGGGCATCGAGTGCCGACACGCCACCCTCTGGCAGAAAGAACCGCACAATCCCGTTCATCCGATTCAGCTTTTCCCCGATGAACCGACCGATTGCGATGTTTTCTTCCACGGTCGTGCGCATAAGGGTGATCTGTGGATTGTGTTCGTAGAACACTCGCCCGCGATAGCGGTCAGGCACGGTTTCCGGCGCGTTGAAGTTCACCATGTCCAACGCGCCACATGCCCCGATGTACGGCAGATTGCTGGCGATCATCGCATCGAAACGGGTGTCGTCGGCTGCAAAAACGCCGCCGGCTACCATGTCGCAGACCTCCGTAGTCGTGAGGTCCAGAACGCCGCGCAGCATGCCAGACGAAAGCAGTTTCTCCATAGCCCGCCCGCCCGTGCCCGTGGCGTGGAAAACGAGGCAATCGTAATCAGCGCCAAGCTGCCCGGTGACGGCCTGCACGCACGGCGTGGTGACGCCGAACATCGTCAGACCGATTGCCGGCCGATCAACTGCCGGCTTGGGTGCTTGCCGGGCTTTGGCCATGCCGGCGACAGCGTTGGCTGCGTTGCCCAGAACCTCGCGCGTGATCGAATTGATCCCCTGTACGTCGGCGACGGAGTGCATCATCGTGATGTCGGCGGCGCCTATATACTGGGCGGTATTGCCCGACGCGACGGTTGATACGATCATCTTCGGAACGCCGACTGGCGGCACACGAAAAGCCGGGGCAACAATTGCCGTTCCGCCTGAACCGCCCGCGGCGAGCAGTCCAGCCACATCGGTGCGGCTCTTCATCCAGCGTTCAAAGGCGATTGTCATTCCAGCCACCGCCGTGCCACGGTCGCCCGTAAACACGCCCGACGCCCCGCGCGGGTGGAAACCCGCCACAGTCGCAGGCGAAAAGTCGGCACCGGAGGGCTTGCCGCTGGTGGACAGATCAACCAGAGCCACTCGCACACCATGGGCCTTGACGATATCCCGCATGTAGCGCAGTTCGTCGCCCTTGGAGTCGAGCGTACCGCAAACGTAAACGACGCCACCGCGGGATGCCGCCATTGGCGCGGGAGCCGTTCCGAGGGAGGCGGCAACTGGCGTGACAGTCCGGGCCGACTGCGCGATTAAGCTCACCGGAACCGCCGGGCTCCAGCGGTTCGGCACTTTTGGATTTGAAACGTAAATTCTGGTCGCTGCCTGCGGAGCCGTCTCCGATGGCCGGCCACTGGATTCGACGTTATCAGGCGTCTCATCGTGGGCATGACGACCGACGCCGAGAAGCGCCTGCTGCAGGTCGCGGTCAGCGGACAACAGCGCGGCATCGATAATCCTGTTGACCTTGCCGTTGACCATGATCGCAACCTGGTCGGCAACGGAACAGGCCACGCCGATATTCTGTTCGATCACGAGTACGTCTATGTCGCCTTCCTGTCCGAGCCGGACCAGCATCTCTGCGACTTGATTGACAATAACCGGAGCCAGTCCCTCGGTCGGCTCATCCATGACCAATAGTTTTGGATTGAGCAGCAGCGCCCGGCCAATTGCCAGCATCTGCTGCTCACCGCCGGATAGCTGCGCGCCGCCGTTCGTCTTGCGCTCTGCTAGCCGGGGAAAGACGCTGTATATCCGCTCCGGGGTCCAGGCTCCGCCCTTGGTCGCAACCAGCTTGAGATGTTCGTCCACGGTCAACGATTTCCAGAGACGTCGCCCCTGCGGAACGTAGCCGATGCCCAAGCGGGCAATCTCTGCCGACGAAAGCCCGGATATGTATTGTCCGTTGAAGGTGATTGAGCCTGATGACGTCGGCACTAGCCCCATTATCGACTTGCAGAGCGTCGTTTTGCCCATACCGTTGCGGCCGACTACGGACAGCACGCCGGATTGGAGTGTAAGATTTACCCCTTGCAACGCATGGGACTGACCGTAATAGACATTCAGGTCCCGCACCTCGAGAGTCGACGAGACATTGCGTGGCTTAACCATTTGCCGAACCCCCCAGGTAAAGCGCCTGGACTTCTGGATCGTTCTCGATCTCGGCGGGTTTGCCTTCTTTGAAAATGCGGCCGTTATGCATCATCGTTACGCTGTCGCTTACCCGCAGCGCGACATCCATGTCGTGCTCGATGATGACGAAACCGACATGGCTTGGCAGTCTGGTCAGAATTCCAATCAGTTCCCGCCGTTCCGTCGGCGAAAGGCCAGCGGCCGGTTCATCGAACAGGATGAATCGTGGAGCGCCGGAGAGAGCCATCGCGATTTCCAGCTGGCGCTGCTGCCCGTAGGAAAGATCGTCGACGTTGACATTGCGCACATCGGCGAGATTGACCGTATCAACCAACTCCTCCGCCGTTTGCATCAAGGCATCCGAATGCTGCGGCCTCCTGAAAGAGAACCGGCCCCGCGACACGCCCCGGCAAGCGAGGTAGACATTGTCCAGCACTGACAAGCCGTTGAACAACAGCGAGATTTGATAGGTCCGACGCAGCCCCCGGCGGATACGCTCCTGCGCCGGGAAAGCGGTGACATCCTCGCCAAAAAACCGGATGGCGCCGGTCGTGGGCAGAAAGTCTCCGGTTATGCAATTGAACAACGTCGTCTTGCCGGCACCGTTTGATCCCAGCACTGCGCGGCGTTCTCCCGGAGCGACACGCATGTTGATCCCGCCCAAGGCTTGCAGCGCCCCGAATTTTTTCGAAACGTCGCGGAGCTCCAAGGCATATCCGGCGCTGTTTAGGTCGGCTTGGGAAGCTGTCCGAATTGGTTCGACGGTCATTATGAACGCCCTCCCCGATCTTTGCCTGTCAACGGATCACGCTTGCTGTGTGAGCGAAGACGCTCCCAAAGACCCAAGACACCGTCTGGCGAGAAGAAGACAATCATGAGAAAGCCAAGGCCGATGAGCAACTGAAACCGCTCACCACTGAGACCAAGTGCAACAAGCGCGTCTACTGCAAAGGTCTTGAGGATGACGAAGATAAACGCGCCGATGAATGCACCGATCGGATGACGAAGGCCGCCGATAACAGCCACTACCAGAATATCGATAGCCGCTCCGATGCTGACAGTGCCCGGCGAGATCTGCGACGATTGCCACGTCAGCAGAATTCCGCCAATTCCCGCTATTAGTCCTGCGAGCGCATGTGCGGCGACGCGGTGTGATGTTACGCTATAGCCCAGGGCCGCCATCCGGCGGGGGTTGTCGCGGACCCCCTGCAGGGCAAGGCCAAAAGGGGCGCGGCTGATGTAAAGCACACCACCAAAGCCAAGCGCCGCCCAGAACAGTGACAGATAGTAAAAGGCGATCGGTCGCCGCCAATCGATGCCAAAAAGCTGTGGAGGCCGTATAGAGTTAAAGCCTTGGAAACCGTTGAAAAGCTCGTAATTCTGCCTTGTGAAGTAAAAGAAGGCTGCCGAGATCGCCAAGGTAATCATGATCGTATAAATTCCCGCAGTACGAACTGCCAGCCAGCCGATGGCGGTCGCGACGACCATGGTCAGGGCGAGTGCAATCGGGATGACCATCCACCAGGGCCACCCTTGCGAGATATTAACGACGGCGCTGTTGCCGAAGATCGCAACCATGTACCCTGCAAAGCCCGCGATCGCCATTTGGCCTAGGCTGACCATGCCCCCGTATCCGGCAAGAAACATGAGGCTGAGCGCGATAAGGCCGGTTATGTACGTCCATCCCATGATCTGGAACATAACGAAGTCGCTTACGAATGCTGGAAGCGTCAGTAAAACGGTGGCTAAGGCCCAATACGCCGGAGCTACCCGCTCCAGAAACCGCGGAAATTCGCTGCCGTGTACTTCTGTCTTTTCGAGGGTTGCCATGGGCTTATGCTTTCCCCATCAGACCCTGCGGTCGGAATGCAAGAACGACAACCATGATCACGAAAGTCAGAACGACGGCGTACGTCGGGAAATAGACGGAGCCGAATTGCTCAGCCAATCCTATTAACAATGCGCCGAGCGCCGCCCCTGGAATGGAACCCATTCCGCCCACGATCACAACTACCAGGCTTGCCAGCAGGAACCGCGTGTCCTCGCCCGGCGCGACGGATTGAAAAGTCCCCCCGACGACGCCTGCCATTCCGGCGAGTCCGGCCCCAAACGCAAATACACCGATGAATACGATTTGGATCCTCGCGCCCGTCGCCGAAAGCATGTCGCGATCGTCTACACCAGCTCGGATCATCATTCCGATCCGCGTTCTGTTGAGCGCAAGCCACATGGCTATGCCAAGAAGTACGGCCGCCGCAAAAATAACGATGCGCACCAGCGGGTACTTCAACATGATCAATTCGCCCGAGCTGCGCTGAGCGAGGATCAGAAACGTATCTACTGGCCCGGCCAGCCAGTTCGGCGGGGTGATATTGACGAAGTTCCCTCCGAACTCCCAAAGCATAAGGTCTGCCATTACTATGGAGATTCCGATCGTAACGAGCGTCTGGCGCAAATCTTCCCCTTGAATCCGCTGAAAGACAAAGACCTGAAGAAGAATCCCAAATGCGCCCACCGCGATGAAGGCCACCGGAAATGCTAACAGCCAATAGCCCGTTATGTTTACGGTATGAAAGCCAACATAGCCCCCGAGAAGGTAGAGCGTGCCGTGTGCGAGATTGACGTTGCGCATTAACCCAAAGATCAGCGTGAACCCGCTGGCGACCAAAAAATAAAGGCCTCCGAGGGTTACGCCGTTGAAAAGAGCGTTCAAGAATATCTTCTTGCCGCCGATCGCCTGTACGAGACCTTGTGGCCAGATTGCAAACACGAGCCAAAGAAGCGCCGCGACCAACAGGGCGATACTCGCCGACCAAATAGGGTGACGATAGGTGAAGGTTCTTGACCGCCCGAATTCCATTGCCGTCATCGGCGCGAGGCCGGCCGCGGGACCATTTCTGACCAACTTATCCTCCCTTGCCCCACGAGAGGAGCTCTGAGGGAGGAGACTAAACCGGTCCGCTCGGTAAGGGCGTACCCCGAAGTCTTCTCGGTTTTCACATGATCGGAAAAGAGGTTCGGTTTACATGAGCGACGCGGCGATAATCGCTTGGAGCAATCCCGACATTCGACGAGAAAAATCGCGTAAAGCTCGCTTGCGAAGAAAACCCGAGATCGAATGCTATATCGGTGATCGTCTTTTTGCCGGTAAGCAGGAAATCGATCGCCCTTTCAGATCGCAGTGTGTTGATGTACACGTTTGGGGTCACGCCGATATTTTGCTTGAATAACTTGAAGAAATGCGGTCGGGACAGACCTACGAGCCGCGCGAGCTCCTCCATCTCCATCGTCTCGCCCACGTAATCCTGAATGATCCGAACCGCTCGTCTGACGCGGAAGTCGTTATAGCGGAGGAAAATATCCTTTCGACACTCTGTGTGCGATCTTTCCCATGACTGATCGAAGCTAGCTTTAGCCAATCCGAACAGAAGCTCGTCGAACTGGTCATGATCCTCATTATCGAGCAAAAGTGCAGTCAAACGGCGTACAAAGTCCGTAATTTCTGGAGTCATCGCCAATAGCGGACTTCCGAACTTGAGCGCGAACTCCGAGGACGCGCAGTTCTGGAGAAACCAGAGGGGTTTGATGTAAAGTACGAGGCATAATTGCCGCTGTCCTGCTGGCAGGTGGAAACTGTGAGGCTCCCAAGGGCTAACGGCCGCGCCAAAACTATGGCTTACATGCGCCACCTCGTTTCCAACCTCCATCCGTGCGTCTGCTCCGCGGATATAGAAAATCAAATGCCCTTCCCGGTGCGCGTGTGTAATGATGGTGTTGTCGAGTTCATAAATAGCCGCGCGTCCGAACTCTCCATGACTTACTGAAATTGCATTGCTCACCGAACGATCCTCCCAAATCGTACTGTTTGCTGTTTTGCGCCGACAGTAATGTGCGCATAACCCGTCTATAAAGTTCCCCCAAAAGCGATTTGGCAACGGCCTCGGCGATTAAATCAGACGCAAGGTTATTTTTGGTCGCTATAAGGTATCTAATAATAAACGAAACGCTACTTTAAGCAGAAGTATAGGATGTTTTCACAACGCTAAAGAACTCGGATGCGTATGTCCCCTGTTCTCGGGGCCCGTAGCTAGACGCCTTCCTGCCCCCGAAAGGGACATGATAATCGACGCCGGCTGTTGGTACGTTGACCATGACCATTCCAGCCTGAGCTTTTCTTTTGAAATCTACAGCGTGCTTCAGACTCGTCGTACAAATACCAGCGCTAAGACCGAATTCGGTATCATTAGCCACATGAAGGGCGGCGTCGTAATCCTTTACGCGAATAACCGACGCAACGGGTCCAAATACCTCCTCGCGATTAATCCGCATATCTGGGGAGGTTTCGACAATCAACGCCGGGGCAAGGAAATGCCCTTCTGTCTCTCTACGCACGAGCTCACCGCCGAATCGCAGATGACCGCCCTGTGATCGAGCGATGGCGATATAGTCGAGGTCCTGCGAAAGTTGGTTTGCATCGACGACCGGGCCGATGTCCGTAGCCTTATCCAATGCGTGCCCCACTCGCAAGGTCGCCAGTCGATCGACAACGCCGCTCACAAAACGGGCATGAATTCCCTCCGTAACGATCAGACGCGAGGATGCCGTACAACGCTGTCCTGTCGAGAAGAAAGATCCGTCCACAGCACATTCGACGGCCACATCGAGGTCCGCATCGTCAAGCACGACCAAGGGATTCTTGCCGCCCATTTCCAGCTGGATTCGTCGAAGAAACGGCACGCTGGCGTTTGCCACCCGCGCTCCGGTCGACTGCGAACCGGTAAAACTGATTGCATTGACTCGTGGGTCGTCCAGTATAGCCTGGCCGACAACGGATCCCGGACCAATTACCAAATTGAAAACGCCCTTCGGCAATCCAGATCGATGGAGAATGTCGGCTAAGGCCCAGGCGCAGCCCGGCACAAGTTCGGCGGGTTTGAAGACCACGGTATTGCCATAACAGAGGGCAGGCGCAATTTTCCATGCGGGAATAGCAATGGGAAAGTTCCACGGCGCGATAATTCCGACGACGCCAACGGGCTCCCGGGTTATTTCAATACCGATCCCCGACCGTGTCGAGGCGAAAACATCCCCCTTCTGACGAAGTGCTTCAGATGCGAAATAGAGGAAAATCTGAGCTGCACGCATGACCTCTCCGATACCTTCCTGCAGTGTTTTGCCTTCTTCGCGGGCCAGGAGGGCTCCAAGCTCTTCTTTTCGTGAAAGTATCTCCACCCCGATCCGATGCAAAATATCATGACGCTGCTGCAGATTGCTCATGCCCCACGCCGTGGCGGCCTGGCTCGCCGCTTCAATCGCCGTTTGTGTCTCCGCGCGACCAGCTTGTGCATAGATATCAATAACATCGCCTATATCCGATGGGTTTACGTTCTTCATTCCGTGGGACGTTGTTACCCATTCGCCCCCTATCAACAACGGCTTCATACGCAGATATCCTTTAGGGTCATTGTCGGCGGAGCTTCCTATCGAGATCGTCTGTTGAATTGGTCCCAGTCGGTCAAGAAAACGCGTCAGGGCCGGACGGGGAGCGGGCGGCGCTGCGCACCGCCCGATAAACTCTTAATAGGAAGGCTTGCAAGCTGGCGTATCGCGGCTCGGGAGACCGATCTTTGCAAATGCCACGGGATCGATACCCAAAGTTTCGTTCACCTTTTCGACCATTTTCACCATCTTGGTCGAGAGCGTTCCGTCGCTGTTTTCGACGACCTCCGAAATGAAATTTGCGCCTATGGCCTGACGGTTCTTGTCGAGGGTAATGTCGCCGTTGGGAGCCTTTAGCGTGAGCGTGCTAAGGCATTTGCGAAACGCAGCGTGCCCGTCGGACAAATTGCCGTTTACAGTTCCCATGCATTGTAGCATTGCGTTGGTCGCATTATAATAGCTCGTGGCAAGCAGTGAAGGCGTCGGGAAGCGTTTATCGGGAGAGAATGCGTTCTGGTATGCTTTTACATAATCCTTCCAAGCCTGATTGTCCCACGAATCGGCTTGCGGTCCGGCGGACGGTGTCGCGATGAGAGTTCGTTTTGCCGATCCTTCAGAGCTCAAAACGGTGCCATCGACCATTAGTGAGCCGCCGATTAGTCGGGCTTCACCACCTGCCTGTTGATACTGGTTTAGAAAGTTGACTGCATCGCCGCCGCCCAGCCCGAGGTAGATCGCATCAACGTCGACGGGAAGAGCTGCAATGATGGATCCGAAATCCTTGGTGCCAAGCGGCACCCAAAGCCGTTCGGCAACCTGGCCGCCGGCCGCGCAGAATTCTGTGACAAGACCGAATACCTGTGTATAGACGAAAGAGTAGTCTTCGCCCACAGTCGCGATTTTCCGATAGCCCTTTTCATTGTAGATATAAGATCCGAGCCCGGCAGACCACTGCGCCCCGTCAGTGTTGAACCGGAAGAAATTTTCAGAAGGCTCAACGTAAGTGGTTTCCATTGCGGCCGAGCTGCCGTTGATGAAAGTCACCTTTGGTTGTGTCTTCGAATAGTCGCGGATCGCTATGCCTTCCGATCCTGAAAGAGGGCCGATTACTATTTCAACTCCATCCTGTTCCACCAACTTTCGCGCACCGCGTAGTGCGCTATCTGGCGATGCATCGGTGGACTGGATGACGAGTTCTATCTCGCGACCACCTGCCTTATTGCCGGCCGCCGCCAAGGCCGTCTTTATTCCTCGGACGCCGTCTTCACCAAGAGCGGTATAAGTCCCCTCAAGCGTGGCCAGTACCCCAACCTTGAGGGGGCTCGCAGCATTTTGCGCGGAAACGTCGGTTGATGTGGCTGTCAGGAGAGCAAGTACTGATAGCGAACTCAGAAGCAACTGTTTCATAGACATTCCTCCCTTATGAAACCCCGCATCACGCCCATTTCGGGCAAAGCGGTCCCAAGAAGGTTGGCTCAAACGTTGCCTTTCCCTGATCTCCAGTAGTGCGGCAGCGTATCTAATCGTCTCTTTTTTGCAGGCTTGATTGCTCAATGGTGGGGCCACATTCGGGCCAGTAACGCAACGCAGCAAAGATTCCACTCATTGCCCCGAATAAGACCAGCACCGTCAACGAGAAATACCATGTTGCGCCAGCGACATTCATGCCTGTCAGCTGCTGGAGCAGTATACCCGTTAGTGCGAGGAGCAAAGGTTCCAGCAGAAGGTGCGGTCTTTCCGTAAACATAAGTGCCGCTAGACGGAATCCGGCAAGGGTAATCAAGAACTGGGACATCAGAATTAATGTCGGTGTGCAGCGGATCATGTTGCCAAGTGTTGCGCCGTTGGCAACACAGACCTGATCCGTGAAAACAATCATATACATCTTCAGGACCAGTGTAACTGCCAGGCCGGCGCCAAGAAGCATCTGACAAGTAATCGTCAGCGTGACAATTGGCTGCTCCAGGGCATATATCAGCATTCTGGAGGTATGATTTAATTTCGTTTCCATGACGCGGCCCTTTTTGATGCACTATGCCAAATTCGCGAGAAGAGCCTGCGGATTGAATGGCGCGAAGGGTGATCGTATTACCATTAGTATCTATTTTTGAAGTCGAGGGACGCGGGACCAAGTAGTAAGGGTTCAAGATCCGCCGGACCCTTGCGCGCGACGCTCTCCCCTATGATGTTTAGAGCAGATTGTAGCTCCGGTGATCGACGTGCGTTCCGGATAAGATCGGGAGGTCAGCTCGCCTTGAAGCCGGATGATATTTCGTTTTTTGGTTTCACATTGGCCACGCGCTGGACAAGCCGCTCGGCAGTCTACTTCAGAACGCAGTGCGCTCCTAGGTTTTGACGATGGCCTCCTTTGGGAGAACGGACAAATCCACTTATTCGCTTGGTTTTTCTCGTTCAATCGCTCGATTGGTTCGTCCTTCGCAGCTTGGCCCGGCGCTGATCGAGAGAGGTCCAGTACCCGTTTAAATCCATTCTCTGGGCAATCATCGCCTAGCTTAGCTGGCCCTAATCTCAGTCGCCGCAGCTCGGCTCTCAGAAGAGCAAGAAAGTTTCCGTTAATTTCGATGGGTCAAGCGCTTCCTGACGTTCATCGATTCTGTTGGCAGTTCCCACTGTTTGCCCAGAGGAGGCGTCAGGGGTCAGAGAAATATCCGTTGACGAGATCTTTTTATCGTGTGTCCCAAACCGGTCGAGGATCCCTAAAGGTGGGCTTGCGCAGCCCACCTCCCGCCTGTACCCGCACTAGCGCTGACGCGCTCAGGGCTTGACCCGAAGCACTATAAGCGCTCTGCGTTGTACGACGCGGTATGCTTTATTTGAATTTCATGTCTGCCGGGTCAAATGTCGTTACCTGAGTATACATCAGGCCGTCTTGAGTTACGTACGCGTCGCCTCCCTTATAGGGCTCAGCTAACCACGGTGCCTCGACCCGCCAAGACACGTTCACCGTGTTGCCGACAGTCTTGACTTTTTCAGCTATGAATTTCGCGCCTCGGAAACCACCTGCGCCCCGGTCCTTGCAGAAGCCCGCGAAAACGCCACCGATTGCCGACCGCCCTTCCACCCACGTTCCGTTGGGCAATATGAAAAGAATTTCCTCGGGATATTGCGCCATCAGTCTATTCCAATCACAGGCGTTCAACGCGTCAATATGCTCGAACGCCACCATCTCCGCGTTCGGCTGGGTATGAAGGGGCGGAAGCGTCGGTGCATCCTCCGCGAAAGCCTCTCCCATCGTAGCCAGTCCGAGCGCTGCGATTGCGATATTCAATGTGCATCTCATGTTCCCACTCCCCATTTTATTTGGCTTTCGCGTCAGCAACGGCCAGGCGGCTTGAATGCGTTGCGAGACCGGACACCCGTAGTCGTACCTTCAACTCCCGCCTTGGAGACCAAGCTTATGACTATTGGACCGTGCCGTATTTATCCGAGGGTCTTTTGAAAATGCCCGAGATCGGAAATTTCAGGTTATCAATCCGCGCAGCGTGAATATCTCCAGGAGTTGCCGAGTTGTAATGCCATTCATTTCGCAGATTTTCGGCCAACGGAAAAATGTAGGGGCATCCATTGGACGAGAACCGGTCACTTTCTGATATTGCTGCGCCCAGCGGCGAATTGTATCGCTGAGAATTGCGCCTAAGCGGATGGTTGTCTGGGAGAATGGCGATCACTGTATCTACAACCATACAAAGCACTGACTTGTTGCCGACTGGGTTACCGGCAAAATGGTTCACTGGTTACGACAATACAACTTGCGATCACGGACGCGGTTACACAGCGCAAGCGCCATCAGGAGCCCATAGAATGCGATAGAACGTACGCATCCGAGTTGGGCCGCATTGTGCAGTGAGTGAGAGTGTGGATGCTCTGTCTATATAGACGGCAATATAGACGGTGCTTCACACATGGACTTGACGAATGATCTCACCGGGCATTTCAGCCGGATGGAGATTGTCGATAGCGGGCGTCGCCGGCGTTTCACGGATGAAGCGAAGCTGGCGATCGTGGCTGAGAGTTATAACGGCCCGCGACAGGTGACGGCCACGGCGCAGCGTCATGGGATCACGCGCTGGCAGTTGAATGCCTGGCGCAGGGCCGCGCGGGAAGGACGGCTTGTCCCCCGCTCGGCGAACGGATTTGTTCCAGCGATCGTTGTTGCCGAGCCTGATGTTGCGAATACGCCACCTGCGGCGACTGTCGCTGTGCCGCCTTCTGTCACCGCGCCCGGTCGCATGGAGGTGGTGAGTGCGAACGGCCGGCGTGTGATCGTCGGTCGGGATGTCGACGTGGACGTCCTGCTGCGGCTCATTTGTGGTCTGGAGACGTTGCGATGAACCCGTTTCCGATGGGAACGGGGGTCAAGGTGTGGCTGGCGACGGGACATACAGACATGCGGTGCGGCTTTCCTTCGCTGGCCCTTCGGGTGCAGGAGGTGTTGAAGCATGACCCTCTGGGCGGTCATCTGTTCTGCTTCAGGGGTCGACGACGTGATCTGGTAAAAATAATTTGGCATGACGGCCAAGGCGCCTGCCTGTTCACGAAAAAATTGGAGCGCGGGCGGTTTATCTGGCCCAATGTTGAAGGCGGCGCCGTCGCGATCTCGGCCGCACAGCTTTCTT
The DNA here is from genome assembly GCF_012641385.1 of Rhizobium sp. P28RR-XV. Lineage (NCBI taxonomy): Bacteria > Pseudomonadati > Pseudomonadota > Alphaproteobacteria > Hyphomicrobiales > Rhizobiaceae > Rhizobium > Rhizobium sp. P28RR-XV. The sequence goes on from NZ_JABAIG010000015.1 coordinate 125,954, forward strand.
ATTTGCTGTCGGGAATTGACTGGCGGGCGCCGCAGGAAACCTGGCGTCCGACACGGGTTTGAGCGCCTTCGTCATTGAATTTGTTCAGGAAATATGCTCTAAAATTTGCATGTCATTGCCACCGCTTTCCCTTCCGGACGATCTTGCCAGCGCCCACGCCGCGCTGCTGGCGGAACGCGAGGCGCGGTTGCAGGCGGAGGCCGAAGCGACCAAAGCCAAGGCAGAGCTTTCCAGCATCGAGGCGCTCAACGCCCATCTGCAATTGCTGATCGCCAAGTTGGAACGCGACAAACACGGTCCGAGCCGGGAGCGCACCCAGCGGCTGATCGACCAGATGGAATTGGAGCTCGAAGAGCTGGTCGCCGACGCGACCGAGGACGAGCTTGCGTCCGAAGCGGCCTCTGCCAAAAGCCAGACCGTTCGGGCCTTCACTCGCAAGCGGCCGGTGCGCAAACCCTGGCCGGACAATATCGAGCGGGAACGTGTCGTCATCGAAGCTCCTGGCGCCTGCACCCATTGCGGTAGCGAACGGCTGTCGAAGCTGGGCGAGGATACTACCGAGACGCTGGAGGAGATCCCACGCCGCTTCAAGGTGGTCGAGACCGTCCGGGATAAGTTTACTTGCCGGGAGTGCGGCTGCATCAGCCAGGCGCCGGCGCCGTTCCATGCCACACCGCGCGGCTTTCTCGGCCCCAACCTTCTCGCCACTATAGTCTTCGACAAATTCTCCGAGCATCAGCCGCTCAACCGCCAGAGCCGGCGTTTCCGCAGCGAGGGAATTGATCTGTCCACCCAGACGCTTGCCGACCAGGTTGGCTACGTCAGCGCCGCCGTCAAGCCGCTCTTCGATCTCATCGAGACGCACGTGTTTGCGGCCGAGCGATTGCATGGCGACGACACCACTATCCCGATTCTCGCTAAAGGGCAGTGCATCACCGGCCGGATCTGAACCTACGTTTGCGACGATAGGCCCTTTGGGGGACAGTCGCCACCGGCCGCCGTCTTCTACGCCTCCAGCGACCGGCGTGGCGAACATCCACAAAAGCATCTGGCCGAGTTCAAAGGCATTCTGCAGGCTGACTGCTATAATGGCTTCAATCCGCTGTTCGATCGGACAAAGAAGCAAATACCGGTGACGCCGGCTTTCTGTTTTGCCCACGCGCGCCGGAAGTTCTTCGAGCTGGCCGACGTCTCTCGCAGTGCTCGCCGCGGTAAAGGCGCACGGCCTGTCTCGGCGACGGCTTTGGAGGCGGTTAAACGCATCGATGCGTTGTTTGCCATCGAGCGCGATATCAACGGCAGAAGCGCCGAGGAACGGCTTGCCGTGCGCCAGGAAAAGAGCAAGCCGCTGCTCATCGAGTTGGAGGCCTGGTTGCGCCAGGAACAGGAGGGCTTCTCACGCTCCTCACCGGTCATCGAACCGATCAACTACATGCTGTCGCGCTGGGTCGACTTTGCCAGATACGCCGATGACGGCAGGATTTGCATGACGAATAACGCGGCGGAAAGAGCCCTGCGCGGCGTGGCTTGCGGCAGAAAAAATTGGAGCTTCGCCGGTTCCGATCGCGGTGCGGACCGGGCCGCCATCATGCTGACCCTGATTACGACGGCTCGCCTCAACGACATCGATCCAAAGGCCTGGCTTGCCGACGTGCTGGCCCGCATCGCCGAGCTTCCCGTCTCCCGCCTGCATGAGCTCTTGCCTTGGGAGTGGAAGGCGATCAAGGCGATGGAAATCCCGGCTGCCGCGTAAACAGTTTCCGAAACAGCTCTTCCGACCGGCGCAGACCCTCGTCCGTCAGCACCAGTGACTTCGACTTGTTCACCGGATCGCCGATCAGGCCTTTCTGATACAAGCGATCAGTCGTCGCCCAGTCAAACCCCTTCCAGGCGCAACGCTCGTTGTGAAGCGTCAGCCATAGCAACGCCAACACCGCGTCGTCGATTTTGTCCTCGTCGATCTCCATTCCGCAAGCTTACCACGCGCGACCGCAAAGATCCCTGCGGCCTACCTCGGATGGATACGATAGAACGGTTGATGGGAGGTTGTTCATCGGAGGCCACGGCCGGCCTCGGTATCAAGACAGGTCAGGACTCATCCACCAAGGATATTGTCGCAAACTGGTTGCTGCAATTATGGAGCAGTGAATTCACATTTTACGCCTTGAGCATAATCGTCGACGGATCCAAGTCTTGTTGACCTCTTATTGGAATTCCGAAGCAAGCAGGCGCAACGAGCCCAAATCGGACGTCGCCCCAACGACGGAAACGGCTTCTGCATCGCTTTATCACTTTGATCCAGTCTGAATAGGAAAGGGAGAATGGCGTGAACGCACTTCAAGACAAGATTATTTTGGTCACAGGCGCTTCAGGTGGCATCGGACAGGAAGCCTCGTCTATGTTTGCGGCTGCCGGTGCCAAGGTTATGATGCTCGACCTCAACGAACAGGCGCTGACGGAAGCTGCGGCAACAATTTCTGCCGCGGGTGGCGTTGTCGAGCCGATTTCGATTAATATCACCGATGAACATCAAGTATCTCAAGTGATCGACGGCATTGTTGAGCGACACGGTCGTCTCGATGGTGCATTCAATAATGCCGGTATCGAGCAAAGCAACAAACCACTCCATGAACTTCCACGGGCGTCATGGGACAAGGTGATAGCAGTCGACTTAACAGGCGCATTCTTATGCATGAAACACGAGATTCGCGTCATGCTCAAGACAGGGGGCGGATCGATTGTAAATACAGCCTCGGGTCTTGGTGTCGTAGCCGCCGAAGCAGCGAGCGATTATATTGCCGCCAAACATGGCGTCATTGGTTTGACCAAGGCGGCGGCCATCGACTATGCAAAGCTGGGTATCCGGGTCAATGCTATTCTTCCGGGTATCGTTGAGACCCCGATGATCATGCGCCTCTCTGGTGAACCGGCGTTCACTTCCCAGTTCGAAGCAATGCGCGAGCGCCACCCCATGGGTCGCTTCGCACAGCCCGCGGAAATTGCCGCAGGTGTTTTGTGGCTTTTGTCTGACGCATCGAGTTTCGTGACCGGCGCATCGATGCCGATAGATGGCGGCTTTCTGGCTGTTTAATTTTACCAGTTTACCGCACTTTTCGCTGGCCAAGTCCGCTATCGTTCGTTGATATGCCATTTTCTCGCTGAAATCTGGCCGGCGAAAACCCCCAGCTTCGGAGGCGGCAAGAAAAGCTCTGATTACGAGTCCCGCGAGCCAACCCGCGGGCCTCCTAGTCCTACTTGGCTATCGGATAGCGTTCTCGAAGGTGCTTGCAGAAACCAGGTAGTGAGCGCGACGAACAGCCCACCTTTGCTTTTGTGATTGGGGCGGTGAGCTCAGCGACACGCTTTCGCTCCAGAACAATGTGTGCAATGCCCATTTGTGTGAGGTGCTCACTCATCGCGCTCCCCGCCTGCCCTGCGCCAACGACTACTGTATCGATTTTTTCAGCTGACATTTGTAGATTCCGTGGAGGAGGCCGAAGCATCGACACCCGGCACGGACGGGGTTAGGCGATGACGGCCAACTTCAGTGTTGAATGAAGACCTCGCCACGGTTCCGACGGACGTCAAGGTCGCTTGTCGGAGCCTTTCCCCGGTCGCCAGCACGTACGAGGAAATCACCGCCTTCCCGTGGCCATGTCCGACAGCATGGAAGATCCCGTATAGGGAAAGATCAGCGTTCTGCCATCGCAGCTATTCGCTCTGTGCATGGCACACCTGCGCAGATCTTTCTTTCGCCAAATCGTCACTGGTTTAAATCGATTCATATGAATTCGTACATTCTGCTCCCAACTGCAGATCATCGATCTTTTTAGTTCATCCGCGCCAGACGCATAACTTCCGGAACAGCTACATGATCGAACGAAAATCCCTGGATGAAACGCCGGCAGGTTTCGCGGCACAAGCAGTGCCTATCTCCCGCCGGGCGCTGCTGACCGGTACAGCCCTGCTACTGGCACTGTCTCAGGCGCCCTTCGCTTTCGCGACAACGCCTTCTGAAACGGAAGCAGCGTTCTACAGGATTTCGAGCGTGCTGACCGACAAGAGCAACCTGTCGGCCACGACCTCCCGGCGCATTCTGGAAGCACTTTCTTCGGACGATCCTGGCATTGCCGACAAGGTCCTGCGGCTTGCCGTGCTGGCGCAGGTAAACCACACGGGTGCTGCTCTGAAGGCCGCTGCCAGGGCCGAAGGGCTCGATGCGAACGTGATGAAAATCGTTACAGCCTGGTATACCGGCACGATCGACACAGCAAATGGGCCGGTCGTCATCGCCTACAAGGACGCGCTCATGTACGGGCCGGTCGCCGACGGACTGACGGTGCCGACCTATTGTAACAACGGTCCGATCTGGTGGAGCGGCCTGCCGCCAGAGATCACCCGGGCGCCCGTCAACATTCCGAAAGTGCTTTGATCATGAAGTCTCCGATATTTCACGATGGCGATGCAACAGCCGATGTCGTCGTCGTCGGCTCCGGCGTCGTCGGAGGCCTGATCGCCGACCAACTCGCGGGGAAAGGAAAGTCGGTGCTGATGCTCGACGCGGGCCTTCGCATTGAGCGCGGCCAGGCGGTCGAAAACTGGCGCAACATGCCTTTCGCCAACCGAGCCGGCTCCGATTTCCAAGGCCTCTATCCGCAATCGCCGATGGCACCAGCGCCGCTCTACTGGCCGGAGAACAATTACGTCGCCCTGTCTGGCCCGGATGGCAAGGGCTTCAAGCAGGGTTATCTCAAAACGGTCGGAGGCACCACTTGGCACTGGGCGGCCTCGAGCTGGCGGCATCTTCCGGTCGATCTGAAGATGCGCTCTACCTATGGCGTCGGTCGCGATTGGCCGATCTCCTATGACGAACTGGAACCCTATTACTGCCGCGCCGAGGAGGCGATGGGCGTGGCCGGTCCGAACGATCCGGCCCTGCAGTCGCCGGCGGAGCGCTCGCGTCCCTACCCGATGGACATGGTGCCCTGGAGCTATGGCGACAAGCGCTTTGCCGAAATCGTCAATCCACATGGCTATCGCTCGGTTCCGATCCCGCAGGCTCGCAGTACTAGGCCTTGGAACGGCCGACCGACCTGTTGCGGGAACAACAATTGCCAACCCATCTGTCCGATCGGCGCCATGTATAACGGGATCCATTCCGTCCAGTCGGCGGAAGCCAAAGGGGCCGTGGTGCTGGCGGAATCTGTTGTTTACCGGATCGACACCGATGAGAACAACCGCATCACCGCCGTCCATTGGTATGACAATGAGCACCGTTCGCATAAGGCGACCGCCGATGCCTTCGTGATTGCCTGCAATTCGATGGAATCGCCACGCCTGCTTCTGGCCGCCGCCAACGAGCGTAACCCTGCCGGCATCGCCAATTCCTCCGATCAGGTCGGCCGCAACATGATGGACCACTCGGGCTTCCACTGCTTTTTCCAATCATCGGAACCCCTGTGGATCGGCCGTGGACCGGCACAGTCGAGCTGTCTTGTTGGACCACGCGACGGCGCCTTTCGCTCGGACTATTCCGCCAACAAGATGATCCTCAACAACATTACGCAGGTGACGTCGGCGACGACTGCGGCACTGAAGCAGGGGCTTGTGGGCGCGGAACTGGACGCTGAGATCCGCAAGAGGACCATTCACGGTGTCGACCTGTCGATCAGCCTTGAACCGCTTCCCGATGCCAAAAACCGCGTGACGCTCAGCAAGACGCGCATGGACCCGCACGGCATCCCCTGCCCGGACGTTTACTACGATGTCGGCGAATACGTCCGCAAAGGCTACGACGCCGCCGTCGTGCAGCTCAAGGAAATCGCCGCGCTGTTTGATGCGACGGATATCCAGATCACCACTGCGCTTAATGCCAACAATCACATCATGGGCGGATGCATCATGGGACGCGACCCCACGGATTCAGTCGTCGACAGCTACTGTCGTGCGCACGATCATGCCAATCTCTGGGTCGCAGGCGGCTCCGCGATCCCGTCGGCCAGTGTCGTCAATTCCACGCTGACCATGGCCGCCCTCGGCATCAAGGCCGCGGACGATATTACCAAGAAACTTGGCGGTTGAGGGAGATCGGAGGATGAAAATCGCGCTTCCCCTCGTTCTTTTCGCCGCCGGGCTTGTCGCGCTCGGCCTCCCCGGCTTCGCTTACGCCCAATCGGATGACATCGACGCTCTGGTGAAGAAAGGACAAGCCATTGCGACGGCGGCGGACTGCATGGCATGCCATACAGTCCCGAAAACCGGCAAGCCCTATACCGGCGGTTATGGCATCGTCTCGCCACTTGGCACCATCTACTCTTCCAATATCACGCCTTCGTGGCAATATGGCATCGGCGATTATTCCGAAGCCGATTTCGAGCGGGCGGTGCGCAAGGGGATCCGCAAGGACGGTTCACATCTTTATCCAGCCATGCCCTACGATGCCTACGGGGCGATTACTGATACCGATCTCCACGCACTTTACGCTTATTTCATGCGCGGCGTTCAGCCCGTCGATGAAGCTCCGAAGGACTATACGGCCCTGCCCTTCCCCTTTAACATGCGTATCTCCATGGCGGGATGGAACCTGCTCTTTGCCAACCGCAAGCCATTTACGCCCGACCCCGCAAGGAGCGAGGAAATCAATCGGGGCGCATATCTTGTCGGTGCCCTCGGTCACTGTGCCTCATGCCATGCGTCGCGCAACATCCTTATGGGCCAGGGCGCTGGTGCGCCGCTCGCCGGCGGTGAGGTCGGCCCCTGGTATGCGCCCAACATCACCTCCGATCCGATCAGCGGGATCGGAGGCTGGACCGAGAATGAACTTGAGCAGTATTTCCGCACCGGCAAGGTTGAGGGCAAGGGCCAGGCGGCGGGCGGCATGGCGGAGGCCATCGACAACAGCCTGCAACATCTGCCTGATAGCGATCTGAAAGCGTTGGCCGCCTATCTGAAATCCACCACTCCGGTACGCGACCCGGCAGAGGCCAAGCCCCGCTATGCGTTCGGCAAGCCGACATCCGGTGAAGCGGAAATTCGCGGCTTTTTCCAACAGACCGCCCATGATAGCCTAAAGACCGGCGCCGAACTCTACAGTGGATTTTGCGCGAGCTGTCATCAGCCGGACGGCGCCGGAAGCGCCAATCAGGCCTATCCCTCGCTATTTCACAATACCGCGACAGGCGCGGCCAGTCCCGCCAATCTCATTGCCACCATTCTCTACGGAGTACAGCGGGATGTCGGCGATCATGCCATTCTGATGCCAGGCTTCTCGAAAGGATCATTCGTCGCGGAACTGACCGACGAGCAGATCGCGGATATCGCCAACTACGTCCTGACCACCTATGGCAACCCCGACACTAAGGTCACACCGCAGGATGTGGCCAGCGCCCGTAGGGGCGGTCCGATGCCGTTTCTAGCGCGCGTCCAGCCCTATGTCTTACCAGCGCTCGCTGTGGCCGGCGGAACTGTCGTCCTTGTTTTCGCAGTGATTATCGCCACCCGTCAGACGCGGCGAAAGTCACTGGCCTGATTTGAGCGTTTCACCGATACACGCGCTATGTTGCGGAAGTATACGACCGGCATAAGCCAAGTGCTGACGTCTTGGTTCTCGGACCCAGGAGCGTTGGCCAAAATGGATGACGAGCGCCGGCATGAAGTTCGCAAGGATGCGAAGAAATTCAGGCATGCCGCCGAATTTTTTACATCGCTCTTCGACGACAAGCGCGGCCGCGACGGCCCTAAGATTTTCTGCCTGCCATGGAGACACTGTAGGACCAATTGAGCGCGCTGAACGACGACCTTGCAACAGGCCGGAAGTATTAAAAAGCATGGGATGTCCAAACCAGCATAGTATTTCGTCGGCGGCGCTCCTGTGGTTTCAGTCGCACCAGTGGATCATTGAGGAGGCACAGCAGCAATCACGCCATCTATCGTATGGAACACAAGAACTGGGTCGCGAATTGGGCCTAGGACGCTGAAAGCCTGATCAACCTGATCGGCCTACCAGGTGAACCCCGATTAGACCGGGCCGATCGTCCGCAATACCGTTGACGGGAAGAAACAACTGGTCCATTCCCGCTGTGGGACGCCCTCCCCGTGCGTGGCACGCGAGAAGGCCGTCAAGGCGAAAGCGGGCAAGCATTTGACCTCGAAGAACTGATCCGCATGGAGGCCGACCGCTGCACGACCAATGTGCAAGCTCAATATTCCGCACTGTAAACGATGGTTCGGTTTCGAAAACAGATGCCTCGCCCCAGTCACCAGCTTCGCCGAGCCTGATCCGGCCAGCCAGGACGAATGCGGCAAGGTGCCCAATGCCTGGTTGGTCACGACCAGGAAACGTCGCTGATGTTCTTTGCCGGTCTCCATGTACTGCAATGGTAGAGTGTGCGAAAGGTCAAGGACGGCCTGACCACCGACGACCTCTATGGGTTTCCGACCACGGGTTCCAACGATCTCGTAAAGCCAGTCCATGAGAAAGCCATGCCGGTCCTGTTGTTGACGGAGGAAGATACCGACACGTGGATGCGGGTGCCATGGGGTGAAGCCAAGGATCTGGTCCGCCCGTTACACGATGACGCGCTGGCTATTTCGTCGCGCGAACCCTACGGCTACTCAATCGTGTTGAAATCCGGAGAGCCGATGGAACAGGGCAGCCTGCTTTAACGCCCTGAACTCAGAGCTTGATTATATCGGAAACGAAAAAGCCTGCCGCGGGAGGAGGTGCGGCAGGCCTTTCGAAGGAATTGAACAACGGCTGGGAGGAGGAGTGCCGTTGTTCCGTCAGGCGCCCCTTGGGAGGAGGAGGTCGCCTGAAACACGAAGCTTTGCGGGGGGGCGTGCATCGCTTCGACGACCTGAAGGTACCAGAGACTGCGCCGACCGCCAGCGCTCAGGTCGCAGCGCAGCTATGCGTATGGTGCAATGCAATATGAGCCTAATGGAGCCTCTGTCTGTTCCGCAGAGCTCCTCGCCAAGCTGGCGTCGCGTCCGCCACGATTTGGTGCGGTGCTGAGTGTCGCCGGCGGCGTCGTGGACTCGCTCGTTCTAGAGTCAAATCCAAAAAGCGCCCGCCGTTTTGCCCCAGACTTCAGATTGCTGAAGAATGTCGGCCCTATGGCCCAACGTTGCGCGGAGGCTCGGCGAAGGGCTGCCCCCACCTCTACCCAAGGAATTTCTATGAGCACCAGCACCATGCCACTCGCACAACCGAAGCGGGGCATCGACGCCGATACGGGTTTCGAGGCCGTCGATTTTTTGCGCATCCAAAATATCTGTGTTGATGGCGCGGGATGTTTTGGTTTTGTCCCGAAAGACCAAAACCCCAGAACTGTTGCGTAATCAGGCGGGTAAACTGAAAGGCTGTGGTTGACGTGAGCACTTCAAGACAAGGTTATTGCGGTCACCGGCGCTTCGGCATTGGACGGAAAGCGTCGTGCATGTTTGCAGCAGCCGGCGGTTTAGTCATGATGCTCGACCTCAACGAGGACGCGCTGAAGGAAGCGGCTGCGGAGATTTCCATCGAAGGCGGCACCGTCGAACCCATCTCGGTCAACATTACTGATGAAAATCAGGTTCACGAGTCATGAATGGCATTGTTGAACGACACGCCCGCTTGGATGGCGCCTTCAATAATGCCGGTATTGAACAAAGCAGCAAGCTCCTCCATGAACTTCCCCTATCGAGATGCCCCTGATCCTCTCGTCCGAGCTGATGATGTCACAGCCTGCCGACTTCAGCCCGGCAATTTGTATATTTTTGATCCGGTACGATTTCACATTGATCTCAACTTCGTGAAGCGATTCATCTTTTTCACGGTGAAATCGAACATAGCCGTGCCGGCTCAATACGTCAGTGGGCAGCACTATCGGTAATTTGACCGGGCTTTTTAAGAAGCAGGCTAGCGACGAGAGCCACAAGAAGTGCGACCCCCAGAAAATAAAAAGTATCACTGTATGCCATAATGTTGGCCTGCTTCCTCACGCTGGTGGCGATGGCGATGATCGCCTGGTGCTGTGCAACAGCCTGGTCAGTGACACCGTGATTTAGGAAGTAATTCGTCAATTGGGCGATCCGCGTGCGCGTCGCCTCGTCAAACATGGTTATTGAATCGGTCAGAATGTTCGAATGAAACTGCTCCCGTTTTTGCTGGAAGGTCTGCAGCATAGCGATGCCCACGGCCCCCCCGAGGTTGCGTATCATGTTGAAGAGGGACGAAGCTGAACCCGCGTTCTCCCTCTCTATTCCGGCGGTGGCGACCGCAGTCAGCGGAGTGAAACAGATAGCTTGCCCGATCGCCCGCACAATATTCGGCCAGAAGAGCTGATCTGTGGCGTAATCCGCCGTCATATAGACATTCATGAAATTGCTGGCGGCAAATAGGCCGAATCCTCCCACGATCAGGACACGGACGTCAACGCGCTTCATCAGTCGAGGAACAAGCGGGATCAACAGCAACTGCGGTATTCCGGTCCACGCGAGCACCGTCCCGATCTGCTCGGAATTATAGCCCTGGATGCGGGTAAGGTAGAGCGGCAGGATGAAGACCGAACCGTACAAGGCGACACCCATAAGGCAGTTGGCGACGATGCCGAACCCGAAGTTGCGACGGATCAGCAGACGGAGGTTCAGGAGCGGCTGCGCCGCCTTGAGTTCGATGATCAGGAACAGTGTCAGCGAGACGACGGCGATGATGGACAGGCGCACAATGAACGGCGATCCAAACCAGTCGTCCTTGTTGCCCTCTTCGAGCACAGTTTGCAGCGATGCCAATCCGATTGCCATCGTGATGATACCCGGCCAGTCACCCTTTGCTAGCAGCCTGAGGTTCATCGGCGCGCTGCCGAGTGACACCCACAGCATTCCGACCATGATCACGCCTGGAACTAGGTTGACGTAGAATATGTATTCCCAGCCGAAGTTCTCGGTGAGGTAGCCTCCGATCGTCGGGCCGATCGCCGGCGCGAAGGTGGCCGATAACGCAAAAAGGGCAAGCCCGACCGACTGCTTGGCTTTCGGTAGCATGGTGATGATGATGGTAAAGGCCATTGGTATCAGCACTCCGCCGGAGAACCCCTGAATAGCGCGCAGCACGATCATCTGTTGCAGGTTGACCGCAAAGGCACAGGCGATAGAAAACACCAGAAAGAGGATTGCGTTGGCGAGCAGATAGTTGCGCAGCGAGAAAACCCGAGCCAGCCAGCCGGTCAGGGGAATGACGACGATCTCGGCAATTAGATAGGACGTCGAAATCCAGCCGCCGTCGTCCGTCCCGGCACCGATCGCCCCCTGAATGTTGGCGAGCGAGGCGTTAACGATCTGAATATTCAGGACGGCCATGAAGGCACCCAGCGTCGAGCCTATAACCGCAATCCACATCTTGAGCGTGCCGGCACTGTCTTCACCTGTGCCACCCGATGCAATACTCGCGCTCGGCTTTGAAGCCGCAGATGCTGCCGCCGCGTTACCGTTTGCTGCTGAGTAACTGTTAGCCATGACGTTCTCCTTCGGCTCTTGAAAGAGCTTCTTCGCGAGCCTTCGCTGCGTTCTTGCAAAGAAATTAAGATTCAGTCAGCTTTGGCCTGCGCGGAGGCCCTCGTGTCGATGTCCGGTTCGACCGACATGCCGGAGCGCAACAGCCCCGCAAGGCTTGCATCATCGATCGTGATCTTCACGGGGATGCGCTGGACAATCTTGGTAAAATTGCCTGTCGCGTTGTCAGGTGGTAAGAGCGAAAATTCCAGACCGCTCGCCGGCGAAATGCTATCGACGTGACCCTTCATCGATATATCCGGGAAACTATCAACCTTGATATCGACCGACTGATGTGGCCGAACATAGGTGAGCTGGGTTTCCTTAAAGTTCGCGACCACATAGACGGTATTGAGTGGAACGACGGCCATGAGTTGTGTGCCAGATGCTACATACTGCCCGACACGTAGCGTCCGTGCGCCGATGGTACCGTCAACCGGCGCGATGATCTGCGTGTAGGAAAGGTTCAGCTCTGCCTGTTGAGTGGCGGCGGCACTATTATCACGCTGCGCCAACGCCTCGTTACGCTGTGTCTGCAGAACACCGATCTTCTTTTCTTCTGCGACGAGTGCTGCCTGGTCGCGCTGCACCTCGGCGGTGGCTTCGTCTCGGGTCGCCGCAGACTGTTGGGCGTGCTGCAAGTTGCCCGCCCCCGATTGGATCAGGTTCTGGTAGCGCTCGTTGTCAGCCTCGGCAAACTTTAGCGACGCCTGTGCGGAAACGATTGTCGCCTTAGCCTGTTCGATTGCGGACTGCTGTTCGACGAGTTGAGCGTCGATATTTGTAATGGAGGCTTCCGAACTTTTTAGGCCAGCCTTTGCCTGATCCAGAGCTGTCTTGTAGTCGCGGTCGTCGATTTGAGCAAGTATTTGCCCCGCCTTAACTTGCTCGTTGTCGCTAACCATAACAGCTGCAATATAGCCGGATACCTTCGGCGCGATCGTCGTATAATCGGCCTTCACATAAGCATCATCTGTAGATTCGATGAACCGTCCGACGGTCCAGTACTGATAGCCGAATTTCGCGCCAATCATCACGACGCCCAGTAAGACAACAGCTAATGCGCCACGCTTGATAATCTTGCGGTCGGCTTTATTCTGCCGTGCGCCATCAGGTGGTGTCGCGGCATCAGCTGCTGGGCCTGAAGGAGCTTGTGAGATTTCCGCCGTCTCGGGCGTTTTGACGGCATGTCTCCGAAGTAATTCGGCCATGTCATTCTCCTTCATGCTTGGCTTCACCGCGTGAAGCCCACAATTCCATTTAGAGCAGAATAAGCCATGGAATATTGGTTGATAATCTGCTTATATCGGGCAGCATCTTCAAGTCAGACTGGATAATGAGGCAAACAGATGGATAGACTGACGAGCGTTGCGGTGTTCGGTCACGTCGTAGAGTGCGGCGGGTTTTCGGCTGCAGCCCGGCGATTGAACATGTCGGCGACGATGGTGGGCAATCACGTCCAGTTTCTGGAAAAGCGACTTGATGTGCGACTGCTCAACCGCACGACGCGCAAGGTGAGCCTGACTGAATCAGGGAAGTACTATTACGAGAGATCGAGCCAGATTCTTGACGATCTCGATGAGGCGGACAGCGTCGTCGCGGCACTGACGACGACACCACGAGGAACTCTTCGGCTCTACGCCAACACCCACCTGACGCCCTTTCTAGCACCGGTGGTTTCAGAATACCTGGGGATCTACCCCTTAGTCACCATCGACCTGAGGACAGGTGAACGCGCCGTTGACATGGTGGAAGAGGGTTATGATCTGGTAATACGAACATTATCTCTCCATGACGATAACTTGATTACCCGGCGCCTGACACCTTGGCGGCATATCCTTGTCTGTTCTCCTGAATATCTGGAAAACCATCCGGTGCCTCGCGCGCCGGCCGACCTCGCAGGCCATAATTGCCTTCGCTACACGTACTACCCCTATGGTGACAACTGGCATTTCCTGGATCCGCATGGCGAGCGAGTCAGCGTCAAGATCGGCGGCAACGTCGTCACCACGAGCGGCGAGACACTTCGTCACATGGTCCTCAAAGGCCAAGGGATATGTCTGGCAGCAGGCTTCGTGGTGAGCGACGAACTGGAAGCGGGCAAGTTCGTGTGCCTTCTACCGCAATACAAACCGCTTGAATTCAGCATCAGTGCTGCGTATCCCAATCGAGCGCATCTTACGACAAAGACACGCCTGTTTATCGATCTGTTAGCCGAGCGCTTTGCAGTACACCGACAGACTATCTAAACCCAAATATCATGTGGACGTGTGTGCTTCATGCACGGAATTTGTCAGCCAAGTGATTTGTTAAGCGATCCGCAGGGTACGAACCGGCGCCGCCCTACAACAGCGCCCCCGCAGCTGTGCTGACCCATCCCTCGCTGAAATGCTGGTAACAGCAGCAGATCGTACATTGAATTTTTTATTCGTAGTTTCTTGCTGGAGCTTTCTTCTGCGCATTGCGAATAAATTCCAAGGTGCCGTCTTTGATCGCAAAGCGTGAACATAGATTGCCGAAACAACTAAAATCCAAAATGAAATATTCATCCATCATAGACCGCTGTTTTGCTATCTGTCCCAGGCGCTCTTCGGCTTTGCCGTTCAGTTTTTTCCACGAACTCTCCTGACACTTGGCATGTCCGCGCCCAGCAGTATCGAAGCGTTTAAAGCGTCGCTTTTCTGGAACGTTTTGCAATTTTCCCTTGCTATCTTCGGAACAGGACTAGCGTTCCTGGTATTGACTGCCGCACTGACCGACGTCGTCCATGACCTTCGAAGAGAACGTGACAGTGATCCGCTAACCGGCGCTTTGAACCGGCGCGGTTTTGAAGAGCGGATGGGGCATCTTCTGCGCAGAAGGTCAATTGTCACCATCAGCGCAATTGTCTGTGCCGTGGACCATTTTAAGAGCGTCAATGATCGCTTCGGTCATAGCGCCGGCGATCAGGTCCTGCAGCGCTTCGCCGAGCTTCTTAAAGCCAGTGTGCGAGAAGAAGATCTGCTCGTTCGAACCGGCGGCGAAGAATTCACGATTGTTCTTCCGAATGCGATCGAGGACGACGCCGCGGGAATTGCCGAGTATATTCGTGCCCAGTTGCAAGCCATGCCCTTTGAATTCCAACGCGGAACCCGTGTGGTGACGGCGAGCTTCGGAATAGCGCAACTGATGGCTGAAGAAGATTTTGAAGCCATGATAGCAAGGGCCGACGCGAGGCTTTATGAGGCGAAGACCGGCGGGCGAAACAAAGTGGTAAGCGCCAAGAGCGGGACCTCAAGTGCCGCTTCGCTTGCAGATGACCAGGTGCGCAATTTGCGTAGCTTATTGGCATGAGCGGCGACACTGCCGGTCAGCGTCAGAGCCAATCGGCAGAACGTGTGCCCTGCACCAAACGTAACGCGAGATTTCGACGACGATGGATAGTCGAAGACCGAACCCGCCAAGCCGCCATGTGAGAGATTATTGCTCGAGGCCCGAGGAAATCCTGAGCCTCGAGGGGCTCGCATTAACTGCCAGCAGGTGCCAATTTGACCTCCCACCCACGATAGGAGGGCTCGTCCGTCGGCGCGATTTCGGTCGCGAGCAGGACATAGCACTGAGGGCAAAAGACTTGGCGTAGTCCGATTGGCCTGTCGGTGAAATGCGATGCAGGCGCCCGCACTCCCGGCCCGGCGGCTTGAGAGGGTTGCTCGCGGCGCGTGGCGGTGGCGAAAGGATCGCCTGGCTGCGTTCCCAGTTCATTATCGCAATGGACGCAGACGACAGTTCCGTCCTCCTGCAGCATGACATTGTCATTGATCTTCATCGCTTCACTCCGCTGCTTGGTCCGGGACCGGCTCGCCTACACGTTCGCACCGGACCCGGGTGCGGTGGCGGCGGGTTGCCGGTTCGTTTGCGCTACCATCCGCATTCAGCAAAACGCCATAGATGTCGTTCGCCGCTTCTACAGAAACTTTGCGCGCCTCCACATCGCGTGCGACGACGACCGGATCGCGCAGCAGGGGATCGCCATAGCCGCCACCGCCCTGCCAATGAGTGTAGTAAACGTCATGCTCACCGAGATTTGTTTCAAGATGGGATTCCAGGATATCCTCCGTGCCACCGATTTGCTCCAGTGTCGCGGGTATCCTGCCAGCGGCGAAGAGCTCCGCGATACGCGCATTGCGTTTGAGGACGTCATATTGGGTACCGGCTGGGTAGCCACCGCTGCTTCCCGTTGCCTGTGGCAGTGCCTTCCCAGTCGCGGAAACTACGAGATGAACACCGCCGATCGGTGAATCGTGCGCAATGAAGCAGCTGGAGCCACCCATGCCACCGCGAAAACGGCCTGGTCCGCCCGAGTCGGTCTCCTCCCGTCGCCAAAGGTAGAGCATCGGGAAGCTGAATTCATTGATCTCGACGTCAGCAACACGCCCCATCGGAATACAGTTGAGCCCCCCTGTGTCGACGCCATCCTGATCGACACGCGCACCTAGGCCGCCTGCCATAGAATCGCAGATCATCGTCACGAAAGGATTGCCACGCTGGTCCAGACCGGCAAGGAGTGCAAGGTCCCAGGTGCCGCAACACACGCACATCAACGACTTGCGGTGTTCGGGGTGAACGTCGAGCATCCCCGCGACGCATTCCGAGACCACGTTCTGTGTCGCCCACGCCGAGGCGACCGAGGCTTTGCCGATGCCAGCGGGGAAGTTGCAGTTGTTAATCGTTCCAGGTTCGCTCACGATGTCTATGCATCGATAGAGGCCGCCGGGCGACCAGGGGATATCACCGCAAAGCATAGTCAGCACGATCGGCATGATGCCGCCGCGCAGGCCCGCGAACGTGCAGTTGGCAAAGCCTTCCGTTTCCTTGTCCGTGCCAGTGAAGTCGAATTTCAGCCGGTCCCCCTGCTTTGTCATGGTCAGAAGAATTTTGTAGATGTTGCGGTCGCTGTGACGGAACGAGTCTTGGTGGGCGACGCCGCTCCAGACGCCGTCCGGAAGGGTCTGCAGTTTGGCGCGGAGGCGGGCCTCGGAATCATTCATCATTCGCTTCATGACAGCTTTGAGCGTAGTCGCACCATACTTCGCGATGAGGGCGGCAAGCCGTTCCTGTGCGATATTGTTGGCCCCGATCTTAGCTCGCAGATCGAGTGCGATGAGGCGGGGGACGCGCGAGCGGCGCAGGTACATATCCTCGATATCGGGGCGGATGCTGCCGCCCTCTACGATCTTCACCGGCGGGATCGGCGTGGATTCCCAAAAGACGTCGCGGCCTTCCACCGACCAACTTCCCGGCGACACACCGCCGAGATCGACCTGGTGGCAAACGACAGCCGTCCACGCGAAAACCTCACCGTCATGAATAAGCGGCGCAAAGACGGTCACATCGTTCTGATGAAGCCCCCCGCCGACCCAAGGATCGTTGCAGAGGAACATGTCGCCCGCTTGAAAGCCGGGCTGTTTCGATCGATTTTCCAATGTCCATTTAACGGCCATGTCGACCGATGCGGCAAGCTGCGTATTGTAGAGGCCTACTACGACAGAATCCCCGCATTCGTCCAGAATCGTTGCGCCGAAGTCGTTGCAATCTGTTACCACGACAGAGCCAGACATGCGTTTGAGGCCGTCCCCCATTTCCTCCGTGACGGCGGCGAGACGGTGGCGGATCACCTCGTAGGTCAACGGATCGACCGCATCGATGTCCTTGTCTGAAACACTGTGGAGCCTAGCATCGGATGCGAGTTCCTTGGTCTTGTCGGTTGCCTTCGGGTGATATGCGAAGCGTTCCGACCCTGCGATTTGAATAAGTGGCATGGTTTCTCCTCCCTCAGCCGTGATCGGCAACGCGAATGATGAGATTACCGAATTCGTCCACCACACCACCGAATCCCTGCGGCAGCGCGACAGTCGTGGTCGGCGTTTCGATCACGGCCGGTCCCGACAGTTTAGATCCGGCACCCAGAGCGCGATAATCGTATATCTTGGTGTCCTGCCACCCCTTCCGCGTATCGAGGAATACCTTACGGACTGATGACGGATCCGGATTGGCTAACGACGTCTGGTGAACGGCAAGGTCACCGCGAATGGGTAAGACGCCAATGGCGCGCACGCGGTAAGTGATGATCTGCAGACCCGCGTCGCTGAAACCTGACCCCTTGCCGTAGATGCGCTCATAAA
Organism: Rhizobium sp. P28RR-XV; assembly: GCF_012641385.1. Classification (NCBI taxonomy): domain Bacteria; kingdom Pseudomonadati; phylum Pseudomonadota; class Alphaproteobacteria; order Hyphomicrobiales; family Rhizobiaceae; genus Rhizobium; species Rhizobium sp. P28RR-XV. The sequence continues at coordinate 143,644 of NZ_JABAIG010000015.1, forward strand.
GGTGTTCGAAGCTTCTGCCGATCTCGGCGATCCCTGTCTCGTTGAGTGAGCCGGCAGGCACGGGCGTCGTAACTTCCGCCATCTGCATAGTGTAGCGCAACTCGGCCTCGCGTTCGTATACCACGTTAGCGAAGCGTAGTTTCTGCTGTACCAGGCGCTCGGCAAGTTCCGTCTCGAGCTTTGTGAAATTCTCATTCAATTTCGCAGGATCGACCGGGAAATTGCTCGGATCCGACATTTCCGCAGTGAGCACGATGTCGGAAGAGGCAAGGCCATAGGCCGAAAATACGGCAGCCGTCGAGCCCAGCGGTACGACAACTTCCGAAACACCGAGGTCAGCCGAATAGTTGACGGCGTGAACCGGACCGGCTCCTCCGAAGGAATAGAGCACAAAATCGCGGGGATCATGGCCACCATTGACTACAACGCTGCGCACAAGATCAGCCGTCTGGGCGTTCTGGATGGCGTAGATGGCGGCGGCGCCTTCTTCGACGGTCAAGCCGAGCGGGTCTGCAATTTTGGTGCGGATGGCCTCGGCCGCTAGGTCCTTGGAAAGCTTCTTGCGGCCGCCGAGAAAATTGTCACCGTTGATAATGCCGAGCACGAGGTCGGCGTCGGTTACGGTCGGCTCGACGCCGCCCTCACCGTAGCAGACCGGGCCTGGCCGTGCACCGGCGCTACGCGGACCGACGCGTAGATTGCCGCCGCCGTCGATCCAGGCGATCGCTCCGCCCCCTGCACCGATGGTGCGAACGTCGACCATGGCCGTGTTGATCTGGTGCTGGTGCAGAACCGTGGTCGTCGTTGTGCTGGGCTTGCCGTCGCGAACTAGCCCAACAAGGAAAGTGGTTCCGCCCATGTCGGTGGAGATAATGTTCTTGTGCCCGAGCCGTTCTGCAAGACGTAGGCAACCAATAATGCCACCAGTGAGAACCGAACCCAGCGTGCTGACGGCATGCTTAGGCGCATCCGCCGCCTGGACGCACCCACCGGACCCCTGCATGATGAGCAGCGAGCCATCGAATTTCTTGGCGCGCAATTCTTCTTCGAGCGGTGTCAGGTATCTCTTCAGCACCGGACCAATCTGGGTGTTGATAATGGTGGTGGCGCTGCGGGTATATTCACGAATCCGCGGGCTCGTCTCGTGTGAGAGGGCAACATAGAGTTCCGGGGCTTCCTCCTGAATAATCTCGCGAATGCGCTGCTCATGGACAGGATTGCGAAACGCCCAGAGCAGGGAGACCGCAATAGCCCTTACCCCATCGTCGTGAAGTTTCCTAACCGCATCTCGTACGCCCTTTTCGTCGAGCGGAACGATGACAGCGCCTTTGTGATCAATACGCTCGTCGATCTCAATCACATCCCGGTGCGGGACGAGGGGTGCCGGTTTGTTGGTGCGGGCAATATTCTGCACGGCGCTCGGATCGAGGCCCGCATACCGACCTTCGAGGTTCATGATACGGATGGAATCCGCATGTCCGCGGGTGGTCAAGAAACCGACGCGGTCCACGTCGCCCGTAACGACAGCGTTCAAAGTGGAAGTCGTGCCGTGGACAATATATTCCGTTTTCGAGAGCAGCTCCTCCACGCTGGCACCGATAGTGTTGGCGAGTTCGGCCAACACGTTGATGAAGCCGCGCGAGAAATCGGGCGGTGTCGAATGCGCCTTGGCCGATACCAGGACGCCCTCAGTGCTAGCCAGGAAGCCGTCGGTAAATGTGCCGCCGGTATCCACGCCGATTACGTAAGTCATAACTCCTCCTCCATTGTTCTCCTCAACGCACCGCCGCACCCGCGAGGCGGTCCGCTCGCGTGGTGTTCGTCGCGTGAAATAGTCTTGTGGAAGCGCTCCATCCGAAGGCTGTCCACCCTCCTCTACCGCGCGCCGAAAGGCGGGCAGAAATTTCCTCTCCAATGTAGACAGTATACTTATAGTCCGTATACGGTCAATATGCAAATCCCATTTCTGATCTTAAATTGGCGCGTCATTTTGGTTCTCTGACATCATCAACACGTAAATCCAGCTGCTCATCGCTTCGCGAGCATGATGTTGATCGTCTTCGTCTCCGCGTAGCTCAGCATTTCCTCAATCCCCTCCTCTCGCTCAACGCCAGAACTCTTCATTCCGCCAAACGGAACGCCGATAAAATGGGCTGACGATCCGTTGATCCAGGTGTGGCCAGAGCGAATCCTGCGCACCATTTTCAAGGCGTCGTTGATATTGTTGGTCCAGATGGCGGCGGTCAGGCCATATTCCGTCCCGTTGGCCTTCTCTACCGCCTCTTCAAACGTAGTCCATTTTCCGACCGACAAAATCGGCCCAAATACTTCCTCCCTCCAAACCCTCATATCGGGCTCGACGTCGGCGTAGACAGTCGGCTCAACCCAGAAGCCTTTCGCGAACATTTCGCCGTCAGGGCGTTTGCCGCCGGTCATCAAGCGGGTCCCCTCGGCCGTGGCGCTGGCGAAGAACGAGAGTACCTTCTCCAACTGGGACCGCGAATTGAGGGGTCCCATGCCGGTTTCAGGCAATTGTGGAAGACCTACGCGGATTGCCTGGACCTTCTCGACGACACGCGCCAGTACCTCCTCATAGATATCCGTGTGAACGAGAAGTCGGCTGGTGGAACCGCACGATTGTCCCTGCCATGCGAAATTCATTCCACGTACGGCGGCGTCTGCGATCTCGCCCGGATCGACATCCGGGAAAGCCACGAACGGGTTCTTGCCGCCCAATTCGAGGCTAATATGCTTGACAGCAACGTCCGCGGCGGCGCGTTGGATCGCGCGGCCGGTCTGCGGCGAACCGATGAACGCTATACGCTTGATCAGCGGATGCTGGACGATGGCATTTCCGACTGTCCTGCCGTCACCGGTAACAATATTAAAGACGCCCGGCGGCAAGGCGTCCCTGGCTATTTCCGACAAAATCATGGCGGAGAGAGGACTTGTCTCTGGAGGCTTGACGATAACGGCGTTACCCGCCGCCAACGCCGCCGCCGTTCGTGCCACCGCGAACATCAAAGGATGGTTGAAGGGAGCGATGCGCGCTACAACGCCATAAGGCTCGCGTATCGTCATGTGAATATTTTCATGCGTCGAGGGAATCGTCTGTCCCTTCATTTCATGAGTAATGCCCGCATAATAATCGAGACTGTCTACAGCGAAGCCCACATCGCCGCGCATGGGCGTGATGGTATTGCCGGTGTCGGCGACTTCCACCCGCAGAATTTCCTCCGAGCGGGAAAGCAGCGCCTGACCGAAATCGCGCATCGCGCGGCCGCGAGCAAGCGGGGTCAACGCGAACCAATCCGGCCAAGCAGCATCCGCCGCCTTGACGGCACGGTCGACATCATCGGCTGTGCCGCGTGGCACCCGGCCGATGACCTCCTCCGTCGCGGGACTGACGGACAAATCGAATTCGCCGCTGCGCGCGTGAACGAGTTCTCCGCCGATCAGCATGCGGTCCGCCTGGGTAACGTAATTCATCGGATAAAGCTCCTCCTGTTGGCAACCCGTGACCGGGTCGGCACTTCCCTCTAAAGAGCCGCCTTGGCGCCTTGCCCGCTACCGCTTCACTCCCCATGGCAGCCGCCGGCGGTCTCACCATTTCAATATTGACAGTATACTTACTATCAGTTAACTGTCAAGTATCCGGTGCCAGCCCCCGCCCTTGTGTCGCGAGCAGCCTGTTCGCCGTCAATAAAGGACGGCGGCCGGATTTCTGGGCAAGATCGCAGCGGCTTACATTCAATTCGAGGAATGGAGGAGAGAGGGAAATGCAGGAAAAAATTGTCATAGCCGGAGCCGGGATCGGGGGACTTGCGGCTGCACTGGGCCTGGCGCAGAAAGGATATGCGACGATCGTCCTGGAACGCGCGCCAGTCCTTGGTGAAATCGGCGCGGGCATCCAGCTTGGCCCGAACGCTTTCCATTCCTTCGACTATCTGGGTGTCGGCGATGCGATGCGCAAACTCGCCGTCTATATCGATCGGCTGCGCTTGATGGACGCGCTGAGCGCGGAGGAGATCGCGTCCATCGACTTGACCGGGCCGTTCCAGTGCCGCTTTGGCAATCCCTATGCCGTTATCCACCGCGGCGACATGCATGGCGTTCTGGTCAATGCCTGCCGTGCGCATCCGCTCATCGATCTGCGTACGGGCTGCACCGTCGTCGCATACGAAGAGAGCGAAACCGCGGTTGCTGCCGTTCTCGACACTGGCGAGCGCATTCCGGGACGACTCTTAATCGGAGCCGATGGTCTGTGGTCGAACATCCGCGCTCAACTCGTTGGAGACGGCAATCCGCGAGTTACAGGACACACCACCTACAGAAGCGTCATCCCCACGGAGGAGATGCCGGCGGATTTACGTTGGAATGCGGCGACGCTTTGGGCTGGTCCCAAATGTCATATCGTCCATTATCCGTTGTCCGACTGGAAGAGTTTCAATCTGGTCGTAACCTACCATAACGACGCTCCCGAACCGGTCGCTGGCAAGCCAGTCAGCAAAGACGAGGTTCTCGCTGGTTTCGACCACGTCCACCCGCGAGCCCAGGACATCATCCGTCATGGTAAGGACTGGAAGCTTTGGGTTCTATGCGACCGCGATCCCACAGACAACTGGACAAAGGGAAGGGTTGTTCTCCTGGGCGATGCAGCCCATCCCACGCTCCAATACATGGCGCAAGGAGCCTGCATGGCGTTGGAGGATGCCGTCTGCTTGTCTCATGAGGTCGGCGACCATCCTGACGACGTGTGGACCGCTCTTGATTCCTACCAGCGTCAACGTCTGTCGCGCACTGCGCGAATTCAGTTGATGTCGCGCGCGGTCGGTGACCATATCTACCATCCCGCAGGCGTTCACGCGAAGTTGCGCAACGAGATTATGTCTTCGAAATCGCAGGAACAATGGTACGACCATCTGCAGTGGCTCTACGGTAGCAACGGCCTTGGGACAAGCGCCCCCGGCGCCATCCCTGTCAGCAACATTTAAGGAACGATCCGATGTGTCTCGATAACTCCCCTGACCGTGACGATGCGGGCGTGTTGGTTGATAATGCCGCAAAGGAAGGTGCCCGCCCCTCGCCGTCGCTTATCGAAGACTTGGTCAATGCTAATCACATCCTGTTCGATCAAGGTGTAGTGGACGCGTTTGGCCATGTCAGCGTGCGACATGACTCCAGACCTGACCGGTTTCTCCTCGCCCGCAATATGGCGCCTGGGCGCGTTACCGCGGACGATATCGTCGAATTCGCGCTCGACGGCGAGGCTGTAAACGCGAACGGGCGCCGAGTCTATCTGGAACGCTTCATTCACGGCGAAATCTATCGCCGGCGTCCCGATGTCTTGGCCGTGGTCCACAGCCATTCCCACTCGATCGTGCCCCTTAGCGTTTCGAAGACCATGCGGCTGAGAGCTCTGTTCCACATGGCTGGCTTTATCGGGCAGGAGGCGCCGGTGTTTGAGATCCGGGAAGTTGGGGGCGATTGCACCGATCTGCTTATCAGCAACAATGCACTCGGCCAGGCCCTTGCCGAAAAATTCGATACCAGCGATATCGTTCTGATGCGCGGCCACGGCTCGACTGTCGTCGCCCCCACGCTCAAGCAGGCTGTCTACCGGGCGATCTATTCCGAGATTAACGCGCGCTACCAGCTTGAGGCTACCCGCCTCGGCGACGTAGTCTATCTCACAGAAGAAGAAGGACGGACCGCTGCGCAGAATGTCGAAGCGCAGGTTCATCGCCCCTGGGACCTCTGGGTCGAACAGGCACAGGCGCGTCGGAGCAAAACTTAGCCGCACTGTGGGAGGCGGCTTCAAAAGGAGCCGCATCCATCTCGCCGCTGGTGATGCCCCTCTTTGATTTGTCAGGCCGATGATTTAACTATCGCCGGGAGAAAATCAGGTGGCATTTCAATGACAGAACTCTCCAGTATGCCCGGACATTTGTTCCGCCGGGTGCAACAAATTTCAACCGGCATCTTTGCTGACGAATGCGACGGCTTCAATCTGACATCCGTGCAATTCGCAGCGCTGTTCACCATACGCGCCAATCCAGGTCTTGACGCAACGCGGCTGTCAAGTCTGATCGCTTTCGATCGCTCCACCATCGGAGACGTGCTTGAACGTCTCGAAGCGAAAAAATGGATCCGCCGAAGGCCAAGCGCGCAAGATAAGCGCGTGAAGCTGGTCTATCTTGCTTCGGAAGGCGAGAAACTCCTCCAGGCGGTCGAGCCGGCCGTCGAGCGCGTGCAGCAACGCCTGCTTGCCCCCCTTTCGCCGGAAAGCCGCGAAACCATGATGCGGCTCCTTACGGAACTGGTCAGCCTCCATAGCGACCCGCCCGCCTGAATGTCGGTCGCGATCCGACGAGAATAGACCGGATGGATATTGACAGTATACTTATCAACCGTATACTTACTAATTGGGAGGTTGTGGAACGGCGAGTGCGCTTACGGCGCCAGATCCTCGCCCGCAGACTTCCATACATCACGGGACGGGAAAGAGGTCGGCGCTCCAAACGGGGCGTTCGGCTTTCAGGGAGGTACGACAATGGCGACCCGAGCGCTTAATATTTCACGTATCATAGACGAACGACCTTTCAGCAGATTGCAGCTCATGGTCGTCGCCTTTTGCGGCCTTATAAATTTCTTCGATGGGATGGATACGCAGTCGATCGGTGTTGCGGCACCGTTCATCGCCAAATCCCTTGGCCTGGCCATTCCCCAGCTCGGTCCAGTCTTTTCAGCCGGCCTACTCGGCGCGGTAATCGGCGCCATAGGCTTCGGCGCAGTCGCCGACAGATTCGGTCGCAAGCGCCTCTTGGTTCTGGCGTCACTCCTTATTGGCGTGTTCACTCTATTGACTGCACTTGCCGGGACGTTTGAGACCCTATTGTTGTGCCGCTTCCTCGCCGGCATCGGCCTTGGCGGTGCAACGCCATGCTTCATTTCGCTTACAGCGGAATATACGCCAAATCGTTACCGGGCGAGTTGCGTCACACTGATGTGGTCATCCTTCCCGCTTGGCGCCATGGTCGGTGCATTCGTGAACTCGCGTCTGATCGAGCATTTCGGCTGGCAGGCGATCTTTTTTATCGGCGGCCTGCTGCCGGTGTTCACCACCGTCGCGCTTGCGATCTGGCTGCCCGAATCGCTTAGGTTCCTGATCATCCGCAAAGACGATACGGCTGCCGCGCATCGTATCTTGCGACGCATGGGCGTTCCTGCGCTTCCGGCCGGTATGCCGATGACTACCGATGGTGACGAGACCGAACGTGCCTCGTTCGGTGCCGTCTTCCGTGACGGCCGCACGTTCGGCACATTTCTGCTCTGGGTTCCCATGTTCGCCGGTTTCGGCATCCTCACTCTCGTTGTCTTGTGGACACCTTCTCTTATGGGAATGAACGGTGTCACGCCGGCCGACGCTGCCTTCGTCGTCGCCTTCAATGGGCTCGGAGCCTTCTTCGGCCAAGCAGTCGCAGGCCGTTGCATAGAACGCTTCGGCGTCGTGCCCACGATGGCGCCAGCCTTCGTGTTGGGGGCAGTGGCGACCGTCGGCCTCGGATACAGCGTAGCTTCTATACCCCTCGCGTCCCTGAGCATCGGCCTTATCGGCCTTTTCCTCGGTATCGGGACGGCCGGGGCCATCGCGCTTGCTGCTGAGATTTACCCGACCTCGATCCGGGCGACGGGCGTAGGCCTTAGCATGGCCGCCGGCCGGTTCGGGCAGGTATGCGCGCCCTATGTCGTTGGCCAAACCCTTGCTGCAGGAGTATTGCCGAGCCAAATCATGTTCGGTGCAGGTGGTGCGGCGCTGGTCGGCGGTGGTTTTATTCTTCTGTTCAAGATTTGGCTGTCCCGGCGACCGTCTGCGCCGACACTTGACGCCAAGGCGGTGTCCTGACCATGGCCAACAATGCATCCATCCAGGACGCCGGCACCTACGACTTCGTCATTGTCGGCGGCGGGTCGGCCGGCTGCGTGCTGGCCAATCGATTGACGGAGAGTGGCGTGAGCGTACTGCTACTCGAAGCGGGAAAATGGGATCGTGACCCCCTTATCCACATTCCAGTGGGAATCGGCAAAATCTTTCCCGAACGCCTGCACGACTGGGGCTATTTCATGGAACCGGATCCCGGCATCGACGGACGCGGGATCGAGTGTGCGCGCGGCCGCGTGATCGGCGGTTCTTCGTCCATCAACATCATGGCTTACGTACGCGGCCATCGCGAGGACTATGACCGCTGGGCGCGATCTGGCCTCGACGGATGGTCCTATGCCGATGTGTTGCCCTACTTCCGTCGCTCGGAAACCTGGGAAGGCGGCGTCGATGCGTTTCGCGGCGGAGCAGGACCGCTGCACGTGCAGCGCACCCGCTACCGGGACGGCATCCTCGGTGATTTCATCGAAGCGGGCCGCCAAGCCGGCTACCCCGTGACGGCGGACTATAACGGCGCTCACCAGGAAGGTTTTGATTATATCCAGGAAACCATCCATGGCGGGCGGAGGAACAGTGCTGCCACCGCCTATCTTCGGCCGGCGATGCGCCGACCAAACCTGCGCATCATCGTCGGGGCTCGCGCTGACCGCATTGAAATGACGGAGGGCCGCGCGACCGGCGTCCACTTCACCGAGGCTGGACGCCGGCAGCTTGCCCATGCTCGGCGGGAGATCCTGCTTACGTCTGGGGTCATCAATTCGCCAAAGCTTTTGATGCTCTCTGGCATCGGCGACCCCAAACAGCTAACCGCCAATGGCATTGGAGTCGAGCTCGCCAACCCCCATGTCGGTGGCAACCTGCGCGACCATCTCTCTGTCATGGCAAGCTATCGCCGCAAGAGCCCAAGCTGGTTTCAGCAGCAGATGCGCTACGATCGATTGGCAGTTGCCATGCTGAAATCCTTACTCCGTATGGACGGTTTTGCATCCGATGTGCCGATCGGCGTCACGGCTTTTCTCAAGACCCGGCAAGGACTAGCGGCGCCGGACGTTCAATTCCTCTTCCTCGCCGCGCCCTTTCCCGCCCGTCCTTACCTACCGCCCTTCACGCGTCCTTTCGCGGATGGATTTGGTTGCCGGGTCGCGCTCCTGCGACCGGAAAGCACCGGCTCGGTCATACTCGCGTCGGCCGATCCCGATGTTAAGCCAAAGATTATTCCGAATTTCCTATCCAGTGAACGAGATCGCGAAACCCTGCGCGAGGGCCTGCGTATACTGCGTAGCACGATGAGGCAGCCGGCGATGGCAAACCATATTTTGCAGGAGAATGCTCCGGGCACAGCCGTCGAGGACGATGAGGCGCTCGACGCCTTCATTCGGGCAACATCAGTGACGGTCCATCATCCGGCCTGCACCTGCCGGATGGGGAGCGCCACGGATTCGCGGCGCGTCGTGGACGAGGCACTTCGGGTCGTAGGCACCGAGGGGTTGCGCGTAGTCGATGCATCGGTGATGCCGGACCTCGTCGGCGGTAATATCAATGCCGTTGTGATGATGATTGCCGAAAAAGCTTCAGACATGATCCTCGGCAAGGCGCCCCTTCCCCGCGCCGATGTTGCGGCTTGATCCAACAGGGGGATCCAGATTGAATAGGAGCAGGGCGCCAAGTCCGGTCCGGCACTGTCCTTGAAGCGCCATGAAAGCCCGTGGTGCGCGTCAGTCAGCGCACCACGGGCTTTCAGTCTTCGTCGCTGGATAAGCGCGGCGGAGATTGGCTCTGTTGATGGCATGGATTGAGCGCAGACAATTTGCAGCGAGATTTTTGATGAGCGATTTCAAGTGGCGCCATTTTCAGGGTGAGATTATCTTTTGGGCAGTCCGCTGGTACTGCCGCTACCGTGTCAGTTACCGCGATC
>NZ_JABAIG010000016.1:0-129586 GCF_012641385.1 Rhizobium sp. P28RR-XV
ATCTCTACGCCCAGCGCCACCTGATCGAGTGCTGCTTCTCCAGACTCAAGCAGTTCCGCAGGGTCGCTACGCGCTTCGAAAAAACCGCCGAAAACTACCTCGCAGTCGTCACTATCGCAGCAATCGTCCTATGGATCAGATAACTGTCCACACTTCCTAGCCCAGGCCAACCCCAGCGCAGTTTCTTTCTGACCCGAATTTTGCAAAACGGGGGACCGATGCAGGGTGTTTTCAGCGAGGAAGAAGTAGCGATCGTGTCAAACTGGATTCAAGCAGGGGCTGGGTCTCCCGGTGAACGAGCGACTTTCCTAGCTTTTGACAATACACTTTTTGCGGCAAACACCCAGCTATCAGACAAGCAAGCGAGGCAAGAATTTGCAATGAAACGTCCTCTTATCGGAATGGGTTCAGTTCATTAGACGTAGCATCCCGCCGGCGACCCACTGTCTACGGTGTGGCGCGTCGCGGAATTGCTGGCGTTAGGAGGTGACAATGCCATCCACTCCCCTAGACTTAAACGGGCTCGATCACTACGCGATAAATATCGCTGATTTGCAGCGTTCAGCAGACTGGTATGAGGATGTGCTGGGGCTTCATATCCTACACAAATGGAATACTACCTGGATGGTAGGTCGTGGGAACTTAAAGGTCGGACTGTTTCTGCGACCTGAAGCCGACCCACAGCCTGACATCAACAATACCGTGCTGATTCAGCATGTAGCTTTTTCGGTCGATGGCGATAAATTTTCAGATATTCACCAATATCTTCTGCAGAAAGGCCTCGCCGTGACCGGTCCTGAGGATAGTGGGATCGCTTATTCGATATTCTTACAAGATCCCGACGGGCACAAGCTTGAGATAACCACCTATCACGCCTCCTAGTTTTGTCGGTAGGTCGGCTCGGGAACTTCCTCATTGCAAGTCAGATTCCGAACTCCGGCTTTTTGCTTGCGGCGAGATTCATCACTCCTGCCAGCGTGGATGTTGAACGCATTTTGGCCTATTACATTTCGGTCGTCGGCTATGACAACAAGATTTATACCGCAGAAACAATAACATAAGAGTTCTCAGTTTCATCCTCTCCGGCGCACCTCGCAATCCAAAACACCGCCCCAGTCGGTGCGAAGAGTAAACCTGTGACCCAAGGCGGAAACGAAGTCGTTCTTCATCAGCCATTCCGCCATCAGATGCGGCTGTGTGAGGGCTCGCCAAATCCGCTCAGGCGGGTGAGCGATTTCGCGCTCGACGACGACAGCGCGCAAGTCGGGCGACACTTCTTTCATTGGTCCATCCTGCCGAGCAAGTCTTCGAGATCGTCGAGCTTGCCCTCCCAAAAGCCAGCCATTTGGCCTGCCCAATCAACCAGCGGCTTAAGGGCGTCTCGCTGTACGCTGTAATGGGTCTGGCGTCCTTCGTGCCGGTCACACACCAGCCCTGCCTGTTTTAGAACGGCGAGATGCTTTGAAACACCTGGTTGAGACACGCCGGCATAAGCGGTAAGTGCGGCGACTGTCTGATCGCCATCGTGGCACAATCGCTCGAAGATCGCCCGCCGCGTCGGATCGGCGAGAGCCCTGAAAATTGGATCGTGAGCTTTTGCCATGGCAATCATAACTCTTTGGCTATTGATTTAATTGATAGCCAAAGAGTTATGAATAAGTCAAGTAGGCGCACAACCTTTGCGACGAGCTTCGATCGAGAAAGGTTAGCTCATTCAAGCCGACGGCCCGTCGTTCCGTCGAAAAGATGCAGCCTTCCAAGGTCGGGCATCAGCGAGAGACGCTCTCCAGCCCGCGCACTTACCCTCTCGCGCAACGCCATCACGAGATTGTCCTGCCCTATGCGGGAGACGATCAGCGTCTCTGCTCCGGTGGGCTCCACGACCACGACTTCAGCATCGATCCCGCCTTCACTGATCGAGATGTTCTCCGGCCGAATGCCATAGAAGACCTCGGCCCCTTGCGTGAGATCGAGCCCTTCCGGCAGCGGCAGGCGCCCGCCGCCATCGGCGACGAATTCCAGCGCGCCGGTACTGCAGATCTTGCCACGGATGAGATTCATCCCTGGAGAGCCGATGAAGCCGGCGACAAAAAGGTTCGCGGGCCGATCATAAAGCTCAAGAGGCGAGCCGATCTGCTCGACATAACCATCTCGCATGACCACGATCCGGTCCGCCATCGTCATGGCCTCGATCTGGTCGTGCGTGACGTAGATGGTCGTCGTGCGCAGGCGCTGGTGTAGCTGCTTGATTTCGGAGCGCATCTGGACGCGCAGCTTAGCATCCAGGTTCGATAGCGGTTCATCGAACAGAAACACTTGCGGCTGGCGCACGATCGCACGGCCCATGGCGACGCGCTGGCGCTGGCCGCCGGACAGGTTGCGCGGATAGCGGTCGAGGAGGTTCTCAAGCCCCAAAATCTGCGCAGCGCCGCGCACGCGCCGCTGGGTCTCCTCCTTCGGCGCCTTCGCCAGCCGGAGCGAAAAGCCCATGTTCGCCTCGACAGTCATATGCGGATAAAGGGCATAGGATTGAAACACCATGGCGATGTCGCGGCTCTTAGGCTCGACATCGTTGACCACCTTGCCGCCGATGGCGACATCGCCACCGCTGATCTCCTCAAGCCCGGCGATCATGCGAAGAAGGGTCGATTTTCCGCAGCCCGAAGGCCCGACGAGAATGACGAACTCACCGTCTTCGATATCGATATTCACCCCATGCAGAACTTCGAAATGACCGTAGCTCTTGCGGACGTTCGTCACGCTTACTGATGCCATAATGATCTCCAAATAGAAAAGCGTGTTGCTCGATCGGCCGCGACCTCGCAGGCCTTGCAGGCGCCAAGTCGGCCTATGCGGTGGTTGCGGCGCAATAGGGCGCCAGGGCTGCATCGATCGCAGCAATGCAGAGATCGCGCGCGCGAGGCGGAACCTTTTTGGCGACCACCGCCGGATAAACTCGGCCGAGATATTGGCTGATGAGCGTTTCGGGAATATCGGCATCGAAGCGCGCAAGCATTGTCTCGACAGCTGCTACGGCCCGTCTGTCCGGCCAGTAGTAGCGGATCCGGTCGCTATAGCTGAAATGCCGCTGCAAGCGTTGTTCCCCGGCCGATCCACCATAGTGGGAGTTCCAATGAGCCGGATTTTCAAGCATGACGGCTTCCATCGTCGCATAGAGCGCATCGGGTGGAACCCTTCCGGCGAGAACCGACGCAATGGTGTCGAGTCCATAGAGCGCTTCTCGCAAGGCGAAGGTCAGGCCCGGGCCGACCTTGAGGATTGCGAAACCACCCTTCACGAGGGCGGCAAGCGCCTCTCCAGGCTGGTAGTCGGTGGAATGCGCTTCGAAAAGCAGGCCGGGCATTTGGTCGAGAGCGGCAACCAAACCATGCACGCGATCCGGTCTGTAGAGGACGACATTGGCATTGCCGAACTCGACGCCGGGCTGGACGACGATAGCGATCACCCGCTCCAGAGCATCTTCGACGCCGGCCTTCGCAAAGGCGGCACGATGCACTGCCAGTGTGTTTATCGCAGCCTCTGGTCGCGTCACCTCGAGCTCGTCGAGGGCATGGGTAGCGCCGCCGGGCGGCGGGATCTCGGTTCCGATAATGTAGACGGGCGGGCGGCGACCAAAACGAAGAGCCGCCTGTTCCGCTATGCGGGCAAGCCGCGCAGCACGCTCCGCTGTCAGCTCGTCGGCCAAGGCCACGGGCTCGCCTGCGCAGCCCATCGATGTATCGAGATGGATCTTTTCGAAACCCGCTTCGACATAGGCCGCAATCATCGCCTCGGCCTTCACCATTGCTTGCTCTGCCGACAGCTTCTTCCACGGGTTCGGCCCGAGATGATCGCCTCCGATGATGAGGCGATCGATGGGAAAGCCGACTGCGGCGGCGATGTCCTCGACGAAGCGGCGGAAGTCGCGGGGCGTCATCCCGGTGTAACCGCCGTCCTGATTGACCTGATTGCAGGTCGCCTCGATCAGCGCGACCGTGTCGCCGCAGGCTGCACGCCTGAGCGCCGCCTCGATGACAAGCGGATGCGCCGAGCAGACGGACGTGAGTCCGCGCGGCAACGTCTTGACGCGATTACCGAGAAGCTTCTTCAGCGCAACGCTGCGATTGTGTTCGACGCAGGCGTTCATCCGAGCATCACGACCTTGGTCAGATGACGGGGCGATACCGTATCGACACCCTTCGACTGCGCTGCCCGTTCGCCAAGAACCTGCAGGGCCGGTAGCACACAGAGACCGGCAAGTGCCGGATCGCAATCGACGGCCAGTTCCAGGTCGCCGGGACCGCCGAAGCCGAGGACGGTTGCTCCCTTTTCCCGCAGTTCCTCGACCAGCAGCGCTTCAGCCGCCTTCTGATCGGCGCTGTAGAGCATGACGACTGTGGTGTTTTTATCGACGAGGCTGATCGGTCCATGGCGGTATTCCAGGGGATGGAAGCCCTGGGTGATGATCTGGCTCATTTCCATCAGCTTCAAGGCACCTTCCAGGGCAATGCCGTAGAGCGATCCGCTGCCAAGGAAAACGAAATGCGAGCGACCTTCGATGATCTTCGGAAGAGCAGCATCGAGCTGATCGGCCAGCCGGCGTGCAGACTGGACAATCGATGGCGGGACTTTTACGCCGACCATCTGCATGCCCAATAGCAGCATCAAGCTTGCCGAAACCGTCATGACGATCCCTTCGTCGTCATGGGTCTGAGCTTCGATCAGCCGATCGCAATTCCTGGCAAGCGAGCTTTCGGGCTCGACCGTAATGGCGGTGACGAACACACCGGCTTTGCGGCTTGCCCTGGCGGCGGCAACGGTTTCCGTTGTTTCACCGCTGCGGGAAAGGGCTACCAGATGGACCTTCTGCCAGCGCGGCCAGAGGACGGCCGGCCGGTTCAGCCATTCAGCGCCCGGCACCGCAATCGCAGGATAGCCGGCGCGATTGGCATGTGCCGCAAGCGACAGGGCAAGATTGTAGGATGTGCCGCAGCCGAGAAAAACCGTTAGTTCGGCATCATGCGGGGTGGAGACTGATCCGATCGCCTTCTCCCAATAGGAGAATTGCTCGAAAATCACCTTTTCCGTCGTATTCATGCTAGCTCCGATTCACTTGACCGATCCGGCCAGCAGACCGCTGACGAGGTATCGATTGAGAAAGATGACAACCAGGGCGGGAATGATGATGGCAATTGCTCCGCTTGCCGTGATCAGCCCATAGTCGATGAAGTTCTTGGTGACGAATTCGGGGATCAGCACCGTCAAAGGTTTCGTCGCCTGCGGCGAGAAGATGAGCGGGACGAGATACTGTCCCCATGCGCCAAGAAAGGTCAGGATTGCCGCCGCCGTCAGGCCGGGACCCGCAAGCGGCAAAACGATGTTGAAGAAGATGTAGAGCCTGCCGGCGCCGTCGAGCTGTGCCGCCTCTTCAAGCGCGATCGGCAGGGCCTCGAAGACGCTGCGCAGCAGCCATAGGGATAGCGGTAGGTAGGCCGACACGTAGATCAGTGCGACGCCGACATAGGTGTCGACCAGATGCAGGCTGATCATGATCCGGTAAAGCGGGATCAGTACCGCATAGCCCGGAATTGCAAGCGTAGCGACAACAGCCGCAAACAGAAAACCCCTGCCGGGAAACCGGATGCGCGTGAAGGCGTAGGCGCCCAGCGCGGAGATCGCGACGCAAAAAAGCGTTGCGGCAACCGAGGTCACGACGCTGTTGATCAGCGCGGCACGGAACTGCGACCAGACCTGCACCCCGCCGATTCTCGCGATATCAATGCCGAGCAGGCGCGAGAAATGATCCAGCGTGAAATGCTGTGGGAAAAAATGGATCGGTCTAACCGAGAAATCCTCGGTCGGGGTGATGGAGCTTGCGAGCGTCCAATAGATCGGTCCGAGCGACCAGATCAGCAGAAGCGCTACACCGGCCCAGATAAACAAACGATAGGAAAGGCTCTGTTTCATCAGTCAAACCGGGTGTTGCGATAGACGCGCAGGACATAGACGAGCGAAACCAGCAGCGAGACCAGCGTGATCACGAGCGATAGCGCCATGCCGTAGGAGAAACGCAGGTTCTGGAACGTCTCGAGATAGATCTGGACGAGAACGGGCCTCGTCTCGAGGCTGGAGCCGGCCAGGACCCAGGCCTCGTCGAAGAGGTTGAATGCGTTGACGGTCGCATTGGTCATGGCGACGGCAATCGCGCTGCGCACCAGCGGAAGCGTGACGAGGGTAAACATCTGCGTGCGCGTGGCGCCGTCGATGCGCGCTGCCTCATAGAGATGTGCCGGAACACTCTGCATGGCGGCCAGCACGATGACGACGGTCAGCGGCATCATGCGCCAGACGTGAACCACCGTGACGGCGATGATGGCGCTGGTGCGATCGTTGAACCAGACGTGGTTTTCAAAAGGCAGGCCCATAGCCGACAGAATGCCGTTCAGCAATCCGGCACCGGGCTGATAGATCCAGAGCCATATCACCGCATTGACGACCCCCGGCAGCGCCCAGGGCAGGACGACGGCCGCGAGCAGCCATTGCCGGCCGACCTTAACCTGATTGATGAGGGCGGCTGCAAGCACGCCGAAGACCGTTTCGGCCATAACTGCGAGCACAACGTAAAGAAGCGTATTGACCCAGGTCGTGCCCAACTGCGCGTCGGAGAACATGCGGTTGTAGTTCTCGAGGCCGACAAAGGGCGTGCCGGCCTGCATTGGATTAATCCTGTGCAGGCTGTCCCAGACGGTCCTTCCGATCGGGAAGAAGACCAGGGCTGCCATCGTGATCAGGATCGGTAAAACAAGCAGGATTCCGAGCGTGGTGTCGGCCTTGACGCCGGCACCACGCTTGCTCCTGCCACCGGCAGAGATTGCGATTGTCATTGCGCCGATGCCTGTTTTGCCGCTTCTGCAATGTTCTGCATGGCCTGATCGACGGTGACCTGGCCTTTCGCGGCGCTATTGATCGCCGTATTCACCGCGCTCGAAAATTCCGGATACCAGGGGGGTGTGCCCTGTTGGAATAGCGGCTCGACCGTCTTCGACTGGGCCACCAGCGCGTCGCCGCTCTGCAGTTCGCCGGCAGCATTGAGCTCGGCCAACGCCGAAGTGCGGGTCGGTAAGGCGCCATTGGCCGCGTTCTTCTTCTGGAACTCCTTGCTTGTAAACCATTTGACGAAGGCGATGGCGGCTTCCCTGTTCTGCGAAACGCGGGGAATGGCGAGCGCTTCTGGCAGGCCGAAACTGCGGGTTTCGCCGCTGGCGGTTGGCACCAGGATTGCCTCGATCTGGCCCGCCACTTTCGACTGCTTGGGATCGTTCATCTGACCGATCCTGCCGGGCTCGCCCGAAATCATGATACTGGTGACGCCCTGAGCGAACATGCTTTCATTGATCTGGCTGTCCTTGAGGCCGGTGGAGGCGGGATCGACCAGTCCTTCCTTCAGCAGCATTAGCTCAAAGGCGAGCGCCTTGTAGCCGGCGGAATCCTTTGAGACGAAGAGAGGCTTGAAATCCTGGTCGAACAGCTCGCCGCCGAAGGCTTTCGTTAGCAGATACCAGCTGGTCGACGCGCCTTCGGTCGCCGAAAGCGGCAGGCCGATCGGATAGGTCGCGACCTTCTTCTCCTTGATCTGCTTTGCTGCGGCAACCAGCTCATCGAGCGTCTTTGGCATCTTAGCAATGCCTGCATCCGCGAAGTGCTTCTTGTTGATCAGCATGACGCGGAAATCATTCGTATAGGGCACGCCGAGAAGATTGCCGTTGACCGTGAAGATCCTGGAAACGCCGATATCCTTGACGGAATCCGCATCGATGACGTCATTGAGCGGCAGATACCAGTCTGCAGCGCTGAACTGGCCGGTCCACGACCAGTCGAATTCGGTGACATCGGCAGGCGCGGCACCAGCAATCAGCGAGGTGACCAGCTTCGGGCGGATATCGTCCCATGACAGGGTCTGCATGTTGACGTGGATACCGGTTTCGGCCTCGAAATCGCCGGCGATATTCGCTGCCTGCGGCGAGGGCATCAGCACCGTGATCGATTGGCCGGCAAGCGGTTTCGCATTCTGAGCGAGAGCCGGAACGACGGCAATGAGTGCCGCCAAGGCGACGAATGGCAAAGTGATTTTACGCATGTTCCCTTCTTTCCTTGTTATTGAGGTCTGCTTCACTTGAATGCACCACTGCGGTCTTTGCCGTTGCGGCGATTTGCGTGATCCAGCCGTCATCCACCGGCCAGTCGAGAAGACGGGCGGCTGCCAGGAGGGCGCCGCCGATGGGAGGAAGCTTCGGTATTGCGGCGGCGCGGCCGATCCGCCGCTCGAGTGCGGCAAGCAAAGAGCGGCTTGCAAATGTTCCGCCCGCATAGGTCCAGTCTGTGGCTGGATTGCAATGCGGCGATATGGCTTCGACATGCTTTGCAAGCTCGGATGCGGCCTGTTCGATCAGCTGCTTTGCCGCGCCATCGCCGGCGCGCGCGACGCGATCGACGAGAACGGAAAGGGTGGCGATATTGGCACGAGGGTTTTCGAGTTCGCTCGCCCATCCGCCGAGTGCATTGACCGGGTCGACACTGTCGAGATTCAGGAATTCGAACATTGCCTTTGCCAGCGCGGTTGGGGCCGCGCGTCCGTCGAGGCTCTGGCTGACGAGGCTAAGCGCCGCCCGTCCGATCCAATAGCTGCTGCCCTCATCACCGATGACATCGCCCCAGCCGCCGACGCGCGCGGATACGCCGGCGCCATTACGCGCCCAGGCCATCGAACCGGTGCCGGACAGGATCAAAATGCCGGGCCGGCCGGCAAAGGCG
Source organism: Rhizobium sp. P28RR-XV (assembly GCF_012641385.1). Taxonomy (NCBI): domain Bacteria; kingdom Pseudomonadati; phylum Pseudomonadota; class Alphaproteobacteria; order Hyphomicrobiales; family Rhizobiaceae; genus Rhizobium; species Rhizobium sp. P28RR-XV. Next base: position 8,812 of record NZ_JABAIG010000016.1, read on the forward strand.
CCGAGATGAGCTGCGTCGACATCGTTGAGAATATGCTGCCGTGTCTTGGGGAAACTCTTTTCGATCGCCTCGCGCTGCTGTTCCGACAGCCGGACCACCTCACCATAGGCGGGCAAGGCGGCGGCGACGGCGGCCAGTTGCTGTTCCTGCATGAAGGGACGTAAGGAGCGATCCAGTTCGCGCCGCCAGTTCGGATTGTCCATTGGATTGACGCCGCTGCCGCGCGACATCCGCAGCACGTTGCCGGCCCTGTCTGCAAGTGCGACCAGCACCTTGCTGCCGCCGCCGTCGATGCCGAGGATCAGGTCGTCGCTCATTCCGGCGCTCCCAGCTCCGCAATCGTCATCTCGACGCCGAGATTGGCGAGTTCACCGCGCCAATGCGTGGAAAGTCCCGCATCGGTAATCACCTTCACCGCGCTCAATGGGGCGACCTTATAGGTTGTCATCGTGCCGAATTTCGAGGAGTCGGCGAGCACAAAGCGATGGGCAGAGCGGGCAAGCATGCATTTGTTGAGGCTCGCCTCCGCGCTGTCGACGCTGTAGATCGCGCCGTCGGGGCTGATGGCACTTGCGCCGAGAAAGAGCTGGTCGAACCAGATGGATTCCAGCATCTCTTCGGCCTGCGGGCCGACCAGCGAGGCATTCTCGCTGCGCAGATGCCCGCCAAGCAAGACGACGTCCAAATTGGGGATGTTGAGAAACTCCTGCGCGACGGTCAGGCCGTTGGTGAAGATGCGAAGCGGCATTGGGTTGAGACGGATAAGGCGCGCAAGCTGGAGAACGGTGGTGCCTGCATCGAGAAAGATCGCCGCGCGCGGCGTCAGCAGATTATAGGCGGCAGTCGCTATCGCACGCTTGGCGGACAAGTGCCGTTTGGCTCGCTCCTGAAAGGCAAGTTCCACCGATGATCCCTCGGCGATGCGAGCGCCGCCATGTACGCGGTCGATGGCGCCTTCTCTTTCAAGAACTTGCAGGTCTCTGCGCACCGTTGCCAGCGAAGCGCCGATGGCATCGGCGAGCGCCTGAATCGTCGAAAATCCGTTCGCATACAAATGACTGCGAATGGCGTCCAGCCGATCGACTTTCATTGCTCCCGCTTGGCTCAACGACTGCTCCCTTTCATAGGAAATTCTATTTCGCTCAGATTTCCATCCAATACGATCAATGTCAATCATGTTTTTGACGTTTTGTGATCTACTTTAATTTGGACGGGTAGGAGGCTTCCTCTCGCAGAAGGCCGCGCTCTGGGGAGTGCTCGGCGAAATATTAGAGACTAGTGATAGGCGGGCAAAAGATTGCCATGCTGCTCGATCATGTCATCCACGAGCTTCCAAATCTGGTCCGGTGACAGCTCCGCCGACGTGTGCGGATCGAGCAGAGCTGCCTGGTAGATGCGATCCCGTTTCTTCGTCAGCGCCGCCTCGACTGTCAGTCCCTGCACGGAAACGCTCAAGTTCATCACGGCTGCGAGCTGGGAGGGTATGCGTCCGATGCGGATCGGTTGAAAGCCATTGTGATCGACATGGCACGGCACTTCCACGATGCACTCATCCGGCAGATTCTGGATCAAACCATCGTTCGGGACATTTCCGTAGATCAGCGCGGGTTGGCCCGTTACCGCGGCATGAATGATGCCAGCCGCATATTCATTGCTACGGCAGATGTCGATCGGCTTTTCGCCTTCGAGATCGCGTCGCAATTCGTGCCACTCGGCAATCTGGGCCTCGCACCGGCGGATATATTCATCGAGCGGAATGTTGAGCCGCTCGATCAAATCGTTGCGACCTTCCTTGATGTACCAGGATGTATATTCCGAAAAATGCTCGCTCGATTCGGTCACGAAGTGGCCGAGCCGCTTGAGAACATCGAAACGGACCCGATCGTCGGCCGGGATGTGCCCTTCCTCCGCGAGGGCGTGCAGGCGCGGATAGAGATCCTCACGGCTACCATCGGCATGCAGCTTTTCATATTTGAGAAAAAAGGCGACATGGTTGATGCCGGCCGAGAGATAATTGACGTTTGCGACATCCTCGCCAAGACAATGGGCAAGATGGGCGGCTGTATGCTGCACGCTATGGCACAGCCCCACGGTCCGAATGCTTGGGGCGATCTTCTTGATCGCCCAGCAATTGATCGCCATCGGGTTGACGTATTGCATCAGCATGGCGTTGGGGCACACTTCTTCCATGTCGCGGCAAATCGCTTGTAGGACGGGGATGGTACGAAGCCCGCGGAAGATGCCGCCAATTCCGAGTGTATCGGCAATGGTCTGCCGCAGTCCGTGTCGTTTCGGGATTTCGAAATCGGTCACGGTCGCCGGCTTGTAACCGCCGACCTGCATCATCAGGATGACGAAATCCGAGCCCTGCAATGCCTGCCGGCGATTGAGCGTGGCCTCGACGCGCACCTTGTCGAGCCGGAGCGCCTCACAGATGCGCCGCGCTACGATTTCGGATGTTTTCAGACGCTGGGGATCGATGTCGAAGAGACTGATGGCATAGTCGCCACCGCTTTGGCTGGAAAGGACGTCGCCCAGGATGTTCTGGGCAAAGACGGTGCTACCGGCACCGATCAGGCAGATCTTTGGCATGGGAAAGCCTCCACAAAAGATGTTTGTCGAGCCAAGTGCGCCTTTCAAATCGGGATTTCCTCCTGCTAATGAAGAGATTATTCCCAGATTCGCGCGTAAGAGCGAGCGACCATGCCAAAACTTCGCATATCCGCCGCGCGGGGCGCTCTTGTCATATCCCAGGGCGACTTTATGATCGAGCGCCATATTGCTGACGCTATGAACGCGGCGCATTGGCACGATCATATCGAGCTGAACTATCTGCTCGAGGGCCAGATGACCTACCTCTTCAATGGAAGGCAGGAACAAGTCGAGGCGGGGCGGCTGGTGCTCTTCTGGGCAGCCATTCCCCATAGAACGATCGCAGTTGCGCCGAATGCGCCGCTCGTCTGCCTCTATCTTCCGCTCGTCGATTTCCTCGGTTTGCCGATCGATCGCGGCGTCCGCCAGGCGATCATGCAAGGACGGTTTTTCGCGGATGCGCGCGCCTATGCCGCCGATGCAATTCTTTTGCCTCAGTGGGCGGAGGACTGGCAATTCGGCGATGCGGCCAAGCGACAGCTAATCGTGGATGAGGTCAAGCTCAGGATACGGCGCTTCGTCCTCGATGCTCCCATCGGCGATCATTCTGCCACCCGCCAATCCTCGGCATTAGGCGCCAGTGCCGCCATACGTCGGGCCGAAACGTTGACCGATCTTATTCACGCTCGATATTCCGAGCCGGTCAGCCTGCCGATGCTGGCGAGGCTTGCCGGTATGCATCCGGCCACGGCCAACACGATCTTCCGCAACGTCCTTGGCATTTCCGTCAACGAATATCTCACACGCTATCGTCTGGCGCGGGCGATGCAGCAGCTTGCTGAGACGGAGACATCGATCCTCCAGATTGCCTATGACTGCGGTTTCGGTTCCAGCAGCCGGTTTTACGACATCTTCAAGCGACGAACGGGAACGACGCCAAGGGTGTTCCGTTCGTCTCTCGGGCGCGATGGGAAAACGGACTGATGTTCGGTTCGCCAGCCGGGGAACGGCTTGCCGCCAGTTATTGAAACTACAGTTCGATACAATCGGGCCGCCAACTGAAATCTGGCAGATACAATTCTGCGCGATCTTCCTATCAGATCATCGGTCGGGCAGGAGTCCAAAATGAAACTCGAATTCCTTGGCGCATTTCTTGTCTCAAGCCTCGCTGTCGGCGTTGCCGCTTCGCAGTCGGCAGGTCCCGCAACGCCGTCCGAAAACGCCTCGCCGATCTATGGCGTAACCATCCCGGAAGGTTATAGAGACTGGAAATTCATTGCGCCGGCGCAGGAAGCCCCGCCGCTCGACGAGCTTCGCGCGGTGCTCGGCAACGATATCGCCGTCGACGCCTACAAGAAGGGTACCCTGCCTTTTCCCGATGGTTCGATCCTTGTCAAGCTGGCCTACAAGCGCAAGCAATCGACGGAGTTTGCGCCGGCAACGGTGCCGGGAGCGCCGACGACCGTGCAGGTCATGGTGAAGGATTCGAAGAAATATCCCGATAGCCACGGCTGGGGCTTCGGACGCTTCATCGATGGCAAGCCGGTCGATATCGCACAGCATGAGACCTGTCTCAGCTGCCATGTCGGCAACGTGAAGGACCATGACTACGTCTTCACGCGCTATGCACCATAAGGTGCTGCAACGTTGCGCAGTTGGAAATTGCCGGCCCGATCTCTTTACATCAGGCTGGCCGGCTATCCACGGTCTCCTCCTCCCGCCGGGATAGCGGCCCCTATCTTTCAGGACCGGGCAGCTCATTGGTATCGACCCGTTGCTCATAGCGCGCAGCTATCGAGCCATGTACAGCGCAGCGCGCTTTTCCAGGCTGCGGTTTTCCAGCGTACCGCCTCGCGCCGACCTATCTGGCTGGAGGTGCGTTGTGTGTATTTCATCTTTGCCGATGGAACCTGAAAGGCGGCTTCTGTAATCCATTGTAGCCTTCCTCGGTCTTGACACGGAGGGATACAATTCGATGCGGTTGAAGACACAACGGAGATACACGTGGAAGGCAGAACGTCGCGGCATTCGACAAACTTCCCAAATATATGGAGCTCCTGATGTCGCCTTCATCCTTCTCATTGAATCGACGCGCCTTCGTCACGGCGGCTGCTGTCGCCGGCGCAGCGGCGCTGCTCAAGCCTGCGATGTCCTTTGCCGGCTCGCAAGCCTTGCCCGACGGCGTCAAGCCGTTCAAGATTCATATCCCCGACAGTGCGATCAGCGATTTGAAGCAGAGGCTTGCGACGGCACGCTGGCCGCTCAAGGAAAATGTCGCCGATGATTCCCAGGGTGTGCAGCTCGAGCGTCTGCGCGATCTCGTTGGATATTGGGCCGACGGCTATGATTGGCGAAAGGTGGAGCAGAAGCTTAATTCCCTTCCAATGTTCATCACCGAAATCGACGGGCTGGATATTCACTTCATTCACGTGCGCTCCCCGCACGAAAACGCAATGCCGCTGATCATGACCCATGGCTGGCCGGGCTCGATCCTGGAAATGCTCAAGGTGATCGATCCTTTGACAAACCCGACGGCCCACGGCGGCAAGGCCGAAGACGCGTTTCATCTGGTCGTGCCGTCAATCCCAGGCTTTGGCTTCTCGGGCAAGCCGACGACAACGGGCTGGGGTTCGGACCATATCGGCCGGGCATGGGGCACGCTGATGCATCGCCTTGGCTATGAGCGCTTCGTCTCGCAAGGCGGTGATTGCGGCTCGGTCATCTCGCAGCGCATGGCGCTCCAGAATGTGCCGGGATTGCTCGGCATCCATCTCAACATGCCCGGCATCGTCCCCAAGGAGATTGCCCACATCCTTGCAGCCGGCGATCCCGCACCGGCTGATCTGACGGACACGGAGCGCGCCTGTTTCGACAAGCTGGCGGAATTCTATCGCGACAGCTCTGGCTACGCCAATATGATGGTCACCCGCCCGCAGACCATCGGCTATTCGCTCGTCGACTCGCCGGTCGGTCTGGCCGCTTGGATCTACGACAAGTTTGTCACTTGGACTTACAGTAACAAGCAGCCGGAAAAAGTGTTGAGCCGCGGCGAGATGCTGGATGACATTTCTCTCTACTGGTTCACGGAAACCGGAACGTCCGCGGCCCAGATCTATTGGGAAGATCACACCAATAACTTTAACGCCATTCACATTCCAAAGCTGCCGGTTGCCGTGAGTGTCTTTCCCGGCGAAATCTACCAAGCTCCGAAGACCTGGACCGAGCGGTGCTACGGCAACCTGATCTATTTCAACGAGGCCGACAACGGCGGGCATTTTGCCGCCTGGGAGCAGCCGGCGATTTTCACCAACGAAGTCAGGGCGGCATTCCGCTCGCTGCGTTAAGCGAGTCCCGGCCTATTGGCTGGCGAAAGCCTCGCAGGTGAGCGATACTCCAAGCTCGCCTGCGGGCGCGGGGAAACTGTATGGCGTATCCCCTCGACGGACAGCCGGCTTTGCAGGTCGAACTTGTGAAGTCGATGCCTGTCTTGATCTGCCAGTTTTAAGAGGTCGCGAAGGCGCTGCGGCGGGACGAGAGCGACCCGATGCCCATCAAGGCCGCAAGGATGACGGGGATGCACACGAGATAGGCCGTGCGAATGCCGGCATGTTCGGCCACGAATCCAAGCAGCGGCGGAGCCAGGAAGAAGACGACGAAAGACATTTGCCCGAGAGCGGCAACATTGACATGCGCTGGACGATCGGTGCGCTGCGCGGCGGCTGAAACCGCCAGGGGATAGACCGCGCTGCAGCCGGCGCCCATGAAGGCAAATCCGACGAGAGCCACATTGGGATACGGTGCGAGCCAGACGGCGCAAAGCCCGGCGGTCGACAAAACCAGCAGGAAGAGCGCAACTGCCCTGGAGCCGTAGCGATCGACAAACGGGTCCGCGTACAATCTCGCCAGTGCCATGAAGAAGGTGAACAACGTCAGGCCGAGACCTCCGATGAATGGCTCGGCATGAAAGACGTCGCGCATGTAGATTGCCGACCAGTCGATGCCGGCGCCTTCGACGAGGAATGCCGCGATCCCGATGACGCACAGAGGCAGCAGGCCAAGCGTCGGCAGCGCTATATGGCTTGCATCCGTATGGTCATGCGTCGCGCGCGCCGGGGCGTTTCGCATGCCGGCGATCGTGATGGTACCGACGACAAGGACAACGGCGAATGTCAGGGCGAGATGCAGCTGCATCGAAAGACCTGCCTGCCGGACCGCCGAGGATACGAGAGCGGTGACGAAGAAGCCGAGGCTCCAGAAGCCATGCGCCCGGTTCATCACACCCCGGCCGAGCTGTGCCTCGATGCGATCGATTTCGACGTTGAGATTGATTTCGAGAGCGCCCGCCAGCAGGCCTTCGCAAAACAGCACGGCAAAGACCAGGGGCGCGGCACCCATCCACGGCACGAGCGCTAGCAGCGCCGATGTTCCGAGCACGGTAACGAACGCGGTTTTGCGCGCGCCAAGGCGCGCAACGATCGGTGATGCAAACGTCAGCGATATCAATGCGCCGATGGCCGCGCCGATCAGCGTCAAGCCGAGCTCGGATTTGTTGATCTGCAATGCGTCCTGAAGGTCGGGAAGGCGCGACAGCAACGCGCCTATCGATACCGCAAAGAGGAAAAAGCAGACATAAATTCGCTGCTGCGGTTCAAGACGCATTTTAATGCTCCGGAGAATCTGAACACAGGTGAGATAGAACGGGTCTATCGCAAAGCAACCACTGCTGGCAATACAAGCGCGCTGAAATGAATCGGCGAGCTGCCGGCTTTTCGCGGGCCGCTTCCACTGATGGCGGCGACGCATGCATCTGGTCAGTGGGGGTGTGCTGCCAGAAGCGCTGGAGCGGCGATGAAACCGCCCACGCGATTTCATTCGCTGCTCCCATAACCGGTCAGACTAGCTTGTCCTCCTCGCCGGCATGTCGGAAAGGTCGATCCCGTGCGTGTCGAACCACCATTCCAGATTCATCTCGCCATATTTGTCGCGAAGACGCAGATATTTGGAGTGTAATCGCTCCTGACGCTCGACTTCCTGCTCGAAATAAGGATGGTCCAGCGTTCCGCCGAGCACATGGATACGGCGAAGAAGTTTTCGCAATACATATCCTTGCTCCTTGTTTCCCGGCCGGTAGCCGCTCTCGACGATCTTCATGACAGTGTCGCTTAGCGTGCCAAGAGCGTCGGCTGGCGGTGTGCCATTCAAGATCATGTCGAGACGTTCGGCACCGAAACCGACGTCGATGCAGGTCCCGAGCGGATTGACGATATTCCCGATCTCAATGCCATCCTTGTAGAATTCGGTGCAGTAGCCGCTGATGCTGCCGTCGCTCCAGATGCACTCGGCATCCGGTACGATAGAGACGCTGTGTCGATAAAGCGGTGACCATTCCTCCAAGCGATCTGGATGGATCGTGACATGGTCCGGCACCAGACCGAGTGTCCCGAGAAACTCGATCCAGAAATCGATGGCGTCGCCGATCGTCAATTCCCGAAACGAGAAAAGACCGAGCATCGTGAAGTGAAGGAAATGCGTTCCGTCTCCAATCTCGTCGAGATCGCCCATTCGCAGGCAGGCCTGGACGTTGGCAACGGTTCCAATGTGGGATGGATCGGAGAAGAGTTGTTTGTACTGCTGCATCCCGGCGCTGCAGAAGAGCGTGGTATTATCGTGCGGCCGTACGGATTCTATGCGTGTGAAGTCGATGCCTTTGGAAAGGCAGAAGTTTTGGTATTGCTGGATCAGGCGTCCCGCGATGACATAGGCAACCTCCTTTGTAGTAAATGTGCCTGGCTGCAAGATAGTGTCATATGACGTTGACGGCAATCCATATATGCCGGGTCCTGTCCGAGTCGAGCTTGAAATCGTGATCTTTGGCCGTCGCGCCAATGCTGATCGGACAGGAAAACCCGGGAGAATGGCTGGCGCGTGGTACGCGGGGTGTACAGTCGAAGCTTGCAGCGGGGTCGCTACGGTACAACTGAACAAACGGTAGTTCACCGCAGGTGAGACCGCGCAAGCATTGTAGACTTGCTGCCGCAAATGCGGTCTCTCACCTGCGCTTTCCAGCTGCATTGTGTCTTGCCTTGTAATACGACCGCTTGCTTCCTACCTTTTGGCCATCACCCAAATTTCACACGCGGCTGCGGCAGACGTTTCAAAGCGTCGATCATTTTGCGCGCAAGCGCTGCCGAGCCATTCCGCCGCCTCGGGCGGCCAAGGATTTCGATTGAACAAGCAGAACACTGCCGCCGCGTTGGCGGCGGTAAAGCCGTGCGAGCGCGGCGAAGCCGTCAACCGGCCGGTTAAAAACTGGAAGCCATATCCCTGCCTTCTCACGCGGCAGGAGCTTCAGGCCCTCATTGCCGATCAACTCGGCTGAATTCAACAACGACAACAAGGAGAAGAAGATGCAGGTCATCGTCAGAGACAACAATGTCGAACAGGCAATGCGCGCCTTGAAGAGGAAGATGCAGCGGGAAGGGCTCTTCCGGGAGCTGAGGGAGCGTCGTGCCTACGAAAAGCCTTCCGAGCGCCGGGTTCGCGAGAAAGCGCAGGCGGTCGCCCGACAACGCAAGGCAGCGCGTAAGAAGCTGCAACGCGAGGGGCTTTTGCCGGCTGCAAAGCGACGGGCTTCGGCTCGATAGTCACTGACTGGCGGCCGGTATATTGAGCCGGCCACCGAACACCTTTTGAAAAGGGCGGTAGATGGAAGAATTGAACAATATCACGGTCTCTGAGGAGCGGCTCGAAGATTGCCGTGACGTCATCGAGCCGGATCTGCAGGATTTAATTCGCGACACGATCGCGGCCGGTTTTACGGCCGAGGAGGTTTTGATCGCGATCAGCGAACTGGTGGCGGAAGATTTCGCCGCAGTCGTGAAGATGCCTAGCGTTCACTGAAGTCATTCCGAAAAAAGGGGCGCGGCGGCTTTCCGTTCGAGAGCGGCAGACGCTTCGCTTTCGAAAACATGTAAATCGATTTGCAAAACCATTTGCAAATCGATTTACGATGTCATAGCCTGCCTGCATGACGACAATAGCCAAAGTTGCCAAGCGCGCCGGAGTTTCGCCGACCACCGTATCGCATGTGTTGAACCATGCCGATCGCGTGTCGATGGATTTGCGCAAGCGTGTCCAGGAGGCGATCGCGGAATTGGGTTATGTGCCGAACCCGCTGGCACAGAGTCTCAGGACTGGCCGCACCAATCTCGTCGCGATGCTGATCCCGGATATCCGCAACCCTTTCTATCCGGAAATGGTTCAAGCGGCTCAGTCCGATCTGGAGGCGATGGGGATCGACCTTTTGATCTTCAACACGGATGTGCCCGGCGGGCATTCCGAGGAGCACGGCAAGCACTATCTCCGCCAGATCCGCAGCCGGCGGATCGACGGCCTCATCGTCGGCGATTTCGCACTGCACGGGATGCACGACACTTTGCTCGAAATCGATCTGCCGACCATCTTCATCGGCGATTTGCCGAACCAGGCGGTCGATAGCGTCAAGATCGACGATTTCGGTGGCGGCTACCAGATGGGAGCCTATCTGGCCAAGAAGGGCCACCGCCGGATCGCGCATCTGACCGGCCCATCCTTCTTTGCCGAAGCCATGGCACGCGCTGCCGGTTTCGAACAAGGCCTGCGCGACCACGGCGCCGAGCCGATTGCCGAGCTGCGGCGCGAGGGGAGCTATCTCGGTCCGTCAGGGGAAGAGGCGGTCGATTGGCTTCTGGCGACGTACCGCGACGATCTGCCGTCGGTGATCTTCTTCGGAAACTACCTGATGGCGGCCGGAGCGCTTGCCGCCTTCTTCGATCGCGGCATCAACGTGCCGAAGGATATCGGCGTTGCCGTCTTCGGCGATCAGCCGCAGCTCGAATATATCAGGCCACGGATTACAAGGGTCGGCAACACGCCGTCGCTGCTTGCCCATCGCGCAACCGAGAGGCTGCTGGAGAGGATTTCGGGAGCTTATGCCGGGCCTGTGCGTTCGGAGGTGATCCCCTGCAATCTGCACGCTTTCGATACCGCATGAATTGAGGCGTCGTCGCCCGGGAGGAGTGTGGTGACGGCTTAAAAAAGGGAGGAAGTCATGACTGGTAAAGACAAGTTCATCACCGCCGCAACCCGTCGCAACGTGCTCAAGGGCAGCGCGATCCTTGCCGCCGGGGCCGCCGCCGGATTGAGCGGTTTTCCCTATATTTCCCGCATGGCCGCGCGGGCGCAGAGCGCGCCATTGAAGTTCTGGCAATTCTACGCACCGGGCGGCCCGGTCCAAAGCCAGGTCGACTGGTTCGAGAAAGCGGTCGCGGCCTGGAACGATAGCCATCCCCAGAAAGTCGAGCTCGAATATGTGCCGAACGCGGAATATATCAACGGGCCGAAGCTTGCCACCGCCTTCGCCTCGGGGGAGGGGCCGGACATCTTTCTCATCTCGCCCGGCGATTTCCTGCGTTACTACAATGGTGGGGTCCTGCAGGATCTGACGCCCCACATTGACGCGAAGGACGATTTCCCGGAGAGCGTCATCGCCAATCGCATGGTCGACGGTAAGATCTACGGCATCCCGATGGAAGTCGAGCCGATGGCGATGTACTATTCCGTCAAGGCTTTCGAAGAAGCGAAACTGAATGAAAACGATGTCCCCAAGACCTGGGACGACCTGCTCGAGCTCGCCAAGAAACTGACCACGCCGAAGCGCTTCGGCCTGCTGTTCGAGACCCAGCCGGGCTACTATCAAAATTTCACCTGGTATCCCTTCCTCTGGCAGGGTGGCGGCGAATTCCAGGGCAAGGACGGCAAAAGCGCCTTCGATTCACCCGCTACGGTGCAGGCTCTGAAGTTCTGGCAGGATGCGATCAATTCGGGAGCGGCCCCGCGTCAGGTCATGGGCAGCGGCGCGAATGACACCGTCGCAAACCTCGCTTCGGGCTACTGCGCCATCCAGAATGTCGGCATCTGGGGTATCTCGCAATTGCAGAGCAACGCCAAGGATTTCAAGTACGGCGTCTTTCGCCTGCCGACGCCGCCGAACGGCAAATACGTGACCGTCGGCGGTGGCTGGGCCTTCGTCGCCAATGCCAAGGGCAAGAACCCGGATGCGGCCGCGCAGTTCTGCGCCTGGGCGCTTGCCTCCAAGGAAAAGGACTCGGCTCAGCGCGTCGCCGACTGGTGTACCAAGGGCAAGTCCGACATGCCGCCGCGCGAAAGCGCGCTTGCCGCCGGCGGCGATGCCTTCAAGACCGGTATGATCGGCAAATTCGCCTCCGAGGTCTATTCGGGAGCGCGCGCCGAGCCGCGCGTGCCGCCAGAGGTCTACAAGATCATCTCCGATGCGATCCAGCAGACCCAACTCGGTGGCGCCGATCCACAGGCGACTGCAACATCTGCTTCGCAGCAGCTCGACGCGTTCCTTGGCTCCTATAGCGGCGCGCCGATCCTCTAAGCATGTCGCGCAAAAGTGCGCAGCGGTTTTGCGATAAACACTGCGGGAGATCAAAGACCCAAAGCGCAAGAAGCGTATCTGAAAGATCGCGATGCGCTTTGGGAAGAAATGCCGGCCGCGGCAATCAGCTTAAGCGGCCGTCACTCTTTCCGGGACGAGATCATGACGACAATTGCAGATGCGGCAACAAGCCGCGGGAACGGCAGGCGCAAAGGCCTTTCTGCCAGGCATCGCGAATGGGTCGCGGCCTACCTCTTCATATTACCCGACGCACTCGGCCTCTTCCTGTTTCTCGGCGTGCCGATGCTTCTGTCGCTCGTGTTGAGCGTTTATGAAGTCAACGGGTTCGGCGGCTACAATTTCGTCGGCGCCAAAAACTATATCCGCCTCTGGCACGACCCTCTGTTCTGGAAGGGAGCGAGGGTGACTGCCCTATATGCCATCATGCTTGTGCCCTCCCTTTATGTGACCGGCTTGGGGTTGGCGCTTCTCGTGCAGCAGACCAATCGCTTCAATGCCATCATGCGCTCGATGTTCTTTGCGCCGAACATGGTGAGCCTCGTGGTCGTCGCCCTTGTCTGGCAATTCATGGTGATCGACAAGATCGGTGTCGTCGGCCAGACCATGGCGAGCCTCAATCTTCCCCCGATCTCCTTCCTTGGCGACCCGAATTTCGCACTGATCACCGTCGTGCTCGTCAGCGTCTGGTTCCTCATGGGTTTCTACATGCTGATCTTCCTGGGCGGCCTGCAGGATATACCGAAGGAGTACTACGAGGCGGCGATGATCGATGGCGCAGGACCGGTCAAACGCTTTCGCTATATCACGCTGCCGCTTCTGAAGCCCACGAGCTTCTTCGTTCTCATGGTCTCGATGGTCGCCGCCGTTGCTGGCGCTCAAGCCTTCGACATCATCTATGTCATGACGAAGGGTGGCCCGGCCAATTCGACGGCGGTGCTGATCGTTTACATCTACCAACAGGCCTTTTCCTTCGGTGCTTTCGGCTATGCGGCTGCGATGTCATCGTTCCTGGTTGTCGCGCTCATGGTCGTCACTGCGATTTTCTTTGCCGTCACACGCGGAGGACGTTTCGATCATGCGGAATGAAGCTTCCAATGCCTATTTCGTGCGATCGCAGGTAACGCTGGTGCGCTGCCTTTGGATGCTGATATCAGCTATACTAGCGCTGATGACGCTGTTTCCGTTGCTGTGGATGGTGTCGATCGCCTTCAAGCCGGCGGCCGAATCCTTCTCATCAACGCTGATACCGGAATCGCCGACGCTTGATAATTTCATCTATGTGCTGACGGGCGTGCCGTTCATCCGCTACATGCTCAACAGCTTCTTCGTGTCGGCGACGGTGACGATCGTTGCGTTGTTCTTCCACACCATGGCCGGTTATGCCCTTGCTCGGCTGCGGTTTCCCGGTCGCGAGATCATCTTCCTGGCGATCTTCTCCACCTTTCTCGTCTCGCTGCCTGTCGTCATCGTGCCGCTCTTCATCATCGTCAAGGCGATGGGCATGATCAATTCCTATGCCGGCCTGATCGTGCCGGCGATCTTCAATGCCTTCGGCATTTTCCTGCTGCGGCAATATTATCTTTCGCTGCCGCGTGAGATCGAGGAGGCCGCGGTGATCGACGGCGCTGGTTACTGGCGCATCTACTGGAGCGTCATCCTGCCCTTGAGCCGGCCGATCATGTCGGCGCTCGCCATCCTGTTTTTCCTCGCCAACTGGAATTCCTTTCTCTGGCCGCTGACGATCACCTCCAATCCGAACCTATGGATGGTGCAGGTCGGCATCGCCAACTTCAAAAGCCAGTATTCGGCATCCTGGAACTATATGATGGCGGCCTCCACTATCGTCGCCATCCCCACCCTCATTCTCTTCGTGATTTTCCAGCGGCAGATCATGGATTCGCTGAAGACCAGCGGCCTGAAATAGCCGTCTTCCTTCAAGACAGGAGACCTTAATGAGCAATCTCGGCCTTTCACCCCTTCGCGGGCTTGCAAAACTGCGCGAGGCAAAGACGCGCCGCTTTTCGAGTTACGACCGCACCGGCGGCAACGACGATCGCTTCCATATCGAGCCGGGAAAGACTGAGGTCATCGCCGAGCATTCGGGTGCCGGCATCGTCACCCATATCTGGGCGACGCTTGCCTGCGAGAGCGAGAATTTCCTGCGCAAGATCGTGCTTCGCGCTTACTGGGATGGCGAGACGGAGCCGAGCATCGAGGCGCCGATCGGCGATTTCTTCGGCATGGGCCACGGTCGCACAGCGAACTATGCCAGCCTGCCCATGCAGGCGAGCCCGGAGGACGGCAAGGCGTTCAACTGCTATTTCCCGATGCCCTTCGGCTCGCACATGAAGCTGACGGTCACGAACGAAGCTGAGCACGACCTGCTGTTCTACTATTATGTCGATCTCGAACTGCACCAGAGGCTCGAAGAGGACATGGGACGCTTGCACGCGCAATATCGCCAGTCGCAACCACAGGGTATGAGCGACGCGGGTCTCACTAACGAGGAATATCTCTTTGGCGGCGAGAATGTCGATGGCAATGAGAATTACACGATCCTCGAGGCCGAGGGCCGCGGCCATTATGTCGGCGTTCTCTACAGCGTCTACTCGCGACGCCGCTCTCACGTATGGGACTGGTACGGCGAAGGCGACGACATGATCTTCATCGACGGCGAGCAGGGGCTTTGGGCGCCGGACACGGTGCGCAAGCCTGATCCGCGCATCGGACCGAAAGCGGCGCTGATCGAGCCGCGGGCCGAATCCGCAGCCGGCGCCAACGATGCCTGGCCGCCGACGCTGCACGGCACCGGCACGGAGGACTATTTCAATACCGCTTGGTGCCCGACGCAGGAGTATAGCGCGCCCTATCATGGCATCATCGCGGGGGGCGGTCCGAACTGGACGGAACCGGTGACGCTCTATCGCTGGCATATCGAGGATCCGGCGATCTTCCAGAAGCGCATTCGCGTCACGATCGAGCACGGCCATGCCAATCGCCGCTCCGACGACATTTCCTCGGTCGCCTTCTGGTATCAGGCTGAGCCACACAAGCCGTTCGGCGCGCTTCCCGACGTCACGGAGCGCGTGCCTGCTTTCCGCCGGCCGTTCAAGGAAATGGAGATTGCCGTCAAGAAGGCGAGGGAATGACAGCGAACAGGGCGCAGGCCTTGGTATCGCAAGGAAATCAGCCGATGCCCGCCTTCCGCGGCCTTCATTGGTTCGTATGGGCGAGGGTATGCGACCGAATCAGCACATTTCCGTACCTTGATTTCATATAGATATACCCTTAAAAAAGGGTCACTTATGACCAGTTTGAGAGCAGGCCATGCCAACAATCAGTTTAAAGGATGCCAAGGCGTCGTTTTCTCATGTCGTTGATCAGGCTGCGGCAGGAGAGTTTGTGACGATTACGCGCCATGGACGCGCGGCGGCTGTCGTTGTCAGTGTGAAAGCTGCGGAGGAAGCAAGAAGGGCGATCCGAAAAGACCGTCCGAGCCTCGTTCAGTATCTGAAGACCTTTCCGGCGGATGTCGATCCTGCCGACGACATTTTCTCCAGAAATCCTGCGCCCTCTCGCGGGGTTGATCTGTGAGCTTTCTTCTCGATACCAATGCCATCTCCATGTTCGCTCCATCCAGAGCTAGTGCATCGAACGCTTTTGCCGACTGGGTGGATGAGCAGGACCGACTAGACGCAATTTATCTTTCATCCATGACGGTGCATGAAATAGAAAAAGGCATTCGGTTATTGGAAGCAAAGGGTGCTAAGGCAAAGGCTGCCGGGATTCATACCTGGCTGCAGGGGCTGATTGCCGGATATGGCGAGCACATTTTGCCAGTCGACAAGGATGTCGCTCTTGAATCGGGTAGGCTGGAAGCGATAGCAGTCATCGCTGGGCACAGTCCCGGCGCTGCCGATGCCATTATCGCGGGAACGGCGAGCCTTCATAAGCTTACGGTGATCACTGCCAATCTCAAGCACTTCTTGCTGTTTGGCATCGCCGTTAAGTCGCCGGACCAAGTCGCGCGTTAGCGCTTTGGTTTGGATCCAGCGGATTTGATCGCCTCGACCGATTTGCCATCTTCAAGAACCACAATGAGTTTGACTTGCGCGCATGGCACATGTGTTCGCGCAGGGTGGCGGCTATCAACCAATCCCAATTTCCGTTCGCAGTTGCGAACGATTCAACAGAGTCGAGCGCAATGGTAAGCACGCGCCAGCGTAATCTCTGTCCTTTCAAGGGATGAAATCCTGTGGATTCAATCTGAAAGCGGGATGTCCTCGTGCGAATGGATGAATTGAAAAGTCATTGTGTTAGGGCGCTTTATGTATCGGGCGTGAACGCAAGAGAGGGCGGTTTCTTTCGTTCAACCCGGATAACACAAGCGGACGAGTTGCCGATCTCATGCGTCTCATCCTTGTCAATGATGTCTCGACGGTTCGCGGTGGCGCCACAAAGGTGGCGTTGCAATGTCTCGATGCAAGCAGGGATGCGGGCCTGACCTGCGCCATACTGGT
This sequence comes from Rhizobium sp. P28RR-XV, assembly GCF_012641385.1. Taxonomy (NCBI): domain Bacteria; kingdom Pseudomonadati; phylum Pseudomonadota; class Alphaproteobacteria; order Hyphomicrobiales; family Rhizobiaceae; genus Rhizobium; species Rhizobium sp. P28RR-XV. The sequence goes on from NZ_JABAIG010000016.1 coordinate 25,387, forward strand.
CGGTGACGACGGCGAAGGCCTCAAACCGCGGTTCGACGGCATCCGCACGGTTGCGCTTGGCGAGCGGCCCCTAAGGGAAGGCCCGGTGTTCGGGGATATCCTCGCGAAAAACTACAATCGGCGCGCTCATGAGGCGATGGAGGGGTTGCTTCGGGAGTCGGATGAGGAGACCGTCGTCCACGTGCACGGTTGGTCCCAAATCCTGTCGCCGTCGATCTTTTATGCGCTTGCCAAGCATGAAGCCAAAGTCATCGTCACGGCGCATGACTTCTTCCTGAACTGTCCGAACGGGGGGCTTATCAATTTCCACAGCGGCGACGTTTGCGACATCAAGCCATTGTCTGCCGCATGCCTCACGACCAATTGTGACAAGCGCAATTATTTCCACAAACTTTGGCGTTTCCGCCGCACCCTGACGCAACAGGGTGTGGGTGAGGAATTCTGGGGCCGTGTCGGCATTGTGCTCGCCCATGAAAACATGGAGCCGCATCTGCGCACCGGCCCCTTGCAGCACTTCACGACATTGCGCACGCCGACCGAGCCATTGACGCGGACACCGGTCGAGGCGTGGCGCAACCGCCGCACCGTTTTTCTCGGCCGCATGTGCTGGGAAAAGGGGGTGCGGACGTTGGCGGATGCCCTCAACCAAACGGGCAGAACCGCGACACTCATCGGGCGGGGGCCTTTGCTTGAGGAGATGCAGCGCGTGCTGCCACATTGCTTCGTGCCCGGCTGGCTGAGCGATGAAGAGGTTGCGAGGATCGCCGGCGAAGCGCGCGTTTTCGTCATGCCGTCGCGCATGCCCGAGCCTTATGGCCTGGTCGCCGCCGAAGCCTTGATGTCAGGCATTCCGGTCATCGTCAGCAGTAACGCGCTGATTGCGGAAGAGGTCGAAAAACATGGCGCGGGTCTGGTTTTTACCAGCGGCGATGCGGCGTCGCTGGCGGAGAAATTGGCGCAGACCGATGACGACCAACTGATGCGGCGGCTGGGCGAAGGGGCATTGGCCCTCGGCCAGCATATCGCGCCGAGCAGAGCGGAATGGGGACGTCGCATGGTGGACATCTATATGGGGCGGGGCAGCTTTTCGGAACATTAGGTTGGGGGGAACAATAATGCGCGCTTTGGTGACAGGCGGTTGCGGCTTCGTCGGCCGACATCTGATCCAGCGGCTTCTTGCTGAGGGATTGGATGTGGTCTGCGTCGATTCACTGGTTACGGGAACAGGGGCGCTTCATCCCGATCTGTGGCAGCGCCTTGCGCGCTCCCGCTTCAGCTTTTGCGAGGAAGACTGCCGCACTTTCTTTACGCGTACGCCGGAGCATTTTGACTATGTCTTCCATCTGGCGGCGCTGGTCGGCGGCCGTGTGACGCTGGAAACCCGGGCCCTCGATGTCGCCGAGGATCTGTCGGTCGATGCGGAACTATGGCAGTGGGCATCGCGTGCCAAGCCGGGTTCGGTAATATTCTTCAGCTCCAGTGCAGCCTATCCCGTCTCGCTGCAGACCGTCGACAATCATCGGCTGCTGGCGGAGGACATGATCAATTTCGACGCCACGATCGGTGTGCCCGACCTGAGCTACGGATGGGCGAAACTCACCGGCGAATATCTGATGAAACTCTATGTCGAGCGCTACGGCCGGCGGGCCATCGCCTACAGGCCGTTCAGCGGCTATGGCGAAGATCAAGATCTCGCCTATCCTTTCCCGGCGATCTGTCGCCGGTTGCTGGCGGAAAAAGGTGCGGCGGAAGTCTTCGTTTGGGGCTCAGGCCGTCAATGCCGTGACTTTATCCATATTTCCGACTGCATCGAATTCATCTGGCAGACGCGGGAATTATTGCCCGACGGCGCAAGCCTCAATCTATCAACCGGCACCGCCACCTCCTTCATCGAATTGGCAGAGACCATCAGCCGGCAGATCGGCTGGCAGCCTGACGTTACCGGACGATCAAGCCATCCGGAAGGCGTCTTCTACCGCTGCGGCGACACGGCCCTGCAACGCTCCTACGGATTGAGCCCTTCGATCGGTCTGGAGGAGGGGATCGCGCGGATGCTCGAGTATCTGCGGGCGGAGCAGGCATCATTTGCGCTGGCCATGTAAATAATGAGCAATCGGTTCGATGCGGCGGATGTCGGCGTGGAAAAATCGCCTCGACGATATTGCCGCCGGGTCGATCCTATGGCGGGCTTGAACAAAGAAATAGGCGGCGCTTCTGGCATCCGGCGCGGGCGGAACGTCACCGCGGATATGAGCTGATCGAAATATCTGAGCAGCGCGCCGGAGTCTTCGTAAATTCATTGTTTTTTCAGTAGCTTACGGATCTGACAACGCGAGCTGACACTCACGACCCGGCTTGGTATTCCTCCTATTCATTCAAAATAGATGGAACAGCAAACCGATGTCGACCGAACAGATACGCTGGCTCTTGAAGGTCATGCAACCCGAGCGAACCCTGGCCTCGCTGCCCGGGCGCGCCGGCATCTCTCCGGAAATTCATGCCGCGCTGATTGGGTTGCCGCCGAGGGTCTATTCCGCTGAACTCAACTTGATGAAGAAAGAGGCGAGAGAAGCTGCGGGCGAACTGCTGGCCGATCCGTCCTGCGCCTCGTTGGTGGACCGGCTCTACTTGCCAAGGGGCGCCAAGGTCGTCGCGTTCGGCGACAGCCTGACATCGGACCCGCAATCCTGGGCTGTCATCCTCGGTGAGCTGCTGGCGGCGAGGCGTGCTGCTGACGGGGTTTCATTCTCGATCAGCGCGGTCGCCGCCGAGACGACGACGCATGGGCTGGTCCGCATCGGCGAGGTCATCGGCCAGCAGCCCGACTTGATCCTCTTCCTCATTGGCACCAACGACGCCCGAACCCAGGGTCCTCACCCTACGAAGACCCTTGTCCATCATGAAGAGACAGCGCGCAACGTGGCGGAGCTGCGTCAACGCGTGTCACGGGAAACCGAGGCGCGTTGCGTCTGGATCACGCCGCCTGCTGTCAATGAGGAACAGGTCGCAGGGCACTGGGGGCTGGCCCGATTCGGGGTTCGTTTCCGCAACGAGAACCTTGCGCGCGTCGCCGGGATCATCCGCGATTTCGACGACACAGTGATTGACGCTTTCTCCAATTTGGGTACGCCACCCCGGAGCGATCTCCTGATGGGGGATGGCCTGCACCTCACGCTGGCAGGACAGAAGCAGTTGGCGCTTGAGGTGATCAAGGGCTGGAGCACCGCCAAATGAAGTATTTGATCGTCGGCGCCACCGGAAACATCGGGACCCGGGTCACCCAGCGGCTCATCGCTCGTGGGGAGCGCCCATCGATTTTCGTACGCAATGCGAAGAAGGCAAAGGCGCTCTTTGGAGCTCAAGTAGATATCCATGTGGGTGACCTCGACAAGGCACCTTCGTCGCTGGCAACCGCGCTTAATGGCGCAAACGGCGTCTTCCTCGTGAGCGACGGGCCAGATCTCGATACCCGCGACCACACGGTTGCGTTCGCGGCGAAATCTGCCGGGATCCGGCACCTAGTTAAGCTTTCGACGCTGGATGTGCACACCGGCGTGGGGACCGGGCCGTGGCATGCGCGCGGCGAGGCTGCCGTGCGCGAAAGCGGTGTGGCGTTCACGTTCATCCAGGCTGCTGGATTCATGCTGAATGCGCTTGGTTGGTCGGACTCCATCCGCGAGGAGAGCGTGCTGCGGACCTTCACCGGAAATGGCAAGATCGCGTTCATTCACCCGGACGACATCGCCGATGTCACTACCGCGGTTCTCACCACACCCGACTACGATGGCCAGTCGCTGGTCATCACCGGTCCCGAGGCGCTGAGTTATGGGGAAATGGCCGCGACTCTCGGCCGAGCCATTGGCAAGTCCATCCGATTCGAGGAGATTTCCGACAGACAGGCGCATGCGGGAGTGGTCGCCTGGGCCGGCAGAGGACCCTACGCCGACGCTCTTGTCGACATCTGGCGCGCAGTACGCGAGGGGCGATTGGCGACTGTCTCGGACGGCGTGATGCAGGTCATCGGGCGAAAGCCCATCTCGTTTGGTCGGTGGGCCGAAGAGAATGTCGGCGCCTTTAGCTAGAAGCTGAGGCGACCATTCTCACACGAGTTCACATAAGCGAGGACCGTTCGGACGGCCTCACCCTTCGCGTCATGTCGAGAGATGACCGACAGCCTCCGGTCAGCGGCTCCATGCACGAGCGCTTCCATCAAATGCGGAAGGATGAAGAGTATCCGTTGCGTCGCCTCGGGGGTATAGCGCTCCTGTTTTGAGGGCGAAATCACCTTCCCTAACGTGGCCTGGAGTGCACTTTTAAAGCCAAGCGCCCCTTCCGGCACCGCAGTCGCGATAATATCATGCAGGTCGGCATCTTTCGCATGAACGTCCGCAAGCCCCTCCATCAACTCACGTGTAAAGTCCTTGAACGACGCAGTTGCGCAGTCGGCAATCGCGCGCGTCATCACGCGCCTTACGTCGTCAACATGGCGGTCATGCAAGGCTGCGAAGATAGCCTGCTTGTCAGGGAAATATTGGTAGAGCGAGCCAATACTGACGCCCGCGGCTTCGGCGATGCGGTTGGTGGTGATGGCCTTGGCGCCATGCCGGTTCACCACCCGCTGGACCGCCTCAAGGATCGCCTCCACTGAATGCCTGGAGCGTTCTTGCTTGGGCTCGCGGCGCGCGAGCGATCTTTCGTTGGCTTTCATGGAACTCTGCTGTCTGCGGTCGAGTCATGCCCCGCGCAAGCTGGGCATCCTGTATCAAGAGGATCACATTATAGTCCGCTTTTGCCCCGCGAGGCACGAAAAAACTGTGTCTTCGGAGGTTCGACCACCGAAGACGGCAGATTATCGGCGGCGCTGGCAAGTGGCCAAATGTCCGCAATCCAAATGTCTGCAATAGGGTCGAAACCGGCCACTCCCGACCGGCGAGCTGCAACAATCTGCTGTCATTTCGTCCCCATCCGGAACCGACCCCGATATGCTTGGAAAGCGCCTATAATACGCACACTTAATCTCAGAAGCGCGCCATTTCCCGCTTTACCTTGTCAAGGAAAAGCCCTCTCGTCCCGTCGGTCGAGCGGTTCATGTCGTAGTGCGCGAGGAAAACGACAGGGGCGAAGGGCTTGATCTGTGCGCGCAGCACGCGCTTGACGATCTTCTTTGGCGGGTTGCCGGCGATGAAGGCGCGGAATGGGTCGGCGCCATAGGTCAGCACCGCGCCGAGCTTGCGGATATGCTGCAGCTTTGAGCGCACCTTACCGTCGACGAGTTCGAAGGAGACGCCGGGAAGCCAGACCCGGTCGAAATAGCCCTTGAGGATGGCCGGAAAGCCGAAGTTCCAAACCGGCGTGACGATCACCAGAGCTTCGGTGCGCTGCAGCCGTTCGACATAGGGTTTTAGTATCTCGGTGTTCTCGGGATAGTCATGATAGATCAGGCGATCGCGGCGCGACAGTACGGGATCGAAGCCCTCGGCATAGAGGTTGCAGTCGTCAACCTCGTGGCCGGCGGCTTCGAGGCTTGCGACGGTCTGCCGGTGCAGCGCGCCGCCAAAGCTTTCGTCCACCGGATGGGAATGAAGGACGAGAACCTTCATGAGGCCTCCATCAGAGCCGCAAGACCGGGGAAGAGATAGTTTTTGCCGGATTTGAAGTCGAAATTCGGATCGTCCCACGCAATCATCTTGCCGGGATTGAGCAGGCCCTTCGGGTCTGTTTCCTTCTTGAAGGCAAGCTGGACGGCGTCCGTCTGCTTCATGCCGCCTTCCTCCAGCGTATAGCGGTGCGGATTGAAGATCGGGCAGCCATGGTCCTGATGGATCTTGATGATTGCCTCGAGGCGCGCCTCGGACGTATAGCGCACCAGCGGCAGGCCCGAGCATTGGATCTGCCCATCGAACCTGATGAATTCGAGATGGCCAGGCACCTCGTCGCCGAAGATCTCCACCATCTTCCGGACCTTGGCGACATGATCTGGCCCCGGATACTGCACCTGCAGGTAGGTGATCGACGGATCGACCTTGATGGCGCGCAGCGTCGTGTGGTTCCAGGCGAGCTCATAGGCATGCGGGATGCCCTTCATGCTCTCCACTTTGTCGGAGCGGAAGGTGATCTCGCCTTTCTGCTGCGTGGTAAAGGCAACGAAAGGACCCATCGAATGCGGCGCGATCATCAGCGCCACGATCGACTGCCCCTGACGAATATAAGGCTTGTGGCGGGTAAAGTATTCGTACGGAATGGGTGCGGCGATCGGGGCGATTTCCTTGACCAGAATGCCGTTGCACTTGGCGAGCGCATCGGAGAAGCGCACGGCATCCATGAAGTCGTCATAACCGACCAGTACGTCGATCCAATCATAGGCCGGCGCCAGCGGCATTTCGATCTCGGTGATGATGCCGTTGGTGCCGTAGGCATGGCTGACCTTGGTCAGATCCCATCCTGTGAGGTCGAGAACGCGTGGCTCCGCTTCCATGGTGACCACACGCAGCCGCAGGATGTTGCCGAGATCGCGCAGGCCGCCCCAGGTGATGGAACCGACACCGCCCGAGCCGCCGGCGATGAAGCCGCCGATCGTCGCCATCTGCGCGGTCGAGGGATGGAAGCGCAGTTCCTGGCCCGAATGGGCCTTGGTCTGGCGGTCGAGTTCGGCAATGACGATGCCGGGCTCGCAAATGACACGGCCTGGATGGATCTCCTTGATCCTGTTCATGCCGGCGAGGTTGAGCACGATGCCGCCGGAGAGCGGCATGGCCTGGCCGTAATTGCCGGTGCCGGCGCCGCGCGGCGTGACGGGCACGCCATGCGCATAGGCGACCTTGAGAGTGCGGATCACCTCTTCCTCTGTCTTCGGCGTGACGACGAGATCGGCGGTGACATTGTCGAGCTGGGCTTTCAGGATCGGCGAATACCAGTAGAAATCGCGGCTCTTCTGGCGCACGAGCGCCGGATTGTCTTCGACGGCGATGCCTTCGAGTTCTTTCTTGATGCGCTGATAATCCGGCATGTTACGCTCCAATGACGCTGTCGAGTTCACGATAGTCCGGCAGGCTGCGGTCGATCACCTTGCCCTTGCGAAGGACGACGCGGTCGGACTGTGGGCGGGAGAGGAATTCGCTCCAGCGCCTTGCGCTGAAGAGCACGAGATCGGCAGGACCACCGACGGCGATGCGGCCGATATCGGGGCGCCCGAGGATGCTGGCGGGCGAGGTGGTGATGACCCTTGCCGCCGTATCCAGCGGATGGTCGAGATGCAGGATGCGCACGGCTTCGCGGAACACCTCGACCGGATCGAGATCGCCATAGGCATAGAACGGGTCGCGGGTATTGTCGGAGGCGACCGCTGTGGGAACACCGGCTGCGGCAAGCTCGTGCAGAAGGGTGACGCCGCGCCAACGCGGCGTGCGGCCGGCATGGCGGTCCTGCAGGTACATGTTGCACATCGGCAGCGAGACGATGGAGATGCCGGCCTTGGCGACGAGATCGATGGTGGCGCGCGCCACCTCCTCGTCTTGCCGGGCGAGCGAGCAGCAATGGCCGGCGGTCACCTTGCCCGTGAAGCCGTTGCGAAGCACGGCTTCGGCAATCGCCTTCAGTGTCAGCACCTCCCTGTCTTCCGTCTCGTCGACATGCAGATCGATGTCGAGCCCATTGTCGGCGGCGGCGCACAAAAGCTTGTCGAGCTGCGCATCAAGGTCGGGATTCATCTGGGTGACGCCGCCCATCAAGCCGCCTGCCTCGCGGACGACGCGGAGTAGGTCGACAAAAAAGGTGTCGTCCACCATGGTATCGAGCGGAAAAAGGGCGACGGCCTGCAGCGCGATCTTGTCTTTCCAGGCCTCACGGACCGAGGTGAAGACCTCGAAGGAAATGCGATGCTGCGGTGCCAGTGAATCCAGATGCGTACGGATCAGGCCGGTGCCGTGGGCGTAAGCCGAGCGCAGCGAGAATTCCATACGCTTGCGCACGTCGTCGGCCGACCAGTTGGCCTCGCGGTCGGTTCGCACGGCATCGAGTGCGCCCATGAAGCTGCCGTCGGGATTGGGGCGGCGCTCCCATATATGGCCCTTGTCGAGGTGGGTGTGCATGTCGGTGAAGGTCGGCCAGACCATGCTCTCCCGCATGTCGACCTTGGCATATTCCGCCGGCGCGGTACCAGGCGCGCGGATATCGCTGATAAGGCCGTCGGCAACGACGATATCGGCCTTTACGAGACCCTCGCTGGATGGGGCCGGAGAGCCGGATAGCGCCACGGCAGGCACCGTGGCATTGCTCAGCACGAAGCGGGCGGCATTCGGCGGCGACATGAAGGCGTGGGACATCAGTTCTCCCGCTTGAGGCTGCTCTCATGCCAGCGATGCAGGCTCAGCCATGAGATGAAGGAGGTGAAGGCGAAGATGGCGACGCCGAGCGCCGAGAGAAGCAGCAGTGCCGCAAAGAGACGCGGCATATTCTGGCGGTATTGCGCTTCCAGCAGGCGGAAGGCCAGGCCGGAATTCGGACCGCCGGAGCCGGCGGCGAATTCGGCGACGACCGAGGCGATCAGCGAAAGGCCGCCGCCGATCCTGAGCCCGGTCATGAAATAGGGCTGGGCCGCCGGCAGCTTCAGATGCAGCAACGCCTGCCAGCGTGAGGCGCCATAAAGGTCGAAGAGGTTGAGAAGATTGTGGTCGACGCTCTTCAGTCCCTGCACCATGTTGGACAGGATCGGAAAGAAGGCGACGAGGAAGCCGCAGATTAGCAGCGCCGCCTCGCGTGTCGGCGCATAGATGAGGATCAGCGGCGCGATCGCCACGACTGGCGTCACCTGCAGGATGACGGCCAGCGGATAGAAGGCGAGCTCGATCCAGCGCGATTGCACAAGGAAGATGGCAAAGCCGACGCCGCCGATCAGCGCGAGGATGAGGGATATGAAGGTGATCTTGGTCGTCACCCATAGGGCAGGCGACAAGATGCCCCAGTCGGAAACGAGCGCTTTGGCGACCGCGATCGGGCTCGGCAGGATATATTGCGGAATGCCGGTGCCGACGACCAGAAGCTGCCAGAGAATAAGAAGCACGAGAACGGTCAGGAGCGGCACGAAGACGCCGAGCGTGCGTTCGAGATTGCGCTTTTTGACAGCAGCGACAGAGGACGCATCGGTCGATTCGACGGAAAGAGTGGCTGATAGGCTTGTGCTGTCGCTCATCAATGGGCCTCCGGCCAGCCGATGGCCTCGATCAGGGAACGGGAGACCTTTTCGCACACCTGCCGGTACTCTTCCGATGAGCGATAAAGGGGATCACGCTCACCGCTGGTTTTCAACGGAAAGTCGGTGTGGACCCGGCCGGGCCGTGCCTTCATGACGACGATGCGGTTGGAGAGATAGGCGGACTCATAGACTGAATGCGTGACAAAGATGACGGTAATGCCTGTGGTCTGCCAGAGGCGGAGCACGTCGTCATTGAGCTTCTGGCGGGTGATTTCATCGAGCGCGGCAAAGGGCTCGTCCATCAGCAGCAGCTTCGGTTTCGTCACCAGCGCGCGGGCGATCGAAACCCGCATCTTCATGCCGCCGGACAGCTCCCGCGGATAGGCGTCGGCGAAGTCCTGCAGGCCGACCGTGGCCAATGTTTCCATGATCTGTTCGTACGCGCCCGCTTTCGAAGTACCTCTGAGCTTCAGGGGTAGATGAACATTGCCGAAAACCGTTTTCCAAGGGAGTAGCGTCGGTTCCTGGAAGACGAAGCCGATATCGCCTTCCGGCAGGCCTTTGGCGTTGATGCGCGAACTTGGCCAGTCGATCCCGCCGCTGGATGCGCCGCCGAGGCCGGCGATGATGCGTAGCGCCGTCGACTTGCCGCAGCCGGAAGGGCCGAGCAAGCTGATGAACTCGCCGCTTTCCACATGGAGCGACATGCCCGACAGCGCCAGCGTGCCATTCGAGAAGATCTTGGAGACCTGCTCCATGACGACGAGCGGCCGCTTGCGCGTCTCGGTTTGGGTGACCTTGGTGGCTTCAGACACTGGCATGGCACGGCTCTCTGTTGATCCAGCCTCTTTTGAGGGGAGTGTCGGAGCGAAGCTCCGGGGCGGGGTGATCCTTAGAAATCCGAGAGTATCACCCTGCCCGCCGCTTTGCGGCGACCTCCCCGTGAGGGGAGGTGCCGAGACATTACTTCTTCAGCGCCATCCCAAAACCTTTGCAGACAAACTGCGTGTCGAAGGCTTTCTTGTAGTCGATAGCGGCATCGAAGACCTTGATCTGCACCATTTCGTCAAAGAACTTCTTGTAGTGGGCCTCGGTGATGCAGCCGATGCCCTTGTCGAGGGCGTCGCCGGATTCGACGATGCCATATTCCTTCATCTTGGCGATGGAATAAGCGATCTGCCCATCCGTCATGTCGGGATTGTCCTTCTTGATCAACTCGTTGGCCGCCTTGTTGTCGCCGTAGAGATAGTTGTACCAGCCCTCGATCGATGCATTGACGAAGCGTTGCACGAGATCGGGGTTCTTGTCGACCATCGCCTTCTGCGCCGTGATCATCGTGGAATAGGGCGAATAACCAGCATCGGCGATCAGGAAGACTTTCGGTTTCCAGCCGGCCTGCTTCTCGATCTCGTAGGGTTCGGAAGTCACATAACCTTGTTGTGCGGACTGTTTGTCGGCGAGGAAGGGCGCCGGGCTGAAATTGTAGGGCTTGAACTGCTCGTCCTTGAAGCCTGGGAAGTTCGCCTTCATCCACTCGAAATAGGTGATATAGCCGTCCTTGCTCAGGAACAGCGTCGGCAGCTTGGCGAGATCATCGAACTTTTCCACGCCGGCATCCGGATGGGCGATCAGTACCTGCGGGTCTTTCTGGAAGATCGCCGCGACATCGACGATCGGGATGCCCTGCTTGACCGCATCGATCTCCTGTTGCGGGCCGCCCATGTAGAAATCAAGCTTGCCAGAAATCAGCAAAGCCGAATTGGCGGCATTGGGGCCGCCCTGGACAATGGTGACGTCAAGGCCATATTTTTTGTACGTGCCGTCGGCGACGGCCTGGTAGAAGCCCCCATGCTCGGCCTGGGCAAGCCAGTTGGTGCCGTAGGTGAGTTTGTCGAGCGCATTCGCGGGTTCCGCCGCAGCGATTGCGGCGGCCAGACCCATGGCGGCGAAAAATGTTTTTGTCTTCAATGCATTATACATGGCTGACTGTTCCCCTTATCTGCCATGGGACGTCATTGTTGAAGCCCATTTCCCGCATTTGAGCGATTGCCTTGCGCTTTGAAAAGCATCAAAATTCGTGCGCATTGATGCCTTTTCGGCATCTCTTTCCAGGTCTGTGCCTAAATTGTGCGGTCTGGGCAAAAATTAAGCAATGGGAACGCGCATGCTGCATTCAAGACGGCTACTCTATATCAACGAAATTGCCCGCTGCGGCTCGATCCGCAAGGCGGCGGCACGGCTCAACGTCGCGTCATCGGCGATCAACCGGCAGATTCTGGCGCTGGAGGAGGAAATGGGCGCGCCACTCTTCGAGCGCCTGCCGCGTGGCCTGCGGCTGACAGCGGCGGGAGAGCTCTGCATCGAGCACATCCGCGAGGTATTGAAGAATTACGAGCGGCTGGAGGGGCGCATTCGCAGTCTCAAGATGCAGCAGGCCGGCAAAGTGAGGATCGTCGCGACGGTCGGCCTTGCCGCCGGACCTCTGCCCGAGATCATCGCCCGCTTCCTCTTAGAACATCCGAGGGTCTTCATCCAGCTGCGCAACGATGCCGGCTCGACCACCATCGCCTCGGTGGTCGCCGGAGAGGTTGATATCGGACTGGGCTTCAACATACCGGCGACACCGGGCCTCCGCTCGCTCGGCAATTTCGACATCCCGATCGGCGTCGTGCTGCCTCCCGGTCACCCGTTGATCGGACCGGGGCCGATCAACCTTGCCGACGTCGTCGAGGAGCGGCTGCTGCTGGCGCAGCCTGGAAGCAGCCTGCGCGATATCATCAATCTGACGCTGGCGCGCCTTTCCGTGCAGGTCGAGCCGGTGCTGGAGAGCAATGCGTCGGAAATGCTCAAGCAACTGGTAAAATGCGGTGCAGGGCTGACGCTGCTCAACCCGCTCGACGTCATCACCGAGTGTCGCCGCGGGGAGTTGGTCTTTCGGCCTATCGCCGAACCCCATTCGCGGCCCCAACCCATGAAGCTTTTTGCCCGCACGCGGGCGCCACTCGACGCCGCCACCAGCCTTTTCGTCGAATACCTGCTGGCAGAGCTTGCCGGAATGGTGGAGGAGCTGCAGGCGAAGGGGCATATTATCGCACCCTCCGAGCGCCGCCGTTCGGACGCCTATTTCGAATAGAGGCTGGAGAGCGGATAGTCGCGCAGGTCGCGCAGCATCTCGATAAAGCCGGTGATCTGGTGCCGGCAGATGAGCGCGCCCTTTTCCGCTGTGCCGGCCGCGGCATTGCCGACAACGCCGTTCGGATTGAGGTCATGGGCAATCCAGGCGAGCGAATGCGGCGGCAGCGGCTGCAGATATTTGGAATGCTCCCTCATCCATTCCGCCCTTGAGGCGAAATTCTCAGCCTTGTCCATCCGCACGAGCTCGGGCCGGAAATGCAGCATGAGCGAGGTTTCGACATCGCCGCCATGGATGCCGAAGCGCTGCTCATGGTCGTCGATCATGCCGTCAGGTGTGCCGAAGCGGCTCCACTGCGTAGCGACGACGGCCATCCGATGACGCACGCGCAACTCGCGCGCGACGATGCCCATGATATCGAGATTGCCGCCATGGGAGTTGACGATGACCATCTTGCGGATGCCGGCCTCGGCGACTTTCGCACCGATGGCCGTCCAGACCGGGATCAGCAACTCCGCGCTAAGCGAAAGCGTGCCAGGACCGTAGATATGCTCGTTGGCCTTGCCGATTTCCTGCATTGGCAGCACAAGGAAATCGAGATCGTTCGGGCGCTGGACCTGCAGTTGCGCCAGCATGCCCGTAGCGATCGCGACATCGGTTGCGATCGGCAGATGCGGGCCATGCTGCTCCGTCGAGGCGATGGGCAGGATCGCGATCATGGTGTCGGCCGAGAGATCGGCGAAATCATATGTGTTGAGTTCATTCCAATAAAAGGGCCTCGCCATGGCCGTATCCTCTCGTCCGTGTCTCGTCATTCAACGGATACGGCAAGGATGGTGGCGGTGGAAAGCATCAATTTGCGGCCATGCCGCTGCCTTTTTGAGTGCGCCTGCGCGCTTGGAGCGCTTCAATTTTTCTCAGAATCCCTGAACGGCTCCATCTCTTTGTCGTCCGGCAATTCCGGAAGGAAAATTACCGGCTTTCGAAGAGACAGCCGGCGATATCATTTTTAGAATGAAAAAAAGGAAGGTCCGGAGGGAAACCGGACCTTCCTCCCATTCTGATCGGAGGTCTAGTTCAGATCAGCTTAGATCTGAATAGGCTTAGAAGCTGCGCTGGAAGCGGAGGATACCGGCCCACTGGTCCTGATTGACGGAGTCCCAGTTGGTGTAGGATATTTCCGGCTGAACCAGGAGGTTCTTAACCGGGTTCCACTTGACGTTCGTCGTAGCAGCGAAGGTCTTGTTGTCGGTGTAGGCGAGCTGGAGGTTCCACTTCAGCTTTTCGTTGATCGGAACGCCAACGCCGCCCCAGACAGCCCAATCGCCCCAGCTCTGGCCGATCGAGTCGCCATTCGCATACTTGTTGAGCTTGTCGCCGTCGGTGTTCCAGCCACCCATCACGAAGGCCGAGAATACGCCGAAGTCGGCGTCGACGCGAGCCTTGACAGCGCCTTCTTCGACGATCGAGTCATAACCACCAACGAGCTTGAAGGCCCATGCGCCGGCCTTGTAGCCAACACCTGCGACAACGTCAGGAGCGTAGTGGTCGTGGCTGTCTTCGCCATTGGAGCCTACAGCACCCGGGCCGGAGTTGCTGTCTTCAACCGAGATCACAGCCGTGAAGCCGTTGCCGGCGTCGTAGTTGTAGGTGATCTGGTTCAGTTCGTACGGACCATCGCCGATCACGTCGTCGTTGATGACGTCGCCGGCATAGCCGGTAAAGACGTTAAACTGCGAGTCTTCCTTACCGACGAGGAAGCCGCCGAGGCTGATGCTGCCATGCAGGAAGTTGGTGGAGGTGGCGTTGCCGTCGTTCCAGTCCCAACGAATTTCGGTGTTGGTCTTCAAAGGACCATATTCGGTGTCGGTTGCCGTCTGCAGCTGCAGCTCAGCACGGGTGTGCCAGATCGTACCGTTGCGTGCAGCCGGGTCGTAGGCGTCGTACCACTTGCCTTCGGTACGAACCTTACCGCCGATCTTGAGGCAGGTTTCCGTGCCCGGAATGAAGAAGTAACCAGCACCGTAGGCGTCGCAGATGCGAACGTATTCCAGGGGCTCCGGCTCGGCAGCGACGATAGCGTCAGCCGCGTGAGCACCGGAAACTGCTACGAGTGCAGCAGCGGAGCCGAGAAGAAGGCTCTTGATATTCATTTTTTCTCCAATCGCTTTGCCGGATCAGAACGAGGTCGGTGACTACCCGCTGCGTTCCATCTATCCGGCTGTTCCCTCTTGCGGACGTCACAGGATGTCCGCGCACGCAAACTAGCGAGGCCATGCCTGCGTCGAAATACAATAGTTTCGTATTTTTCTGTAATTCCAGACATAAAAGCGTCATAGATGCAAAAATACATCAGAATCTATCAATATAGACGAGTCAATCATAAGCATGCTAATGGGATATACTAAATAAACATGCGATATGTATGTTATTTTCCTCAAAAATCAACGATATAGTAAGTCTATATTACAAACTATACTGATTTTTGCCTCGATTCGGTCCTTCGGCTGCAAAAAATCGGAACCCGTCGATATCGGGCAAACGCCCCGTCAGCAACGATTGCGGAACGGCGCATTTAGCGGCTGCATTTTAATTGACGGTATGACGTCGCATCGATGGACTGGAGAAAGCTTCGATTGGCTGGGCGACGCTGCCATGGACGTCCCGTGAGGTCATCCGTGGCCCTCCCGGGAGAGGGCGAGCATTGGACGTCATTGTAAGGAGGCCCAACCCCGCGCGAACGCGTCGTCGCCCTCGCGATGCGGTCGGCGAAGAGGCCATCGGCAATCATGAAAGATTGTGTATTCCAGGCGCCGGTCCCGGAAAGGGCCGGGCGCGTTTCCCTACCCCGCGGTCGGATAGAACCACGCATAGCCGAAATGGAACCGATCCGGGTCCTTCCCATAATAATAGGGAACGGCGGCGTCGTTTTGCGCCGGCAATGTAATCGAGCTGCCGAATTTCGTCGTCAGCCAGCTTTTGAGTTCGCCAGGCATGGAGGATGCGTGTCCGTCGCGCTCATTCCAGACGAGCAGGACCGGCCCACTCCCCAAAGCCTGGCGGTCAAGATCGGATGCGGGATATGCGGTCGATATTACCGCCGTATCCGGCATGTTGGCGCGGATGTTGCCGGCCTTGAGCCATGCTGTTGTCACGACTGCCGTCGGTCGTCTACCTTCCGCGGCGATCGCCTGGTTCAGAAAGGCGCCGTAGGGCGTATTCAGATGCTGGTATGAATCGAACAGCTTCGGAAAGACAGTGCCTGCCGTCAGGATGAGGGGTAGGGCGATCATCAGCCCGAACGGCAGATAGAAGGATCTCTTTATATCGGACGGGTTTTGCGTTCCGGCGGCCTCAAGCTTCAGGCAGAAGTAGAGCGGCACAAGAAACAGAAAGGGAAGAAGCCAGCGGTCGCGAAATTCCGTGAGCGTCGTGACCAGCATCAAGGCGAACAATATGGCTGCCGTGCTCACGAATATTTTTTCAAAGAAATTTACCCATTCGCTTTTGAACCGAAGCGACTGCAGAAACGACCGGCGAAAAACGATCAGGAAGATCACGGTCGTTGGCGCAATAATGACGATACTGGTCTTGATCAGTTCGACAATGCCATAGCCGATATCCGAAAGCTTTCCGCCTTGGCCACGTTCCGACATGGTTGCGACGGTGGATGTGAGAACCTGATCCATGTTCGACACCATCCATACCGCGTGGGGCAGAAACACAAGAACGGCCAGGGCCAGCGTCACCAGAAAGCGCTTGTCCAGCAGCCTTGAGCGCCCTTGCGGATGAAAAACCACAGCGACCAAGACGCTCGCGATGATCAGCGCGAAATTGTACTTCGTGAGCATTCCAAGCCCCGCCCACAGGCCCATCATGGCATAGGAGGTGAGCGTTGGCTTGCGAATGGTCTTCACGACGAAATAAATGAAAGCGGTCACCGCGAGAAGCGTGCCGACAGTGTGCGTCAGATCCCGCTGCGCCTGCCAGAACATTTGCGGGATGGTCAGAAGGGATAGCGTGGCGACCGCCGCCAGACGCTTGTCCTCCAAAAGAAGTCGCGCCAGTTGATGATAGGCGAAATAGACCAGGAAAAGCAGGATATTCTTCAGCACGGCGAGCGATGCGACGCTGGTGCCGAAGACGTCAAACACCCCGTATTGAAGCCAATTGTAGAGCGGCGGCTGTGCGTCATACCCCCAGGCCAGCCACTGGTTGACGACGAATTGCTGCGCTTCGTCTATTCGCACCGAGTTCGAAAGAGAAATCCGCACGATCGCCTGCACCGCGAAATATATCGCAAGGACCCAGGTCACCCACCGAAATTCATCGGATGATTGATTGGTCGCGGCGGATGCTCTCCGGGCGGCGAAGCGCGAAGAAAAGACGTTAGGCAAAATGCTCATTCAACTCTCCATGCTATCGGCTATCGCGTACCAGGCGCATGTGTCAACCATGTTCAGGACGGCTCGCCTTCATAGGTCTATCGTGATCAACAACGTTTTTATTGCATAATTTCAATTATTTAGACTCTCGCCGACAAAGATTCGCTGGCCGCGCGGAAATACTACGCCAGCTGTACGACGGGATTTTTGCCGAATGATTTCAACTGCATCGGCCGAGGGGCCATCGCCACCGCGAATATCAGCCCAGCGCAGCCTTTGGCGATGACGAGCGAAGGCCGGGCACATCTTGGTCGTTCCGGAGCTGGGCTTTGCGCAGATAGTCCTGAATCGCGCGAGGCGCCTTGAGACATCAGCGTTCACGCCAGGCGCGTGGACAGGAGGCGGAGTGAACGAAAGCATCATACGGGGCTGCAGGCAAGAGGCACGCCCTTCTCGCGCTCGCTGACGCATAACGGCTCCACGAGCACTGCTGTTGCCGATTCGCTGCCAAGTCCGGCAGCTATATCAAGATAACCTCCGTTCCAGCATTTTCCTCGACCCAGACGAGATCACTCCGCCTGCGCGATCGTGAAAAGCTCCATCGCCTCGGCGAAGCCCTTTAGTTGCTGCTGTCCGATCGAAATTGCGTCGGGGATTTCCGCCTTTTGCCGGAAGGGGGCCGAGGTCAGGAGCGCTTCGCCCTTTTCGCTGCAGATGCCCTGTATGCGGCTGACGATATTGACGTCGGGGCCGATCAAGGTGAAATCCAGGCGGTTGCCGGAGCCGACATTGCCATAGCTCACTTCGCCATAATGCAGCGCAATGGCGACCTTGACGCGGATGCCGTCATATTCGAAGCCGCCTATTTCATCGAGGATTGTTCGCGCCGAAGCCAGTGCGGAGCCGCTGGCGCCGGCTGCGTCGACGCCCGGGAAGAAGGCCAGAACGGCATCGCCCATGAATTTCAGCACTTCACCGCCCTCGCGGGTGATTGCGGGCACTACCTTGTCGAAATAGGCGTTCAGAAGGCCGAGGACGGTGCTGCCGGGCAACCGGTTGGAAAGCTCGGTGAAGCCGCGCAGGTCGCAGAGCAGAAGTGCCGCCTCCATGGACTCGATCTCCCTGCGGCGGATATGGCCGGCAAGGATCCGGCTTGCCGTCATCGGGCCGATATAGGTGTCGAGAAGGCTGAGTTCGCATTGTCTGAGGACGCGTAGTTCGCAGGTATTGCGCAATGCCGGCAGAATGCGCTCGATCAGGTCCTGCTCGCTGGATGTGAAGCCACCTGGCCGCCGCGTGGCAAAAACGGCGCTGCTGATCGGCCCGTCGGCGTTGCAAAGCGGCGCTATCATCAGCTGCACCAGGCCACGGCCGGAAAATATGTCGATATGCTGCCAGCGCCCATGGGGGCTTTCGCCGGGCCCGACGATGAGCGGCTCGCGCATCTCCTGCGCTTTCATAAGCGGCGTATTGGCGAGCGCCAGGCGCGAACCATGCTCGCGATCATGGATCTCGACCGGCTCGCCCGGTGCCCAGGCAAAGGTGCGGCCGATGAATTCGGGATGCAGCGTCGTCAGGTGCAGCGTCAATCGATCGACGGGAAGGCCAAGGGCCTGCAGGCGGCGGCCGAGCCCGACAACGAGGCCGGCCTCGTCCAGAGCATGGCATTCGTCACCGGTCAGCCATTCGATGAGGCTCAAAGTTGCCCCTGTACTGATGCCGCCGTGCAGCGCCCTGGGGTTAACTGTTGCGGCTTTTGACACGTCGTGCAGCAAGGTCATGGTTATTTCCTCCTCTTCGAGGTGCGGCGCTCAGTGCGCGCCGCCGCCGGAAAGTTGACCAGGTTTCTTAAGAAGCAGGCTAGCGATGAGGGCAACGACCAGTGCGACGCCAAGTAGATAGAATGTATCGCTGAAAGCCAGAATGTTGGCCTGCTTGCGAAGACTGGCGGCGATGGCGACGATCGCCTTGTGCGTGGCAAGCGCCTGGTCGCTGACCCCATGGTTCATGAAGTAATTGGTGAGATTGGCAACGCGAGCGCGGGTAGCCTCTTCGAATACCGAGACCGAATTCGTGAGGATGTTGGAGTGGAACTGCTCGCGCTTGGTGAGGAAGGTCTGCAGCGCCGCGATGCCGACCGCACCGCCGAGATTGCGCATCATATTGAAGAGTGCCGAGGCGGAGCCGGCATTTTCCTGCTCAATGCCGGCCGTCGCGATTGCCGTCAGCGGCGTGAAGGCGAGTGCCTGGCCGACGGCACGCACGATGTTCGGCCAGAAGAGCTGATCGCTGGCATAGTTGCTCGTCATGTAGATGTTCATGAAGTTCGAAGCGGCAAAGAGCGCGAAGCCGACGATGATCAGCAGGCGGGCATCGACGCGCTTCATCAGCCGTGGCACTAGTGGGATCAGGATCAGCTGTGGAATGCCGGTCCAGGCAAGCACCATGCCGATCTGCTCGGAATTGTAGCCCTGGATGCGCGTCAGATAGATCGGCAGGATGAAGACCGAGCCATAGAGGGCGACGCCCATCAGGAAGTTGGCGACGATGCCGAAGCCGAAATTGCGGCGTACCAGCAGGCGCAGGTTGAGGAGCGGATGGGCGGCGCGCAGCTCGATGATGAGAAAGAGCGTCAACGAGACCGCGGCGATGACGGAGAGACGGACGATGAACGGGGAACCGAACCAGTCGTCCTTGTTGCCTTCTTCGAGCACGGTCTGCAGCGCGGCAAGGCCGACCGCCATGGTGATGATCCCTGGCCAGTCACCCTTGGCGAGCAGCGAAAGGTTCATCGGCGCGCGGTCGAGCGAAACCCAGAGCATGCCGACCATCAGCATACCGGGTACGAGATTGACATAGAAGATGTATTCCCAGCCCCAGTTCTCGGTGAGATAGCCGCCAATGGTCGGGCCGATAGCCGGTGCGAAGGTCGCCGAAAGGGCAAAGAGGGCAAGGCCCATCGGTTGCTTGGGTTTCGGCAGCAGCGTGATGATGATGGTGAAGGCCATGGGGATCAGCACGCCGCCGGAAAAGCCCTGTATGGCGCGCAGGATGATCATCTGCTGCAGGTTCGCGGCGAAGGCGCAGCCGACCGAAAAGACGAGAAAGAGGATGGCGTTGGTCAGCAGATAAATGCGGACCGAAAAGACGCGCGCCAGCCAGGCACTGAGCGGGATGACGACGATCTCGGCGATCAGGTAGGAGGTCGAGATCCAGCCGCCATCGTCGGTTCCGGCGCCGATCGCACCCTGGATATCCGCAAGCGATGCATTGACGATCTGGATGTTCAGCACGGCCATGAAGGCGCCAAGCGTGGAGCCGATTACGGCGATCCACATGCGCAACGGGCTCATGGCGGCCTGGGCAACCGGAGTGGGGGCGACTCTCGTCGGTGCGGCGGAATTGTTGTTTGCGGCAATCTGAAGGGTGGTCACGATGTTTCTCCGTCCGGCTGATCCGGAACAATCTCATGACAGTGTCGAGGTGATAATCGGCGAAGAAGGGCAAGGATCATCCAGCGTCGCTGGATGATCCCTCGGCGTTGGCGGTCGATGTCTGGGCGGCCTTGGTGTCGATTTCGGGCTCGACGGACATGCCCGAACGCAGCAATCCCGCCAGGTGCTCATCGTCGATGACGATCTTTACCGGTATGCGCTGGACGATCTTGGTGAAGTTGCCCGTCGCATTGTCCGGTGGCAGCAGCGAGAATTCTAGGCCGCTTGCCGGCGAGAGGCTGTCGACATGACCCTTGACGGCGACATCCGGGAAGCTGTCGACCTTGATCTCGACCGATTGGCCGGGGCGTACATAGGTGAGCTGCGTTTCCTTGAAATTTGCGACGACATAGACCGAGTGCAGCGGCACCACCGCCATCAACTGTGTGCCCGAGGTGACGTATTGCCCGACGCGGATCGAGCGGGCACCGATCGTACCATCGACGGCCGCGACGATATTCGTATAGGACAGGTTGAGTTCCGCCTGTTGAACCGCGGCAGCGGCACGGTCGCGCTGGGCGGCCGCCTGATCGCGCTGGGTCTGCAGCACCGGCACCTTGTTCTGAGCCGCGACGACCGCGGCCTGATCGCGTTCGACCGCAGCGGCAGCCTGTTTGCTCGCCGATTGCGTCTCTTCAGCCCGCGATTGGGTGCCGACGCCATTGGTGATCAGCCGCGCCGAACGCGCGGCATCCGAGACCGCATAGTCGAGGGAAGCCTTGGAGGAATCAACCGTCGCCTCGGCCTGCGCGATCAGCGATTGCTGCAGCAGGATCTGCGCGTCGATATTGGCAATTGCCGCATCGGCCGCCTTGAGATCCGCCTTCGCCTGGGAAAGAGCGGCCTGGAAGTCACGGTCGTCGATGCGGGCAAGCACCTGGCCGGCCTTGACCGCGTCATTGTCGTTGACAAGCACGTCCTTGATGTAGCCGGCGACCTTCGGGGCGATCGTCGTATAGTCGGCCTTCACATAGGCATCGTCTGTGGATTCGATGAAGCGCCCGACCGTCCAGTAGCGATAACCGAAATCGGCGCCGAAGGCGACGCCGGCCAACAGCGCGGCCGCAAGCACGCCGCGCTTGACGAGCTTGCGGCCCGTTTTGGGAGCAACGGCAGTGGTGGGCGCGCCGGCAGCCGGATCCTGCTGAGCCTCGGCGGCTGGAGATTTTGCCACCTCGCCGGGTGGTGCGGCATCGGCCTGGCTTGCGTTCCTGAACGCCTCGTTGCGGGGTAGTTCGACCATTGTCCGTTTCCTTCAGCATCGCGCCCATTTGCATGGGCCTCTTTTTGATGCGATGAAGATGCGTCCGAACGGTCCTTCTGATAATCTCCTCAAATCTGGAAGGATCATCAACTCACAGCGGATAATCCGAGGACGATATGGATCGGCTGACCAGCCTGATAGTCTTTGGCCGGGTGGTGGATTGCGGCGGTTTTTCCGCGGCCGCCCGCCGGCTCAACATGTCCGTCACCATGGTGGGCAATCATGTGCAATCCCTGGAGGATCGTCTGGGCGTGCGGCTTCTCAACCGCACGACGCGCAGGGTCAGTCTGACGGAGACAGGCAAATATTATTATGAGCGCTCCTCGCAGATTCTCGCCGATCTCGAAGAAGCCGATCGGGAGGCCGGCGCTCTCAGCACCATGCCGCGCGGTACTCTAAAGATCTACACCAGTGGCGCCATCGTCCGCTTCCTGCTTCCCGTCGTCAACGAATTCATGACGCAATATCCCGCGATCTCGATCGACTTCAACGTCGGCGAGCGCTCGATCGATATGATCGAAGAGGGCTACGATCTGATGATCCGCACTTTGCCGTCATCGGAATCGACGCTTGTCGCGCGCAAGCTTACACCCTGGCGCCACATGCTCGTCTGCTCGCCCGATTATCGCGACACGCATCCCTTGCCGAAGGTGCCGGCCGATCTCATGGCGCATAATTGTCTGCAATATACTCACTATCCTTATGGCGACGAATGGCGTTTCGAGGATGCCGACGGCAAGCAGCAAGGCGTCAAAATCTCGGGCAATGTCGTCTCCAACAGCGCCGAGACTTTGCGCTTTCTTCTGGCCAGCGGGAAGGGCATCTTCCTTGCCCCGAGCTTCATCGTCTTCGAAGATGTCGCTGCCGGGCGCCTCGTGCGGGCCATGCCCGATTATCGCGCCGTGGAATTCACGATCAGCGCGATCTATCCGAACCGCAGCCATCTGCCCACCAAGGTGCGATTGTTCATCGACCTTCTGGCGGAGCGTTTCATTGAACACCGCAAATGGATGACCTGAGTGGCCATGTCTTGACGTGCGCTCCGCTGATGACTGGATTATTGCTTGTTGGCGGCAAGTGACGCCGATGCGGCGGCCTTGCACAGGTGATACGTGGCAGTCGGTTTACACTTCGGCGAAATAAGGATATTCTTTGTCCTTGATTGAGGCCAGCGAAGATCGGCCCAGCGGAATAAATGTATGATCTTGAAAAGCCAAGTCGAATGGGCGCTTCATTGCTGTGCCATTCTCGCCGGTCTGCCCGACGGTCGTTATCTCTCCACCAAAGCCCTGGCCGAATTCCATGGGCTTCCCAAGGAATATCTTTCCAAGGCTCTGCAAGGCTTGTCTCAGGCGGGGCTTGTCGATACGTCCCTCGGCCCTTCGGGCGGCTACCGGCTGGCGAAACCGCCGGCCGAACTGACCTTCCTTGAGATCGTCGAAGCCGTCGAGGGCCGGCAGCGCACCTTTATCTGCACCAACATCCGGGCCAACAATCCTTGCCGGCCGAAGGACCATTGCGACAGCAGCCCATGCGCGGTCGCGCGCATCATGTGGGAGGCCGACGAAGCCTGGCGGGCAAAATTGCGCGGGGTCAAGCTGTCGGATCTCGTCGGCATCCTGTCCCAGGAAGTTGCGCCCGAGCTTTGGAAGAGCTCCTTTGAATGGGTGCTAGAGCGAGCTGGATGAAAGCGACCTGACCACCGCTGCAGCGGGCTCGGCACCCTCGGCGGGCGGCGGGTAGAAGAAGCTTTGTTCCGGCATTGCCAATGAGAGGCCAGTCGTCTTGCAGTGCTCGTAGACGAGATCGATGATCTCGTTTTGCGCCGGCGTGCGGGTGGCCGCGCTTGCCACACGGAACTGCAGCTCGACCTCGATGGCGATTGCGTCGATTGTCTTGAGCGCGATGGCTGGCGGCGGGTCAGCGACGATCCGTTCACAACCTCGCAGAACGCTCAACATCATCTCCTCGACCAGGCGTGGTTTGTGGGCGGCGGCAATCCGGATCGTCAGCGCAACCAGATGCGACTCGTCCGGGCGGCTGCGGTTGGTCACGCCCTGTTTTGCCAGGACGCTGTTGGGCACGACGACGATGTTGTGGCCGCCGGTCAAAAGATTGGTGGAGCGCCAGTTGGTTTCGGTAACGCGCCCCTCCGTGCCGTCGCTCAATTGGATCCAGTCACCGATCGCGTAGGCACGGCCGAGCGCGAGCGCGATCCCGGAAAAGACGTCGGCCAGCGTGTTCTGCAACGCCAGACCGATAATGACGACCACCACGCCTGATGTCGCGATGAGCGGACCGATCGGTGCGCCGAAGACGAAGCCGATGACCGACAGTGCCACGCCGAGATAGACGACGCCGACGATCAGATCCTGGAGAAGATGCGCCTCCTGCGGCCGCCGGTTGAGGGTGAGGTAGATGTGGACGAAGCCGATCAGCGTCCATGCGAGATGGAGCCACCAGAGGATGCGCGCGGACTTGGCGAGCAGAATGCCGGTCTCCTGAAGCTCGGCATCGTCGAGACGGTAGGGCGAAATTCCGGCAAGCCAGAGCACCAGGCTCATGCCGGCGAAGAACAGGATCTGCACGATCAGGCGTGCGGTCGGACGGCTGCGTCCCTGGATATGCCAAGTGAGAATTCCGGCAAGGCCCAGAAGGTTGATGAGGACGAGCGGCAGGGAATGATATTCGCCAAACATGACGGGCTCACCGACGATGATTTTTTAAGAGCGAGGGGGCAGGCAGAGTGGGGGCGAGTGCCGACGGCACCCGCCTTAACGCAGCTATTTCTTGATCGGGAAGGTCAATTGCTTCTGGCTGCTATCGACGACGAACACCGCCAGCAGCTTGGCCGGCTTGGTCTTGCTGGCATTCTCGCTGACGCCGTGGCGATCGCCGGGCATCTCGGAGAAGTTCTCGCCCGCCTTGTAGACCTTAACGGGACCGTCATTGACCTGGCTGCGGATGGCACCCTCGAGGACGGTCGCATAGATGAAGGCCGAGTTCGGATGGGTGTGGGCCGAAGAGAAGCCGCCGGGGCCGTATTCGACCAGAACGCCTTTCATGCTCTTGCCGGGAACATTCGGCAGTTCATGCTCATAGACGAGGGTCACCTTGGCGTCTTTTTCGCCGGCATCATTGGCGACCGCAGCCGTGGCAGACAAGAGAGCCGTCATGGCAAGGGCAAGGATTGACTTGATCATCTCGAAATTTCCTTTCTTGAAAGTTGGGCGATGGGGCCGCCCGCGGCGGCACATCGTCATCCCCTTATTTGCGTGCGGAGGTCGCGAACCACTGCTCGAAGCCGATTTGGCCGAGGCGGGGATTGTTGTCGGAGACAAGCGAACCGTCCTCCAGCTTGGTGCCGAAATAGCGGGCTTCCGGATCGCCTTCGACCTGGCGCGCATCGCCCATGGCCTTCAGATAGCGGGCGACGAGCTCGTTCATCCGGACGCGTTCCGGGCCGGAGATCTCGATCACGCCATTCATGGGCGCCGCCGTCGCGACGGAGGCCATGGCGTCGGCGACGTCGTCGGAGGCGATCGGCTGCACGTAGCCCGTGGGCAGCCGCACGACGTTCCCGATGGTGGCGGATTGGGCGATGCCGCCGAGGAATTCCATGAACTGTGTCGAATGGACGATCGTATAGGGAATGCCGGATTCCTTGACGATCTTTTCCTGGGCGACCTTGGCGCGCATGTAGCCGCTGCCAGGCAGGCGATCGACGCCGATGATGGAAAGGGCGATGTGATGCTTTACTCCGGCCGCCTTTTCCGCCGCCGCCAGATTGCGCCCTGATGTCTCGAAGAATTCGAGCACGGCCTTATCCTCGAAGGAGGGCGAGTTTGCAAGGTCGATGACGACCGAGGCGCCAGCCAGCGCCTCGGTGAGACCCTCGCCGGTGATCGTGTTGACGCCGGTGCTTGGGGCGGCGGCAATGACTTCGTGGCCTTGCTTGCGAAGGCGCTCGGCCGTCTTTGAACCAATCAGGCCGGTTCCGCCGATGATGACGATTTTCATGAGCTTCTCCATTTGCGGCCGCTTCGCGCGCCGCATTGTTCATTCCTTGCTGAATGGTTGGTCGAGGATCGGGCTGGTCCTGCCGACGCCCGAGCCCCTCGGCTGAGCCGGACCATGGCCTTGAAGGCGGTGCGCCGGCTCGGCTCTAGTTGTGCACCAGGCGGTCAGTAGTCCCAGAAGACCGGCACCCAACGGAAGTGGTCGCCATCGGCTGCCACATGGCCGACCGAGGGGAACGGCATATGAGTGGCCACCAGAAGCTCGCCGGTCTCCACCAGCTCCCGCAAAAGACGAACGCGGACGCGGGCAGCTTCTTCCGGGTCGTGTTCGAAGCCGTTGAACCAGTCGGGGTGATCGAAGCCGACCGCAAACACTGCATCGCCGGCGAACATCAGCCGGTCTTTGCCGGATGCCACGCGAACCACGCTATGCCCCGGTGTATGGCCGCCGGTTCGGGAGACGACTACGCCCGGCGCCACCTCGTGTTCATCGTCGAACAATTGCAGGTGATTGTCGTATTCTTTCTTGAACTGCTTGGCGGCCGCCCGAAGCGCATCGGGGAAGCCGGGCGGCATGGACACATGAGTGAAATCGGGCGCCTCCCAGAATTTGACCTCGGCCGCCGCCACATGGATCTTGAGATCTGGACGCAGCCGCTCCTTCACGCCGTCGACGAGCAGCCCGCCGACATGGTCCATATGCATGTGGGTCAGGACCACGTCGGTTACGGAACCAAGGTCGATGCCGGCGGCTTCCAGTCGCTTGATCAATTGCCCGGCCCGCGGCAGGTTCAATTCCGGGTCCAGCCCCAGGCCGGCGTCGATGAGGATGGTCTGCTTGCCGCTGCGCACCACGACCACGTTCAGCGCCCAGTCGAAAGCGTCCGGTGGCAGGAACATGTCGTTCAGCCAGGCCGCGTGCTCAGTCGGGTCGGCATTGTATCCCAACATCTTGGTCGGAAGCGGCAGCACGCCATCGCTGATCACCAAAACGTCGATGTCGCCGATCTTCACCGCGTAACGCGATGGAACCAGTTCATCAGTGCCTGATTGAACCGGCTGTGTGGGGTTATTCATGTTCATGTCTGTCTCCTGTTGATTGTGGTCTTCGCGCTGCCCCTGCGGACGCGTACCGTTTGGTGGGCACTCAGGGAGAAGGGCTTAGTTGAGGCCGGCCTTGTCGAGGCCGTAGAGTTTGTCGGCCGAACCCGGCACGGACTTGAAGGCGATGCTGGCGCGGTTCCAGGCATTGATGACCATGATCGCGAAGGTCAGATCGGAAATTTCCCTCTCAGAAAGCTGGCCGCGCACGCGCTCATAAAGCTCGTCGGGAATGCCGCCTTCCGCCAGCTTCGTCACGGCTTCGGTCCAGGCGAGGGCGGCGCGCTCCCGCGGGACGAAAAGGTTGGACTCGCGCCAGATGGCGATGTGATAGAGCCGGAGCTCGCTCTCACCATGGATCTTGGCTTCCTTCACATGCATGTCCAGGCAGAAGGCGCAGCCATTGATTTGCGAGGCGCGGATCTGCACGAGATCGTGGATCTTCTGATCGATGGCGCCGTCTTTCAGAGCCATGCTGAGATCCGACAGCTTCTTGAAAAGCGCGGGGGATTGCTGGGCGTAGTTCACGCGTTGCGTCATGGATCATCTCCGTTATTAAGGACATTTGGTATCCTTATGGATATAAAATATCCGTAATTGCTGGACAGTAAAGCCCTTCGGAATTAAGGTGGCCACATAAGGCTTATGCGGAAAAGTATGGGGGTAGGGGATGGACATCGTAGGTGCGCTGCAAACATTCATGAGAGTGGTGGAAACCGGCTCCTTCTCGGCCGCCGCCGTTCACCTCAGCGTGACCCAGCCGGCGGTCTCTCGGCAGATTTCGGCGCTGGAGGCGCATCTCAAGACGCGTCTCCTGCATCGCACGACGAATGCATTGGCCCTGACGGCGGAGGGGGAGCAGATTATCCCGATGGCGCTCAAGGTCATCGAGGCGGTCGAAGCGCTCAGTGAAACGACCTGTCGTGGCGGTACGGCCGCGACGGGCAAAGTGCGGCTTGCCTTGCCGACGCCGCTGGGGCTTTGCCTCAGCGATCGCCTCGGGATGCTGTTTGAGCAGCACCAGGGGCTTTCCGTCGAGCTGCTCTTTCGGGAGGAGCCATCCGATCTGGTCGAAGAGGGAATCGATCTCGAGGTGCGCCTCGGGGTGGTTGCGGACTGCAGTCTAATGTGCCGTCGGATCGGCTGGACGACGGCATTTCTTGTCGCTGCGCCTTCATACCTGCAGGCGCGGAAGGCTCCGAAAAGACCTGACGATATCCGCGCCCATGATTGCATCTGCTACAAGCGCGCCGGCGACGGCAGGTCATGGTCCTTCTCCAATGGCGCCGAGGACGAAGCCGTACGGATCGCGCCGCGCCTGATCGCCAATAATTCCGTTGCCGCCCACCGCGCGGTACTCGCCGGCAACGGCCTTGCCGTGCTTTCCCATATATTGGCCGGTCCTGATATCGAGGCCGGTCGGCTGGTCAGACTCATGCCGGATTTTCCGCCCAGCCGATTGCCGATCAATGTCGTTTATCCGTCTCGGCGGAACCTGCCATTTCGCATTAGGGCCGTGCTCGACTTTCTGATCGAGGTCGTCAGGGAAGATCCCATGATGGCGCCGTCGTTTTCGCACTGAGCCTTTGCCGTCGCGGCGGGAGGCTGAGGCGCGACGTATGAGATGCGCTGCTCAGATCTTCGCAGCCTTGGCGAAGGTCGGATCGAAGGTCTTGTCGAATGGAACGTCGGCATTGGCGAGTTCCGGATCGAGCGTCTTCAGGACGCCCATCATGGAATTATAGCCTTCCATCGTGACCATGCCGTCCGGAGAATACATCTCCTTGGAATTCTTGAAGGCCTGCATGTAGAGATCACGATTGCCGAGCAGGTATTCCTCCGGCACGACGCCCGCCACATCGTCCGGGCTTGCGGTCGAAATCCATTTCAACGCCTTCATGAAGGCGTTGACCGTCCGCTGCGTCGTGATCGGATTCGCCTGGGCAAATTCGCGCTTGATATAGACGGTTGCGGCAGGGTTAGGGCCTCCGAACAAGGCGCGCGTGCCGGCCTCCGTGCGCGTGTCCAGAAGCACGGTGATGTCGCCGTCATATTGCAGTTGTGCGATGACGGGGTCGAGATGGGAGAGTGCGTCGATCTGACCGCTCTTGACCGCGGCAACCGCGCCGGCCCCGCCTCCGACGCCGATCAGCGATGCATCGTCGGTCTTCAGCCCGTTCTTCAGCATGGCATATTGGAACATCAGCGCCGTCGAAGAGCCCGGCGCCGTCACGCCGATCTTGCGGCCCTTCATGTCGGCCATGGACTTGATCTCGCCGGCCAGATCCTTGCGCACGGCGATGACGATGCCCGGAAAACGGCCGAGATTGCAGATCGCGACGATATCCTGCCCCTTGTTCTGCATGCGGATCGTATGTTCGTAAGCGCCGGAGACGACATCGAGCGAGCCACCGATCAGGCCCTCCAGCGACTTCGAGCCGCCGGCGAAATCATTGATGGTGACGTTGAGGCCTTCTTCCTTGAAGAAGCCTTTCCGCTCGGCGATCGTCAGCGGCAGATAATAGAGCAGGGGCTTGCCGCCAACGCCGATCAACAGGTCCGGCTTTTCCGGTTTCGCGTCCTGTGCCGCGGCCGGCGGAATGCCCGCGAGCGATGCGCCGATGCCGAAGCTCGCCGTCCCGATCAGAAATGTCCTGCGCTCCATGTTCTTTTCCTCCACTTTGCTGTTTTGCTTGCGCTACTGGCCGCGCCAGGCCAGCAGGCGCCGTTCGACGAGAGTCATCACCCAATCCACGATCAGGACGAAGGCCGTCAGTACGACCATGCCGGCAAAGACGCCGGTCACGTCAAAAACACCCTCGGCCTGCTGAATGAGATAGCCGAGCCCGGCGGCAGAGCCCAGATATTCGCCCACGACTGCGCCGACCACCGCAAAACCCACTGACGTATGCAGGCTGGAAAACATCCAGGAGAGGGCGGAGGGGAGATAGACATGACGCAGCAATTGCCGCTCGTTCATACCAAGCATGCGGGCATTGGACAGGACTGGCTGGCTGACTTCCTTCACGCCCTGATAAACGTTGAAGAAGACGATGAAGAAGACAAGCGTGATGCCGAGCGCGACCTTGGACCAGATGCCGAGGCCGAACCAGAGCGCGAAGATCGGGGCGAGCACGACGCGGGGCAGGGCGTTCGCCGCCTTCACATAAGGATCGAAGACGGCCGCGATCAGCGGCCGGCGAGCGAACCAGAAGCCGAAGACGATGCCGCCGAAGGCGCCGAGCAGAAAGGCCAAGATCGATTCCGACAGGGTGATCCAGAGATGATACCAGATCGATCCGCTCGCGAACCATTGAACGACGCGCTGCGCCACCTTGAGTGGGTCGGCGAAGAAGAAGGATATGGTCTTTGGATTGCCGAAAAGGCTGGTGTTCGTCGCCAGATGCCAAAGGACCAGGACGACCATCGCCACAAGGATCTGAAGCAGGAGAAGGAGGGAGCGGTTCATACGGTCTCTCCGCTGCTCTGGCGGTAGGCTGTCATGACTTCGTCGCGCAAAGCCTGCCATATATCGCGATGCAGCCGGTTGAAGACCGGATCGTGCCGTATCTCGCCAATCTCGCGCGGCCGCTCCAAAGGCACCTTGAAGTCGCCGATGATACGCGACTTCGGGCCGGCGGACATGATGACGACGCGGTCGGCAAGGGCAATGGCCTCATCGAGGTCGTGTGTGACGAACATGACGGCCTTGCGGTCTTCGGACCAGAGCTTCAGCAACAGGTCGCCCATGATCAGTCGGGTCTGCGCGTCGAGCGGGCCGAAGGGCTCGTCCATCAAGAGCAATTTGGGATCGCGGATCAGGACCTGCGCAAGCCCGACCCGTTTGCGCTGGCCACCCGAAAGCATGCGCGGAAAGCGGTCCGCGAAGGCGGCAAGCCCGACACGCCCCAGCCATTCGCGAGCGCTCTTCCTCGCTTCCGAGTGACCTATGCCGGCAACCTCGAGGCCGATCGCGACATTCTCCAGCACCGTCTTCCAGGGCATCAGCGAATCCTGCTGGAAGAGATAGCCCGCCTGACGATTGATCGATTTCAGCGGCTGGCCGAAGACTTCGACCGTGCCGGACGCAGGCGTCAAAAGCCCCGCGGTCGCGTTCAGAAGCGTGGATTTGCCGCATCCCGTCGGGCCGACGATCGCCACGAATTCATGTGCTTCCACATTGAGATCAGTAGCCGCAACGGCGTCGAACCGTGTTCTGTTGGCCATTTCAAACGAAATCGCCACCTGTTTCAGGCTGACCGCCCGCACAGCCGTCATCATCATGCCCTGCTGTTCCTCCCGGACATCCACCAACCTCAAAGGACCGGACGTCAGGCATTGCCGTTTCGGCCAAAAGATCAAAGCAGGCCGTACCAGTCAATATGTGAATAATGGCGAAACCGTTATGTCACAGGTCGTTATGGCAGAGCGGAGGAAGCGGAGGAGAGGCCTGGGCGCGATTGCGGGCCTCAATGAGTTCTTTCCTAAGCGACACGCCGCTCGTGGCGACCCTCCTGCACCTCCTCGACGATCTTGTCGATGAAAGCGTTCAGATCCTCAGGTGATCGCGAGGTGATGATACCTTGATCGGTCACCACTGTCTCGTCCTGCCAATTGGCTCCGGCATTTTTGACATCGGTCTTGATGGACCAATAGGAGGTTGCCCGACGGCCGCGCAACGCATCGGCTTCGATCAGGAGCCAGGGCGCATGGCAGATGGCGGCAACGACCTTGCCGGACCGTAGGAATTCGCTGATGACACGCATGGCGTCGCTATCGACACGCAATTTATCGGGGTTGATCTGGCCGCCTGGCAGCACAAGCGCATCGAACTGATTGACGTCGACATCTCTTGCCAGCAGATCAACGTCGACGCTGTCACCCCAGTCGGTCTTGTCCCAGCTTTTTATGCTGCCTTCCTTGATGGAGGCAACTGTCACGCGGGCGCCGCGCTTTTGAAGTTCATCCAGGGGGACGCGAAGTTCCGACCGCTCATAGCCATCGGTGGCAAGGATGAGAATATGTGCGGAGTTGATGGAAGGCATGATTTATCCTTTCTCATGTCATTGGACACCTTGCCCGAACCAGAGTGGCGGAGGATCGTTCCCAATTTTCTCGTGGAACCGGGACTGTCCTGTGCGGTTATGGAGACGGGCTGAGAGGAGAGAATCATGGAGCAGGCAATCAGGCTCGAGCCAAAGGAATGGGTGCCGAACAACCAGCGCTTTCCGGTCATCGTCTATCGCGGGGTGCTTGCCGCTCCGAGCCGGGCGCAAGGGTTCGAGCGGCTCTTCCGGGCCAACGGATGGCACGGGCTCTGGCGAAATGGCATCTATGCCTTTCATCATTACCATTCCACCGCCCACGAGATATTGGGTATTGCCGGAGGGCGGGCACGATTGATGATCGGCGGTCCGGGCGGCAAGGACATCGAAGTCGAAGCCGGTGATGCGTTGTTATTGCCGGCGGGAACAGGACATTGCCGGCTCGACGCCAGCGGCGACTTCCTCGTGATCGGCGGCTATCCGCCGGATCAGGAGGCCGACCTCTGTCGCGAATTGCCGTCGGCAGAGCAGAAGGGACAGATCGAAAAGCTTGGCGTGCCTGCGTCCGACCCCTTGAAGGGAAAGACCGGCGGGCTTCGGTCCCTATGGCTTAATAATACCTAGTGCTCGCTGAAAATGAACCTCACCAAAGACCCGGCACCAGGCGAAACCGCACGCGACTGGCATAGTCGGCATAGCCCTCAAGTTCGGCATGCAGCAGGGCATCTTCCCAGATCGTGCGCAGGATCAGCAGGACGGTCGCCCAGGCGGCCGGGATCAACGCCCACCACGAGGCGAGCGCCAATGCCAGCCCGGCGAATACCATGATCGCGCTGACATAGCCCGGATGGCGCACGAACGCATAGGGACCGGTGCTGATGACGTGCTGGCCGCGCTCGCGTTGCAGACGGACGCCCGGCTCGAAGAAGCGATTGACCGCTTGCGCCCAGGCGCCGAATGCAATGCCGGCCCCAAGCAGGACATAGCCGAGGATCACGACAGATGTGGGCATCACCGACCACGCCATCCTGCCGGCGTCGAAAGTTGCAACCGGAATTTCGGCGATCATGCCAAGGCAGACGAACAAGACCAAGATCAGATCCCAACGTTTGGTTCCGGCCTGGAAGCGGTTGCGAGCCCTGAAGATTGCCGGATTTACGCGTTTCAGAACTAGGATCGCCGTGCCGTAGACAACGAAGAGAAAGGCGATGAAGATCCATCCTGGCGGCCAGTCGAGGCGGCCGACCGGCAGGAAAATGAGCGCGAGCAAGATGAGCGGCAGGCCAATCGCATAGGATATGGCAGCTGTTCGGGACATAGGTGGGGGTTCGGTGACCGTCATCCGTTACTCTCCGTACATGGTGAGCGTGGGCTTGCAACCGCTGTTCCTCCTAGGGCATGCGGCTGCATCGTCCGTCGTTGAAGACATAGTTCTGCTTTTACGTGCGCCAAGACCCGCCGATGGACAAGGTTGCGATCGATCATCCGCAATCGCGCCCTGGAAAGCGGAACAATCGGACACATCCGATCATGGAGTGAAAGCGGACGGACTGGGCATTCGAGCGTCAGGCCGCGCCCGTCTGCGCCTTCACGTCAAATCACGGGCAAGGGCGCAATAAACCGGCTGATCCGTCGGCCCGGCAAGCCGGATTGCCGACACCGCAATCGGCGGCAATCGCGATCCAGCTTCGAGGCGGACGTTGGCGCCATCAATGCGGATAATATCCAGATGCTTTGCCAGGTCCGGTTCGTCAAGCCCATCGAAAATGCCGCGGCCGCTGATCTTCAAAGCCGCTTCCTTGGCGACCCAGAGGCGGTAGCAGACCTCGCGGGCCGCGCCGCGATCGAGCCTGGCAATGGCAGCCGCTTCACTTTGCGAGAAATGGTCGGCGGCAAAGGCGACCGGGTCGAAGCCATCGATATCCTCGATCTCGATATCGACGCCGACAGCAGTGTCGGGCGAGAAGCCCGCCAGCAGCAGATCGGCACGATGCGAAAGCGAAACGCCGAGTTCGTGATGGGGAGGTTTCAGCGCCGGCCGATCGCTCGGCCGGCGGTAGATGACGAGATCATCCCGCTGCGCTGCGCTTCTCAAAGCGGCTTGCGCGGCTCCGTCACGCTCCTCCCGCCCGACTGGAGCCGGGCGGATAAGGACAGCGATCGCATCCGCAACTCTCAGGACGACCTCGAATGGAGGAACCGTCACGGTGCCGCTCACGCGGCCGCGGAGGGAAGGGACTCTTTTTGAACCACAGGGGCAGGCTCCTGCTCGGTCTGCACGGCCTGGGCAGGCGTTCCGACCCATGACGTGCCCGCCGGGATGGCCTCGCCCTTCATGACCAAAGTCAACAGTCCGATCTCGGCGAAATCTCCGACATTGGCCTCGTAGAGGACCGTACTGCCCGAGCCGACGGATGCGCCGTTGCCGATCCTGATGCGGCCCACCTTCATGATGCGATCCTCATAGAGGTGCGTTTGCGGGCAGGATCCCATGTTGAGCACGGCATGGTCGCCGATATCGGTGCAATCAAACTCGCAGATATCCGTGCTGTTGATCCATGCGCCGCGGCCGATCTTCGCGCCGAAGGGGCGTAGCAGCCAGGGCAGGAAGGGCGTGCCGCGCAGGTAGTCGAGCAGCATCTTGCTGGCAAGCCCGCCATAAAAGACCGCGACGGCTTCGGTGCGCATCGCCCACCAGGACCACATCGGCCGGTTCATGGGCTTGTAGGTGCCGATCAGCGTCCATTTGAAGGCGACTGCGACCAGATACAGGATGCCCGACGTTGCCAGGCCGGAGGCCATCAGCGTCCAAAACAGCCTGCCCCAGGCGCCGTCGTCGATCGCGCTTGCCAGCATGTCGGACATTGCGAGCGCCATGACGATGAGGATCGCGGTCGGCAGCGAGGTATGCATGGCTTCGAACACGACACGGACAAGGCGCATGCGCAACGGTGGTGCGTAGGTGCTTGTGGCCGCGGCCTGCAGCCGCTCGCGCGTCGGGAACTGGAAGGCGGGGCTGCCGCACCAGGTTTCGCCCGCCTTGACATGCAGGGAGTCCGGCAGGCGCGTCTTGATGCCGACGAGTGAATCACTCTCGATCACGGCGCCCTGCGAGATGACGGAGGAATTGCCGAAGAAGCAGCGGTCGCCGGTCTTCAGGCGCTTGAGGACCATCCAGCCGTTCTGGATTTCCTCGTCGCCGAAAATGGTCTCGTCGCCGATGAAGTTGTCGCGGCCCATTTCGATAAGGTCGTAGCGACCGGCGAAGTTGGCCGAGATCTCCGTGCCCCTGCCGATCTTGGCGCCCATCAGCCGGTACCAATTGCGCATGAAGACGGTGGCATAGAGCGAATTCAGGGTTTCCAGCATAGCCTCGGTGGTCAGGCCGACGACCCATTTGCGGAAATACAGGTTGCCGAAGATGGAGTAGCGGCCCGGTACGACGCGGGGCAGCAGCACCCATCGGAGCGCCACGACGACAACCATGGACACGACGATAAGCAGCATTGCGGCCGGCCAGGATAGAGCGGCGATCATTGCCCAGGACAAAGGCTCGTCGGTACCGGCAGAGAACATCTCCTGCACGGCAGCGAACAGGTAGAAGGCCGGGAAGATCGGCAGAAGGCCGATGACGAGGCTGACATTGTAGGCGGTGAAATAAGCGGCGAACTGGAATACACGGCCGACGATTCCCAATTCTGGATGCGCCGGCATCTCCTCGTGTTCGGCATGCCCGGTCTTGCGAGCGGGCGAACCATCCCAGCGGGTATGGGCTTCGACATGCGTGCCCGCGGCGATCGCCGTCAGATCGCCGATGATAGCGCCGTCGCCGATCTCGACATTGTGGCCGATGACGCAGCCATTGCCGATCTGCACGCCTTCACCGATGTCGATCGTGCCGACATGGATCTCATTGCCGATGACTTCGACATTGGCGAGCTTGATCTTGACGCCGAGGCTGGATCTCGCGCCGACGCGCACGAGATCGATTGCGCCTTCTTCGAACTCGTCGATCATCGCATCCTGGCCAACCTTGGCGCCAAGTGCCCGCATATAGACGCGAATGAGCGGCGAGCCCTTGAGGAATTTCGGAGCCGTGAGCTGAACGATGCGTTGCATCAGCCAGATGCGGAAATAATAGGTGCCCCACAGCGGATAGACGCCTGGGCGCGTGCGGCCGATGACGAGCCATTTAAGCGCGATGACGATAAGCTTTTCGCCGAGATTGAGGCCGAGATAGACGCCGCCGAGGATGAGGATCTCGTTCCAGACCGAGGCGCCGTCATCGATCAACAGGATCGAAGCGAGCAGCAGGCCGATCCATTGCAGCGTTGCGATCGCGACGATAAAGGGCAGCACCACGGCTTGGGCCAGGCCGCAGAAGAAGCGTCGGCGCCAGGGAGCCGGCTCGAAATTCTTGAGTTCCTGCCCGGAGGCGCGCTCGGCCCGTTGCTCGAGGAGCGCCGCAATGCCCCGCAAGGTGCGGCCGGCATAGACGTCGCGCAAGGCGATCCCCGCCAGCAGCGGGATCTTGCGAACCTCAGAAACGAACCGGGCTGCCAGCATGGAATGGCCGCCGAGCTCGGTGAAGAAGTCCGCCTCGAAATTGATGGAGCGCAGGCGAAGCGCCTCGGTCGCTGCTTTCAGCAACTGGGCCTCGGTCCATGTACGCGGCGGCTCCTGCGCCTGGGTCGACTGATCGCTTGCCAACGGAATCGCGGCAAGCGTCTTACGGTCGATCTTGCCGGAGGGCAGCCGTGGCAGCGACACGTGGCTGTGCCAGGCGGCAGGCACCATATAGGGCGGCAGCTTGGCCGCCAATACGGCGCGCGCCTTCTCGCGATCGAAGCTGTTGCCCGTCGTCACAACATGGGCGACCAGCATTTCCTCGCCATCCGACGGCCGGTGTACGACGACGGAGGCTGCCTTCACGTCCGGAAGTTCGCCGACGACGGTCTCGATCTCCCCCAGCTCGATGCGATAGCCGCGAATCTTGACCTGGTCGTCGATGCGCCCGAGGAAATGGAGCTGACCGTCTTCATCCATCAAAACGGCGTCGCCGCTGCGATAGAGCACCGGATCGTCATGGGTCGCGAAAGTATTGGCGATGAACTTGGCAGCGGTGAGCTGCGGCAGGTTTCTGTATCCGGCGGCTACACCCGGCCCACCGATCAGCAATTCGCCGGTATCGCCACGCGGAACAAGCCGCAGGTTTTCGTCAACGACATAGGCGGTCGTATTGGCGATCGGGGAGCCGATCGTGATCGGCCGCGACGGATCGAGCTCGGCATAGGTCGCCACGACCGTCGTCTCGGTGGGGCCGTAGGTGTTGACCAGGCGCCGTCCAGGTTTGGAGAATCGGCTGACGATCGCCGGCGGGCACGCTTCGCCGCCAACGATGATTACGCGCAGGCTTTCGACGTCGCGTTCCAACATGGTGAGCAGGGTCGGCACCGTGTCGATGACCGTGATCTTTTCCGTTTCCAGAACATCTGCGAGCCTGTCGAGCTCGGCCATGACGTCCGATGTCGCGACCTTCAGCGTCGCGCCGACCAGATAGGGAACAAATATTTCTTCCAGCGAAAGATCGAAGGCAACCGATGCCTGCTGAAGGACGACATCCGATTCGACGAGCCCCAGGACATCGTTGCCTGCCCGCAGGTAATGGCAGATGTTCCCATGCGTAATGACGATGCCTTTCGGCTTGCCGGTGGAGCCGGACGTATAGATCGCATAAGCGGGATCGTCATGGGCGGCAACGCGTGGAACGATGTCCGCATCGTCTTCGGAAAGCAGCGCCTTGAGGATAAGCGTCTGGCCATCGAAGGCCGGTGCAAGCGCGGCCTTCTCGCCGTGCGTCAGCAGCCATTTCGCGCCACAATCGGCAAGGCTGACGGCGACACGATCCGCGGGGGCGGCCGCATCGAAGGGGATGTAGGCGGCGCCGGCCTTGAGGATTGCGAGAAGCGCGACATGAAGCTCGAGGGAACGCTGGAACCACAGGCCGACAAAATCGCCGGGGCCGATGCCGCGGCGGCTCAGTGCGCGCGCAGCCTCATCGGACAGCCGGTCAAGCTCGGCATAAGTCATCGCCTGATCGGTTCCGATCAGGGTCAGTGCCGTCTTGTCGGGGCTAGTTGCCACCGTTGCCCTGAAGATGTCCACGAGCGTCTCGTTGCGGAGGAACTCAGGCCGGATGCCGCCTGAGGAAACCGAGAGGCTGGCATTTGAAGTAATCGACGAAATCTGGATAGTCATGGTAACTTCTGCGGAACGAAACTCGGCACAATCAGCGTGCCATCTGTCAACGCTTATACACCTTCCAATTTGCAGCTCTCTTACGGGGATTGTCAGGGAACTGTAATGTTGAGAAAGCTATATTTGACCGAAGCGGGATGCGACCTGCATGTGTGAAGAAGGATTGATATCGTTGCGCATATTCGAGCGAAGAGCCGGCTGGCCCCGCCGACTGTCCGTTCTCCTGGTGGCAGCTTCGCTAAGTTCCATAGGCATAGAGGCATCGGCCCGCTCGCATAACAGCGTGCTGGTGGAGGACGCCGGTACGCTGCGGCCGCTGCGCGACATCTATGCCGTCGTGGCGCGCGAAATGCCTGGACGGGTGCTGCGAATCAAGCGGGTTCGCCGCGCCGGCCATCAGGCCTATGCCGTGCGCGTGCTGAAACCCGACGGCAAGCGTGGTGATATCGTGCTCGATGGCACAACGCTCGCCGTGATCGAGAGACGCTGACGACGATGCGCATTCTGATAGCCGAGGACGAGCCCAGCATCGTAGCGGATATGCGCCGCTGCCTGGAAGACCAGCACTATATCGTCTCGACCGTAAGCAACGGCGAAGAGGCATGGTATCGCGGTGATATCGAGCATTTCGATCTCGTGATCCTCGATCTTGGGTTGCCGAAGCTCGATGGCCTGACGGTCTTGCGACGCTGGCGTGCCGAGCGGCGCGGCATGCCTGTCATCATATTGACGGCCCGTGACGGATGGCGCGACAAGGTCGATGGCATGGATGCCGGCGCCGACGATTATTTGACCAAACCCTTCCGCATGGAGGAACTTTTGGCCCGTGTACGCGCCCTGATGCGCCGCGCGGCCGGGCAATCCTCTCCTATCCTCTCCAATGGCGTGCTGGAGCTCGACACGCGCCAGCGCACGGTTTCGTTTCGCGGGCAGCCGGTGCAGGTCACGGCTCTCGAATATCGGCTTCTGGCCTATTTGATGCACAATGCCGGTACCGTCCTGTCGCGATCGCAAATCGCCGAGAGTATCTATGACGAGGAAACGGAGCTTCTGTCGAACGCGCTTGAGGTCGTCGTCGCGCGCCTGCGGCGCAAATTCAATGGGACTATTATCGAGACCCGCCGCGGCCAGGGCTATATCATTCCGCGCGAGGCGCCGCCGTCATGACACCGTTCTCGCTGCGGGGACGGTTGCTGCTGGGTTCTGTAGTGGCTATCATCGTTGCAACCTTTCTTGCCGGGGTCGGCATCAACGCCATCTCCGGGCTGGCGGTGAGGGCACTCGCGCTTTCCGAGATAGACGAGGAACTGCGCGTTCTGCTGGCGGCGGTCGACATAAATTCCTCCAATCAGCTCTTCCTCGACGATACGCCGACGGATCCCCGCTTCGGCATCCCGAATGGCGGCTTCTATTGGCAGGTCGGGCGCAACGGCACTGTCGAGCTGCGCTCCCAATCGCTCTGGGAACAGAACCTGCCCTGGCTTCGTGCCCGCCCTCGCGATGCCGGCCGGGCGACGGATATGAAAGGGCCGAACGGCAGCCGACTTCTCGCCGTCGAACGGTCTATTTCGATCCCCTCGGCCACGGGCGACCAGATCGTCGATATCGTCATGGCGCTCGATAATAGCGAGCTTGCGCCGGCGCGCTGGCGCTTCTTCTATGCCATGGCACCCTCACTTGGCGTGCTGTCGGTCGCCCTGATCGGGGCTGTCGTGGTATTTCTGCGCTATGGATTGCGGCCGCTGAACGATCTCCGTACGGCATTGATGGCGGTGCAAGAGCGATCCGCACGAAAGATCACCGGACAGTTTCCGCGCGAGGTCCAGCCTCTCGTGGACGATCTCAACGGGCTGCTGGCCTCCCGCGAGACGCAATTGACCCAGGCGCGCGCCCGTGCCGGCGATCTCGCGCATGGCCTCAAGACGCCGCTGGCGGCGCTCGAAGCGACGGCGCGGATGCTTTCGGAAGAGGGCATGTCAGAGCGCGCGGCGGCAATCCAGGCGGAGGTCAGCCGCATGGACGCACAGATCAAGCGGACGCTGGCGCAGACCCGCGCGAGCCTGGCGGCCGCCCATACGGTCGGCGTCATGGATGCCAGCGCGGACCTGCAGAAGATTATCTCGGTCATGCGGCGCCTGTCGGCGGAGCGGGAGATCGAATTCGAGCTCGCGGCACCCACGGAGATGTGGCTGGCGATGGACGAAGCGGATTTCG
Source organism: Rhizobium sp. P28RR-XV (assembly GCF_012641385.1). NCBI lineage: Bacteria > Pseudomonadati > Pseudomonadota > Alphaproteobacteria > Hyphomicrobiales > Rhizobiaceae > Rhizobium > Rhizobium sp. P28RR-XV. The sequence continues at coordinate 65,490 of NZ_JABAIG010000016.1, forward strand.
CCGACATTACCGGCAACCTGATCGACAATGCCAGGAAGTGGGCGACGGGAAGGGTTAAGGTTTGCCTGTCGCTGCTGCCCGAACTCGAAGGAGTGAAGTTGCTCATCGAGGATGATGGTCCGGGCCTGCCGGAAGATGCGGAGATCGCCTTTATCCGCCGTGGCCGGCGACTGGACGAAAGCATCGCCGGAACCGGTTTCGGTCTTGCGATCGCCAAGGATCTCGTCGAGGCCTATGACGGCAGGCTGACGCTTGCCCGCTCCAATCTCGGCGGATTGTCAGTCACCGTCAGTTTACCGGCGCGGCTGGTCAAGGACAGGCAAATGGCACCAGAAGTCTAAAGTATTTTCAAGAACTTTTGCTGCCCGATGTCGTCAGGCTGATAACAACAGCTTGGCGCTTTCCTCATCGGTAACGAGTGACGTTGCCAGTCCGGCTCGGATGGCCGCGCGCAGGATTGCTTGCTTGTGCGCACCGCCGGAAGCGAGGATGCGACAGGGTATGCGGCGATAATCGACGAGATCCGGGGCAAGCACTTTTCCGTTCAGCGGATGGTCGACGGGATTGCCGTCCGCGCCGAGATAGTGGCCGAGCAGGTCTCCAACCGCGCCGACTACGGCAAGGCTTTCGACATCCGTGTCGGCCGGCAGGCCATAGCGCACCTGCAGCGATTGCCGGGTCATATCGCCGACGCTCAGGAAGGAAATATCGACCTCGCAGGTCTTGCGGAAAATTCCTTCGAAAACGGATTGCGAGATGATCGCCGCGCGCGATTGTGGGCATTCTGCATAGATCGGAGCGAGGAAATAATGGCATTCCGCCTTCAGCACCTGGGCGAAGCCGCGCACGATTTCAAACGTGTTGATTTCCGAGCCGTGCGCCAGCCCGCCCATCATCGAGCGCACCTCGATCTGCGCTTCGCTTGCGGGTGTCATGTGGCTCACCGTTTCGCGCAGTGTCGCGCCCCAGCCAACGCCGATCGAGCGCGGCCTGCGTGCCTGGATCAGCCGATCCAGATAGGCTGCGGCGCCACGGCCGATCGCCCGATGGAGAAGGCGCGGATCGGCCGGCGTCGGAACCACGACCGTACCCTCGAGGCCGAAGCGCTCGCATAAGCGCGATTCAAGCTCGATGCTAGCGGTGAGCGGTGAGGCGAAGCTCACTCTGACAATCCCTTCTTCCATGGCGGCGGCGAGCAATTCGTTCACCCGCCGGCGGGTAAGGGTCATGCGCTCGGCGATCTGCGCCTGGGTCAGGCCTTCCACGTGGTAGAGCCATGCCGCCCGGACCTTCATCTCGTGCAATTCCATATTTCCCTGCCCAAACGGCTAAAAGTTACAAACATCACATAGGTGTAACATATGTAACGTAATGCCCTCGGCATGACGATAGAGTTTCTGATCTCCGATTGCGATGCGGCATTGATCGACAGCGAGCCGATAGCCAGCGGCGCGCTGGCTCAAGGGGCTAGAGTCCTCTTTGTTTATGGGCCTTTTCGCGGGAGCGTCCGGCACCTTTGTGTCCAGGAATGCGGCGCCAGCTGATCTCGGCGCGCGAATGTCTCGCGCGACGAAACCGCTTCTCGCGGCATCTGCGCTGGGGGCGTTAACCGAAACTTCATGGAGCCGTCACCTTGGCGACATGCAGGCGATCTTAATAGGCAAGGCCGCGCGGCTCCGGGGGCTCGTGGGGTCATCACAAGAGGAGTTTCCGATGCTTTCGATCAATCGACGCGGCGCGCTCGGCCTGCTCGGCGCAACCGCCGGCACGCTCATACTGCCGCGCTTCGCCTTCAGCCAGGCCAAGCGTCCGTCCATCACCATTGCGGTCCAGAAGATCACCAACAACAACACGCTCGACATATGGAACGAGCAGTCCAACGTCGGCGAGCGCGTCTTCTTCCCGAATCTTTGGGAAGGCCTCATCCTGCGCGACTGGATGGGCAATCAAGGGCCGGTTCCGGGTCTCGCCACCGAGTGGAAGCGTCTCGACGACAAGACGCTCGAACTCAAGCTGCGCCAGGGCGTGAAGTTCCACAACGGGGATGAACTCACGGCCGAAGACGTCGCCTTCTCCTTCTCTCGCGAGCGCGTGTTCGGCAACACCGAGCCGGCAGGCGGCAAAACGATTTTCGAAGACGATCACAAGCCCGCAACCGTCAAGGAGTTGCCGGCCTCCATTCCCGGCATCGGCCGTCGTCTGTGGCCGGCGCTCGCCGGCGTCGAGATCGTCGATAAATACACGGTCCGTTTCCACAACGCGACGCCCGACGTGACGCTGGAAGGCCGCCTGTATTCCTTCGGCAGCCAGATCGTCAACCGCCGCAGCTGGGACGAAGCCGCCACCTATGCCGATTGGGCTCGCAAGCCCGTTACGACCGGCCCGTACATGGTCGGCGAATTCAAGCCCGACGTCTCGCTGACGCTGGTCGCCTTCGACGAATACTGGGGCGGCCGCCCGCCGCTCGCGCAGATCCGCTTCGTCGAGGTTCCCGAAGTCGCCTCGCGGGTCAATGGCCTGCTTTCGGGCGAATACGACTTCGCCTGCGACCTGCCGCCGGATCAGATTGCCACCGTCCAGGCTGCTCCGGGCTATGAAGTTCAAAACTCGATGATCTGGAACCATCGCATCTCGGTCTTCAACGTACAGAACCCGGTCCTTGCCAACCCGCTGGTGCGTCGCGCCATGACGCATGCCATCGACCGTCAGGCGATCGTCGATGCGCTCTGGGGCGGCAAGACCGTCGTCCCGGCCGGCCTGCAGTTCGATTCCTTCCGTTCCAGCGACATGTTCGTCGAAGGCTGGAAGGTTCCGGAATACGATCCGAAGCTTGCCCAGGATCTTCTGAAGCAGGCAAACTACAAGGGCGATGCGATCCCGTTCCGCCTGCTGAACAATTACTATACGAACCAGACGGCCAACGGCCAGATCATGGTGGAGATGTGGAAGCAGGTCGGCATCAACGTCGAGATCCAGATGAAGGAAAACTGGGCGCAGATCCACGATCCGGCCGGCGTCAAGGGTATTCGCGACTGGTCGGCCGGCAATAGCATCAACGACCCGATCACCCCCCTGGTCGTACAGTTCGGCCCGAACGGCGAAGTCCAGCAGAAGAAGGATTGGAGCAACGACGAGATGAACAAGCTCTCCGTCGTCATGGAAACCTCCACCGACCGTGCGCTGCGCAAGAAAGCCGTCGCACGCATGCTCGAAATCTGCGAACGCGAGGACCCGGTCTACCAGGTCCTGCATCAGAATGCCGTCTTCACCGGCATGAAATCATCGCTGAAGTGGAAGGCGGCTCCGGCTTTCGCCATGGACTTCCGATCCACCAACTGGTCGATCTGACCGGCTCATCGCTTCGGCCTGCGGCGGTTACAAGCCCGCCGCGGGCCGTCTTTTGCTTCGAATGAAATGCGGGGATGAAACATGAGCACGACCGGCTCCAGCCTGGTGCAACTGCGCGACCTGACGGTTGCCTTCGACGGCGTGCAGGTTCTCCACGGCATCGATCTCGACGTCGGCAGGGGCGAGGCGCTCGGCCTTGTCGGCGAATCCGGCTGCGGCAAGTCGGTTACCTGGCTGGCAGCCCTTAGCCTGTTGCCCGCCAAGGCTGATGTTACCGGCTCCGTGAAGCTCGAAGGCCGCGAGCTGATCGGCGGGCAGCGTAGCGTGCTCGAAAACGTGCGCGGCAAGCGCATCGCCATGATCTTCCAGGACCCGTCGAGCTCCCTCAATCCGGTGCTGCGCATCGGCCGGCAGATTGCCGAGGCGCTCACCGCTCATCGCGGCCTGCGCGGCGAAGCTGCAAGGGCGGAGGCGATGCGGCTGATGGACATGGTCGGCATTCCCGACGCGCGGCGCCGCTTCGATTCCTATCCGCATGAGTTTTCTGGCGGCCAGTGCCAGCGCCTGATGATCGCCATGGCGCTTGCCGGCCAGCCCGACCTTCTGATTGCCGACGAACCGACGACGGCGCTCGACGCTACGATCCAGGCGCAGATCCTCGATCTGCTGATCGAGCTTCGCGCCGAGACCGGCATGGCGACCGTCTTCATCAGCCATGATCTCGGTGCCGTCAGCCAGGTATGCGAGCGCATCTGCGTCATGTATGCCGGACGCATCGTCGAGGAGGGCAGTGTCGAGCAGCTTTTTTCCGAACCGCGCCATCCCTATACGCGCGGCCTGTTCGACGCCATTCCCCGCATCGACGGTGGCCGCGAGCGGCTGATCCCCATTCGCGGCACCGTGCCGAACCCGAAACATCTGCCGAAGGGCTGTTCCTTCTCGCCGCGCTGTTCGCGCGCCGTCGAGGACTGTCGCAACGAGCGGCCACCGCTTGCTACGCTCGAAGACGGACGCAAGCTCGCCTGCTCGCGGCCCGTGCCCGCCGCGGAAGCTTCCGGGATCCGATCCCATATTCACGAGGGCCTGTTGCAATGACCCCGCTCATCGAAGCTCGCGGCCTTGTGCGCATCTACAGCATGCGTAGTGGCCTCTTCGGCCGTACAAGCCTGGTGCGCGCCGTCGACGGCGTGTCGCTGGCAGTCGCGCCGGGCGAGACGCTGGGTATCGTCGGCGAATCCGGTTCCGGTAAGTCGACGCTCGGGCGCATGCTGCTTGGGATCGATGATGCTGAGGAGGGTACGGTTCATTTCGAAGGCCGGCCGATGCCTGAACACGGTAGTGCGCGGTGGCGGGCACTGCGCGCGAAAATGCAGCTCGTCTTCCAGGATCCGCTTGCAGCCCTCGATCGCCGCCTGACGATCGCCGCCCAGATCGCCGAGCCGCTCGAGATCCATAAACTGCTTCCGAAGGAACATCATGCCATGCGCGTGGCGGAGCTGATAACCGCCGTCGGGCTGCGTGCCGATCAGGCGGGACGCTATCCGCACGAGCTTTCCGGCGGTCAACGCCAGCGCGCGGTGATTGCCCGGGCGCTTGCCTCGCGACCAAGGCTTCTGGTCTGCGACGAACCGGTTTCGGCGCTCGACGTGTCGATCCAGGCGCAGGTCATCAACATGATGCGGGACCTGCAGGAACAGAACGGCATCGCCATGATCTTCATCAGCCATGACCTGAAGGTAGTGCGCAACGTCGCGGACCGTGTCGCCGTCATGTATCTCGGCCGCATCATGGAGGAGGCCTCTTCCAACGTCATCTTCCGTTCGCCGCAGCACCCCTACACCAGGGCGCTGGTTTCGAGCATTCCCGTTCCCGGCAAGCCGCTCAAGGACCGCGTCATCCTGCAAGGCGAGCCGCCAAACCCGGCAAGCCGTCCATCCGGCTGCGCCTTCCATCCCCGTTGCCCGCTGGCTCGCGACATATGCCGCTCCATCGCGCCGAAACTGCGCGAGATTGGCGGTGGACGCACCGCCGCCTGTCATGTCGTGGCGGGTGAAACCACGCCGGTTGCGGCATAGGGGCCATCATGATTCGCTTTGTTCTCGTCCGCCTCTTCCGTGCCGCACTGACGATCCTGGCCGTCATCACCTTCGCTTTCGTCGTGCTGCGCATGTCGGGCGATCCGGCCCTGGTGATGCTCGGGCCTGATGTGCCACAGGAAGCGGTCGATGCCTTCCGCAAGTCCTGGGGCCTCGACCAGCCCCTATGGGTTCAATACATCGCCTATATCAAATCGATCTTCACCGGCGATTTCGGCGTATCGATGCGCGACAAGGCTTCGGCGCTGCATCTGGTGCTGGAACGTGTGCCCGCGACCCTACAACTGACGATCCCGGCCCTTGTTTTCAAACTCATTCTCGGCATTCCGGCGGGCGTCTATGCCGCCCTGCATCGCCAGAGCCTCACAGACCGCGGCGTCATCCTTGCCGCCGTGCTCGGCTTTACCATTCCCTCCTTCGTCATGGGGCTGGTGCTCGTGCTGATCTTCTCCGTCATTCTCGGCTGGCTGCCCTCGGGCGGGCAGGACACCTGGATGCACGGCATCCTGCCGACACTGACCATGAGTATCGGCGGGATCGGCATCCTCGCGCGCTTCTCGCGCAGCGCCATGATCGAGGTCATGGGGCAGCCGTATATCCGCACGGCTTCCGCCAAGGGGCTGACATGGCGCGATGTGGTCTGGAAACATGCCCTGCCCAACGCGGCGGTGCCGATCGTCACCATCGTCGGCTTCATGGTTGGCTCGCTGCTTGCCGGCGCCGTCGTGGTGGAATCGATCTTTTCCTGGCCGGGTATCGGGCGCCTACTGGTGGTTTCTGTCAGCAATCGCGACCTTGCCGTCGTTCAATGCATCCTGCTCATCATCGCCGCCGCCATGGTCGTGTCGAATCTCGTCGTCGACCTGCTTTACGGCTGGCTCGACCCGCGCCTTCGTTCGCACGCGGCACGACACTGAGGAGAACATGATGGCTACCGCCGATCTTATCGAAACGCCGGTCTCCCGAAAGCAGGGCGGCTTCGTTTCCTTCCTGCGTCGCAACGTGCCTTTTTCGGTCACTCTCTGCCTGCTGTGGCTTGCGGCCATGGTCGCGACCGCAATTTTCGCCGACCATATCCGCCCCTTCAACATTACCGCCATGGATCTGACCAGCCGGCTGTCCGCGCCGGGCGGGGTCAAGCATCTGCTCGGCACCGACGAACTCGGCCGCGATGTGCTTTCGCGCCTCGTTCAGTCGATCAGGGTGTCGCTCGTCATCGCCTTCGGCGCGACGCTGCTGTCTGCGATCTTCGGCACGCTGCTTGGCTTTCTGGCGGCGCAATTCCGCGGTTTCGTCGAGCATCTGGTCCTGATGCTCGCGGATTTCCAGGCTGCGCTGCCCTTCCTCATCATGTCGCTGGCCGTACTCGCTTTCTTCGGCTCCTCGATGCTGCTGCTCGTATGTCTTATGGGTTTCTATGGTTGGGAGCGCTATGCGCGCATCGCGCGAGGGCTTGCCATTACCGCAGGAGCTCAGGGTTATGCCGCCGCGGTGGTGCAACTCGGCGCGACACCGGTGCGCGTTTACCTGCGTCACATCCTTCCCAACGTCGCCTCGACGCTGATCGTTTCCATGACGCTGACTTTCCCCGAAATCATCCTGATGGAAAGCGGCCTGTCGTTTCTCGGCCTCGGCGTGCAGCCGCCGGAAAGCAGTCTCGGCAACATGGTCGGCTTCGGTCGCGAATATCTGACGCGCGCGCCCTGGATTATGCTGGCGCCCGCGATCGTCATTATGCTGACAACGCTCTCCATTTCGCTCGTCGGCGATTGGCTGCGCGATAAGCTCGATCCCACGATCCGATAGGAAACATGCTCCATGACCCTGATTACCGGCCATCGCGGCGCCCGCAACCTCTGGCCCGAAAATTCGCTCGCCGGCTTTCGCAATGCTGCCGCGCTGGGCGTGGACGCTATCGAATTCGATGTCCATCTGACGCGCGCCGGCGAGCTCGTCGTCATTCATGACGCCACCCTTGAACGCACCACCGAAAGCGCCGGGTCCGTAGAGAACCTGTCGATCGACGGCCGCAAGGCGACACGGCTAAAGGGCACGGACGAGGCCATTCCGACTCTTGCTGAGGTGCTGCAAGTGCTTGCGCCGAACGAAGCCATCGACCTCCATGTCGAAATCAAGGTCGACGGGAATGGAGCCCCTTATCCGGACATTGCGGCACGGGTGGCGGGCGAACTAGCACGTTTCGGCATCGAGGAGCGCTCCTATCTGACCTCCTTCGACCATTCGGTTTTGGAGGATTGCCGCCGTCATGCTCCAAAAATTTCGCGTCTCGTTTCCGTTAACGCCGTCTGGGCCGAAAAGCATGGCGGGGTTGCCGCCTTCATCGACCGAGCGGATGATCTGGCGGAGGTCGTCGCCATCCACCACGAGCTTTTGGAAGCCGAATGGGATCTGATCCGCGGCAGGCTGCCTTTGGAACGGCTCTGCGTCTGGACGATCAACGACGAGGCGAACATCCGACATTGGCTGGAGCGGGGTATCGGCAGCCTAACTTCGGACAGCCCCGATCTCGCATTGACGCAACGCTCCAAGATCGCGACATGATCTTCACCGTCGGCGACCCCAGAAGCGTCTCATTTGCGGCGATAGCCTGGGATTCGGTGCGCATCAGCACAGGATCGGTCCTTTGGGATGATCCGGCGTGTACGACGTCCAGGGTGCATTATGGCTCTAGCTTGCGATCGCCTTGAGATATCTCTCCGCCGAGCGCTCCACCACGCGGTTGCCGTCGCTCTCCACCGTTCGACCGGGAAACGCGCTGTAGATCGTCTCAAACCGGTACGGCTGTACGGCTTGCGAAATTGCCGTGACCGCCTTGGCGTCGAGGGGAATGAGGTTCGGATAGCTGCGCATAAAGCTGACGAAACGGCGGTCCATCGTGACCTGCATGGTGTCGCCGACGAAAAGGGCGCCTCGGCCGCCCTCGAGCCAGGGGCAATGGAGCACGGAACTGCCGTCAAAATGACCGCCGCAGCCGATCATGGTCGCCTGACCGATCCGCAGCGTTTCGCCGGTCCATGGGCGCAGGGCCGAGCCGGACCTCTGCACCCATTGGGCATCATCGGCGTGGATATGGACCGGCGCGTTGCCGCAGGCCGCGCTCCACCCGATCATCGACGAATAGAAATGGGGATGGGAGATCGCGATCGCGCTTAAGCCGCCGATGGCGGCAATCCGGGCTTTGCTGGCCTCGTCCACGAGGCTGAGGCAATCCCAGAGGATATTGCCATCAGGCCCTTCGATCAGAAATGCGCGCTGGCCAATGCCGAAAGAGGGCGAGAGCTGCAGGCTGTGAACGCCTTCCGCTTCTTCGTTCCAGACCAGGCTATGGGTTTGGCCGAGCGTTGCCATGTCGGTCCATTCCTGCCCTGATTGGGGCACGAACTGACGGTCATCTTCACAGATCGGGCAGGTCGGCGGCGGTTCGTCGCTTTCGCTGAACTGCGTGCCGCATGTGGTGCAGATAAAATGCGTCATCTTGAAGTCCTCGTCTGCTTATCTTCCAGCCCGTTGTCTTTCCAGCCTGCGGGCGGGGAGCCCGCCGCGCGGCAAATGGATGCTTTTATGCTATATTGGCCAGACGTCGGACGGATCAAAGCGGAAAAGGCGAAGCAACGCCCATCGGACAAAACCGTTGCGGACAGAAAATCGTCGCTTTCAGACCGGCCTTTGCAGGCGAAATGGGTATCTGTAATGAATAATGACAGGAATCATGTCATCTCATCACTATGATTTTAAAAGAGAAAATGATTCTCCCATTAGTTTTATGACAATCTGGTCTTGCAAAAAATGTAAAGACAAAGAACATAGTCGGCTAATAAAAGGTTAGTTGATCGAGATGCTGATGTTCGGCATTTATCCGGGCATCACAGACATACGGAGGACCGCTATGGCGCTTATTTTCGGCCTGGTTGCTTTGGCCGGCCACATCGCCCTGTTGCTGTGGGGCACGCGCATGGTCCAGACCGGCATACAGCGGGCATTCGGCCCGGATCTCCGCTCTTTTCTCGGCCGCGCCTTGAGCAACCGCACGAAGGCGTTCTTTGCCGGCATCGGTGTCACCGCGATCCTGCAGAGCAGCACGGCAACCGGCCTGATGGCATCGGGCTTCGCCGCCGGCGGACTGGTGGATCTCGTGCCGGCGCTTGCCGTCATGCTGGGCGCCAATGTGGGAACGACCCTGATCGTGCAGGTGCTGTCCTTCGACGTCGCGGCCGCTTCGCCGGCGCTCATCCTCATTGGTGTCCTGATGTTCCGGCGGATCGGGAACTCGCGCATTCACGATCTCGGGCGCGTCATGATCGGGCTTGGCTTCATGCTTCTGGCGCTGCATCAGTTGCTCGATCTGATGACGCAGTATGAAGGGTCGAAGGCGCTCGCCTATGTGCTGGACGCGATCGCCGCGACGCCGGTGCTCAGCATGCTTCTTGCGGCGATCCTCACATGGGCCGCCCATTCCAGCGTCGCCGTGGTGCTGCTCATCATGTCCCTGGCAAGCAAGGGGCTTGTCGATCTCGATCAGGCCTTTGCTCTCGTTCTCGGTGCCAATTTAGGCACCGCGATCAACCCGCTGATCGAAGGGCAGTCGGGCACCGATCTATCCGTCAAACGGCTGCCGATCGGCAATATGCTGACGCGTATCGTCGGAGTGATCGCGGTGATCGGCCTGCTGGAGCCCGCCACGCGCCTGTCGGCGATGGTCGACAGCGACAGTGGCCGTGCCGTCGCCAATTTTCACAGTGCCTTTAATATCGTTCTGGCGGTGGTCTTCATGCCGTTGCTGCGGCCCTATGCCGATCTTTTGACGAAACTGCTGCCGCAGAGAATCGACGAGGCCGATCCGACACGTCCGAGATATCTCGATCCGGCCGCCAAGGAGACGCCTGTCGTTGCTCTCGGGGCCGCGGCGCGGGAGGCGCTGAGGCTGGTCGACGTCTTGTCGGAAATGCTCGCCGGCGCGAAATCGGCGCTGTCGGACACCGATCGCCGCGCATTGACGCGGTTGCGGTCGCTGGACAACATCCTCGACAGCCTCAACACGGCGGTTAAGACCTATCTGACTTCGATCGATCCCGATGAGCTCGGCGAAGCCGACAGGCGGCGTCTGAACGAAATCCTGCTGTTTTCGATGAACATGGAGCATGCCGGCGACGTGCTCGACCAGAACCTGCTGCCGCACCTGGCCAAGCGCCTTCGCCGGGGTTTGAGCTTCTCCAAGGAGGGGCAGCTCGAACTGGCAAGGCTGTTCGACCGATTGCAATCGAACCTGCGGACGACGGCCGCCCTGTTCATGACACAGAACGAGAGTGCCGCCCGCCTGCTGGCAGAGGAGAAGGTCATTTTTCGCAAGGCGGAGCGCGAGGGAACGGAAGCCCATTTTCAGCGCCTGCGGCAAGGTGGGATCGAAACCGCCGAGACCAGCTCGCTTCACCTCGATCTGCTGCGTGATCTCAAGCAGATCAATTCCCACCTGGTCGCCGCCGCTGCCTATCCCGTTTTGGAAGAGCGCGGCGAACTCCTGCAGAGCCGGACGCCAAGCCCGGTCCCACAGGCGGCCGTGACCGCGAATGACTAAAAAGACCTATCTTAGCCGTCTGGCCGGTGAGGCGGACAAACTCTTCGCCGGCCGCTCCATCGAACAATATGGCGCGATCTGTTACCGGCGAGCGCAGGGGCAGGAAAATGTCGAAATCCTGCTGATCACCTCGCGCGACAGCGGCCGATGGGTCATTCCCAAGGGATGGCCGATGGACAGGAAGCTTCCGCATCAGGTCGCCGAACGCGAAGCCTGGGAAGAGGCAGGCGTCAGAGGAAAGGCCAGGAAGAAGCGCTTCGGCTACTACACCTATCTCAAAGTCCTCGGCACCGGCGAGACCGTTCCCTCTATCGTTCAAGTCCATCTTCTTGACGTCGCCGAATTGGCCGAGCGCTTTCCGGAGCGCGGGCAGCGCCAGCTGCAATGGTTCTCGCCCAACGAAGCCGCCGCCCATGTCCGCGAGCCGGAGTTGAAGAGCCTGCTGCGCGGGGTGGAGGCAGCTCTCGCGCCGGACAAATGAGCGAAACGGCGGACGCCGCCTAATGGCGGTCCGGATAAATCGCATGTTCAAATCTCGTCTGAGGATGCCTTGGAAGGTTGGCTCGAGCATGGAGCACAACGGATGCGAATGACTCGCAGCCTGCGCTCGCGCAATCAGAGACTTGTCGCCAGCGCCGCCATCCAGATCGCAACGGCGGCGGCACCGCCGTCTTCGGTTCCGAGAGCTCTTTCGCCGAGATAGCTTGCGCGGCCGAGCCTTGGCACCATATCCGCCGTACGGCGCGCGCCGTCCGCCGCTGCCATCGCCGCGCGCTTCCACGCCTCGATCGCGGGCACATTGCCGTCAGTCGCCTCAAGTGCTCTCAACGCTGGGTCGAGTGCATCCAGCATGGTTCGATCGCCCGGTTTGGCGCTGCCGATCTCGCTGATCGCAGCTATGCCGATTGCGAAAGCGGCCCGGAAATCCTCGGGCGAGAAGCGATTGTTCTCTCCGAGATGGCGTCCGGCTCGGGTGAGCGCAATGGCATAGAAAGGACCCGAGCTACCGGCGATCGCCCTGCGCAGCGCATTGCCGATCGCAACCAGGGCATTGGCGGGATTGATCCAGGCGCGGTCGGGCAGGGCGCGGATAGCTTCGGCGCCACGAAGCATGCTCGCTCCGAGATCGCCATCGCCCGCCTTGCTGTCGAGCTCCGTCAGATGGGCTTCGGCTTCTTCCAGCGCATTGCAGACGGCAAGGCCGATACGGCGGAGCTCGCTGGGGTCGAACCGACCCGCATCGCCAAGTGGAGCCTCGTTCTCCGGCGTCTTTGGCACCCGCACGATATGGGGTGCTTCCGCAATTTCGCCGCCCCTCGGCCAGGCGGAGGCACTGGTTGCGGCATCCAGCAGCTCGACATCGCCTGGGCGTAGATCCAGAAGCGAAATCGAACAGCCGGGCATTTCGAGCGCAGTCAGGAAATTGCCGCTCCAGGCACGCTCGATTGCGAGACCCCGCGAACGCAAAGACGCGAGCGCGCAACCGGCGACAATCGCCAGCTCCATTGGCGGCGTCGCGCCGAGACCATTGACGAGCAATGCAACCTTGGTACCCGCGACGAGCTTCATATCCTTTGCGATCTGATCGACGATCCTGTCGGTGATCGCGTCGGCGGGCAGAAGCTTCGTGCGCTCGACACCCTTTTCCCCGTGAATGCCGAGGCCCAGCTCGATCTCGTCCTCGCCGAGCGTGAAGCCGGCCTTGCCAGCCGCAGGGACGATGCAGGAGCCGAGCGCGACCCCCATGGTGCCGAGGCGGGACGCCGCGGACCGAGCGATGGCGGCGACCTCCTTCAGGCTCTTGCCACTGGCTGCGGCGGCGCCCGCAATCTTGTGCACCAGCACCGTTCCAGCAATGCCGCGCCGGCGCTCGGGCGGCACGAGGCCTGAAAGCGCCACATCATCCGCCACGACGACCACTTCGGTTGGAATACCCTCGATGGTGGCCAATTCGCCGGCAAGGCCGAAATTCAGGCGGTCGCCGGTATAGTTCTTCACGATCAGCAATGCACCAGCAGGGCCGGCACTGGCGCGGATTGCGGCAAGAACCGCATCGACGCTGGGGGAGGTGAAAACCTCGCCAGTAACGGCCGCGGTCAACATGCCCGGTCCGACATATCCGGCATGAGCCGGCTCGTGCCCAGCGCCGCCGCCCGAGATCAGCGCCACCGGCCTCTCGGTGACCACGGGAAGATCGCCGCGAACAACGACATTCTCCGTGTCCAGCAGGGCGAGGTCGGGCGCAAGGGCGACGATGCCCTCCAGCATCTCCCGTACGACATCGATGGGTCGATTGATGAGCTTCTTCATTGGCCTCCATCCCGTTGCTGCTTGCGTCGAAACGTTTCCAGTCATCTCGCGCTTATGCTCGGTAAGGGAGAACCTGCGGCAAAATGCGCATAGAAATCCACTCCACCAAGACCCTGCGCCCACCACTCCCAGAATCTCGCGCACCATAGCATAATCGCCGTTCATGCCATGAACCGTGGCCAAAAAATCAAATGCGCCTTCGAGCAGGGTGGCGGTCTTGCGCCGTTTATCCCGAGCGCCATGGCAGCAGCGCGGCTATGATTAGTCTCCTGTTAATTAACTCGGTTTAAAGTTTTTTAATCTAGAGGCCCTCCCAGCTCTTACGAATAATCGGTAATGTCGATCATCCATGCCCTCGGCGCAAATAGCGGTCGCCTCATCAGGATCACCTTTGGCCCAGGGTGGCGCCAGCAGCCGCCGGCGCGTGTTGCGGGTCAGGCCAAGCTCGCAAGAGCCCGCATCATCATGTTGGCCTGCGGGCTGGTCGTCTGTTATCTGGCGATCGTCGCCAAACTCATCTATTTCGACCTGGAGCCGAGAGCCGATACCTCCGCGATCCCGCCGGATCGCGTGAGCGCGGCTCGCCCGGATATCGTCGACCGAAACGGTGAACTGTTGGCGACCGATGTCCGCACCGTATCGATGTTCGCCGAGCCAAACCGCGTGATCGATCCGGACGAAGCGGTTGAGAAAATCGCCTCTATCTTTCCCGATATCGACCGCAAATCCCTCTATAAGAAGCTTGCCGACCGCCGGTCGCACTTTGCCTGGCTACGCCGGCAGCTGACGCCGAAGGAACAGAGCGAAATCCTTGCGCTCGGCATTCCGGCAATCGGTTTTCGCCCCGAGGTGAAACGCTTCTATCCGGGCGGGCGCACAGCCGCCCATATTCTCGGCTATGTCGATATCGACAATCATGGCGTTGCCGGCATGGAGAAGTATCTGGACACGCAAGGCCTGTCGGATCTCGCTTCCACAGGCCTGACCAGCCGCGATACACTCGAACCGGTGCGCCTTTCGCTCGATCTTCGTGTTCAAAACATCGTCCACGACGTGGTGTCGGATGCGATCGGCCGCTACCAGAGCCAGGCGGCCGGCGCCGTCATTCTTGACATTCACACCGGGGAAGTACTTGCGATGGCCTCGGCCCCCGATTTCGATCCGAACGATCCACAGGCGGACGGCAACAAAGGTTGGCTGAACCGCATGTCGGACGGCACCGATGAGATGGGCTCGGTGTTCAAGACTTTTTCGATTGCGATGGCTATCGACGCGGGCACGGTCAAGCTGACGGACACCTTCGACGCCTCCGCCCCGCTGCATTACGGCGGCTTCACTATCCATGACGACCGTGACGTGCCGCGGCGCGTCCTGTCGATCCCGGAAATCTTCCGCTATTCATCAAACATTGGGACGGCCAAAATGATGGACAAGGTGGGCATGGCAGTCCAGAAGAGCTATCTGACTCGCTTCGGCCTCTTGTCGAAGATGCAGACGGAACTGCCTGAGGTGAAAACGCCGAGTCAGCCAAAAGTTTGGAAGAAGCTCAACTCCATAACCATAGCGTTTGGCCACGGCGTCGCCACGACGCCGATGCAGACCGCCGTCGCCGGCGCGGCCCTCATTGACGGCGGCGAGTTGATCGAGCCGACCTTCCTTCCGCGCACCCAGGAAGAGGCAGAAAAGACTGAAACGATGATCGTGAAGAAGAGCACCAGCGACACGATCCGCTACCTCTTCCGGCTGAATGGCGAACAGGGTACCGGCAGAGCCGCCGATGTCCCCGGCTATCACGTCGGCGGGAAGACGGGCACCGCAAACAAGGTCATTCACGGCGTTTATTCGCACAAGCTCAGCTTCAATTCGTTCTTGGCGGCGTTTCCAATGGAAAACCCGAAATACGTGGTGCTAGCCTTCATCGACCAGCCGCTGACGGGCGTGCATAACCTGAACCTCGCCGCTGAAACGGCGGCTCCCATGGTCCACGACATCATCAGCCGTGCCGCACCGCTGCTTGGCGTCAAGCCGGACTTCGGAACGAACCTGATCGCATCCTACTGATAGGACAGCTCGCTGTTGACTACCGCTATGTCGGGCGAGGCAATGGCAGCGGGCTGGTTAAAGACGCGCTGCGATGCTGTATCGCCGGGGCGAAAATCGTCGGCGGCCGCGCGTAGGCCGGAGCCCCGCCTATGCTTAGCGAGGGCGAACCATAAAAGAAGATAGCGATTTTCGTTGGCCTGCGATCCGGCGGCGATGAAGCGTGGCGTGCGTGAGATCTATTCTAGTAAATGGATTTCCGGAACATGAGCCAGCTAAGGACGGCCCAATGAAGCGTTTAAAAAGCTGCGCTTTTAATTGCCGATCTGATCGGCGCAGGCGCTGGTTTCTGCAGCTGGTCTGCGACCTGTGCCGCTCTGCTCCGCGATCGTTAGCGCGTTTCGATTTCTGACTGCGTAAGCCCCATACACCCAATTTCCATCAACTCCGCCATTTTGGGCACAGATCGTGGCCGCCGAGGTTGCCATTTGACCTGGCGACGTAGCGCCGGGCCGTATGCAGCGGCGGCTATTGACAACTCACCCTTCATAAGACTTGATATAGAAATCCGTTAAAACGGACATATGTCCATAATTTTGGACACCGGGAACGATACTCTACAAAGGGGAGCCGCAATGTCGATTTCACTTAGAACCGGCCTGATCTCGCTGGCCGTGACCGCAATTCTCTGCAGCCCGGTGCTGGCCGCCGGCAGCAAGCTCGATGACGTGCTTGCCCGCGGCCATCTCGTGATGGGCACCGGCAGCACCAACGCGCCCTGGCATTTCAAGAGCGCTGACGACAAGCTCCAGGGCTTTGACGTGGATATGGGCCATATCATCGCCAAGGCTCTCTTCGGCGATCCGGACAAGATCGAATATGTCAACCAGTCCTCGGACGCGCGCATTCCGAACATCACCACCGACAAGGTCGACATCACCTGCCAGTTCATGACCGTGACGGGCGAGCGTGCTCAACAGATCGCTTTCACGATCCCTTATTATCGCGAGGGCGTCGGCCTCATGCTCAAGGCGGACGGCAAATATGCTGACTATGCCGCACTTAAGGCTGCCGGCTCCTCGGTGACGATCTCGGTACTTCAGAATGTCTATGCGGAAGCGATGGTCCATGCGGCCCTTCCGGAAGCAACCGTCGATCAGTACGATTCCGTCGACCTGATCTACCAGGCGCTTGAGTCCGGCCGGGCCGATGCCGCCGCCACCGATCAGTCGTCACTTGCCTGGTACATGACCCAAAACCCCGGCAAGTATAAGGATGCCGGTTACGGATGGAACCCGCAGACCTATGCCTGTGGCGTCAAGCGCGGCGATCAGGATTGGCTGAACTTCGTCAATACCGCCCTTCATGAGGCTATGACGGGCGTCGAGTTCGATACTTATGCGAAGTCCTATAAAACTTGGTTCGGCAAAGACCTGGCACCTCCGCAGATCGGCTTTCCGGTCGAATTCAAGTAATAGGCAAAAAGGAACGGGAGTATCTCCCGTTCCTTCTTCTGGAGGTGGCCTGTCATGGGTTACACGCTGAATTTTGCTGCCGTTTGGCGCAACTTTGATTTTCTCCTGAGCGGATTGCTGCTGAGCCTTGGGCTGGCAGTGATCTCGCTGTTGATTGGTGCCGTGCTCGGTCTTCTGGTGGCCTTTGCGCTGATCTCGAAGCAACGAGTGGCTGTGGTGCCTGCACGCTGCTACGTCACGCTTATCCGCAATCTCCCAATCCTGGTGCTTGTGCTGTTTGCCTTTTTTGCATTGCCACAAATAGGGTTTAGGCTCGACAAGATCAAAAGCTTTGTCCTCGTCCTGTCCTTGTACTCTGGCGCCTATCTCGCCGAGGTGTTTCGTGCGGGACTGTTGTCCATTCCCAGGGGTCTGACGGAAGCCGGGCTTGCGATCGGCCTCACCGGGATGCAGATTCGTACATCGATCGTTGCGCCGCTGATGCTGCGCAATGTACTCCCTTCCTTGTCATCGACAGTCATATCGCTGTTCAAGGATACCTCGCTTGCGGCAACCATTGCTGTCCCGGAACTGACTTTTGCCGCGCGCAAGATCAACGTCGAAAGCTTCCGCGTGATCGAGACATGGATGGTTACCTCGGCGCTCTATGTTGCAACCTGTCTCCTGATCGCCGCCGGCATGCGTTTTGTTGAACGCCGGCTGGCGCTGCCGAGGTAAGTCGATGTCACAGACCTTTTTAGATCAGCTTTGGATCGCCCGTTATGTCATCATGAACGGTCTGGCAATGACTGTGTCCATATCGTTACTGGCAATTCTTGGGGGTTCACTCCTTGGCGTCCTTGTCGGGCTATCTCTCGCCTATGGCAATGTCGTCCTTCGTCTCATCATACGTGTCTATACCGACGTGATCCGTGGAACGCCGGTTCTCGTCCTGGTGCTGGCAAGCTACTATGTGTCGAGTGCCGTCGGGCTCGCGCTCGGACCCTTTGCCGCCGGTGTGCTGGCATTGGCCATCTTCTGCTCGTCCCATGTCGGAGAAATCGTGCGTGGTGCGCTGCAGGCGATCCCGAAAGGGCAAACCGAAGCGGCCAAGGCGATCGGACTGACCTTTTCGCAAACATTCACCTCGGTGCTCTGGCCGCAGGCGCTGCGCCAATTCCTGCCGGCCTGGGTCAACACCGCCGCAGAGATGGTCAAGGCGTCGACGCTGCTGTCCGTCATCGGGGTGGCCGAGCTGCTTCTTCGCTCACAGGAGATCATCTCCCGCAACTTCATGAGTCTGCAATTCTACTTTCTTGCGGGGGCTCTGTATTTCGTCGTCAACTTCGGGATCGAACGCTTCGGTCAGTTCATCGAGCGCAAGACCGCTCTTCCATCGTGAGGAGGCCAAGCCATGGCCAAGACAATTCTCGAAATCAAGGGCCTGCGGAAGAGTTACGGTCATCACGAGGTCCTCAAAAGCGTCGACTGCTCGGTTGCCGAGGGCGAGGTCATCTCGATCATCGGCTCGTCCGGGTCGGGCAAGACGACCATGCTACGCTGCGTGAATATGCTGGAAGAGTTTCAGGGGGGCACGATCAGCCTCGACGGCGAAGAGATCGGTTATCACATCGAGGGCAGTTCTCGCCGGCGCAAGAGTGAAAAGGAGATTGCCCGTCAGCGTGCGCTGACAGGGATGGCATTCCAGCAATTCAATCTCTTTCCGCACATGAGCGCGGCTGAAAACGTGATGCTTGGCCTGATCAAGGTAAAGAAGATGCCGAAGGCCGAGGCGCGCGCAATCGCCGAGCGCTGGCTCGACCGCGTCGGCCTTTCGGCACGCACCAATCACTACCCCGGCCAGCTTTCCGGCGGCCAGCAACAACGTGTGGCGATCGCCCGCGCGATCGCGATGTCGCCGCGCCTGATGCTCTTCGATGAGGTGACCTCCGCACTCGATCCGGAACTGGTGGGCGAAGTGCTGCAGGTGATCAAGGGGCTCGCCGCGGATGGAATGACCATGCTGCTGGTCACGCACGAAATGCGCTTTGCCTATGAAGTCTCGTCCCGGGTGATTTTCATGAACCAGGGTGTGATCTGCGAGCAGGGTGATCCGAAGGAAATGTTCATCAAGCCCAAAACCGAGCGGCTTGCCGAATTCCTGAAAAACTCAAGCTTCAACTAAAAGGAAAGAAAGAATATGACGATCAAGCGTTACGGTGCGGGTGAGACCGGCGCGGGCGGCCAGCCGCTGCCATTTGCACGCGCCACCGAAGCCGCGGGATGGCTTTATGTATCCGGCCAGGTGCCGATGGAAAAGGGCGAGATCGTGCCTGGCGGCATCATCGGGCAGAGCCGAAAGGCAATCGAAAACATGATTGCGATCCTCAATGAAGCCGGCTACAGCTTGGAAGATGTCGTGCGCGTCGGCGTGTGGCTTGATGATCCACGCGATTTCTGGAGCTTCAATGGTGTCTATGCCGAGTATTTCGGCAAGAACCCGCCGGCTCGCGCTTGTGTTCAATCGCGCATGATGGTCGACTGCAAGGTCGAGGTTGATTGCGTGGCTTACCGCGCCGATCGCGCCTGACAAGGATTGGAGAGAGCATGACCGAGGCCGCAAGCGATACAGTATCGCGACGCACCCGGGGACTGGATCGCGCCTTCGAGATTCTTGAATTTCTCCGCGTGAAACGACAGCCCATGCGGCCGAACGAGATCGCGTCCGAAATCGGGGCTCCCCGATCGTCGGTCTATGAATTGGTCAATCTTCTCTTGCGCCATGGCATGCTCGATTACCAGGGGAATGACGGCCGTGTTTATCTCGGCCGTCGCCTGTACTTTCTCGGAACAGCCTATGCCGAACAATTCGATTGGATGCGCGAATGTGATCGCATGCTGGTGCGGCTGGCCGAGGAAACACGCGAAACGGCGCAGATGTGCCTGCTTGAAGGCAGGAAATATACGGTTGCCATGATGCGCGAAGGTGTCCGGCCTTTCCGCATTTCGTCAAATGTCGGCGAACCGGTTGCGATCCCCTGGACGGCTTCAGGACGCCTATTGGTGTCGCATCTTACCGATCGAGAAATTATCGATCTGATCCCGCCGGAGGATTTTGTCCTTCCCAATGGGAGGCAGATGGAGCCGTCCGAGTTCATCGGCCAGGTGCGCCAGGCTGGTCGCGACGGTTTCTTCACGTTCAATAGTGAAGTTGAAAATTTCACCCATTGCTTCGCAGTTCCGATCCATCAGGCCGGGGGAGCCTGCATAGCCACGCTCTGCCTCGTCGCCCCACGCGAAGATGGCCTTCGCAACCGCAACATCTACCTTCAAAGCCTGGCGACAGCAGCCAATGAAATCTCTGAGAAACTGGGCTTTCACATTGAACGGGACAAGTCCATCGCGCTCCGTTGAGCCGCCGTTCAAAATGTTCTGGCTTAATGATCGGAAAGAGGGCTGAGATAGCGATCATCGTCTTTTCATGAGGATCACCGGAGCGAGCCCGGCTCCTGGCGGATAACTTCAATGGCAATCGTGCTGATTCAGTTTCAAAATTGCAGAGGCAGCACAGCGTAGCTTTGGCGTTAGCTCGATTTTGTACAAAGCCGAGCTTAGAGGCGTTGCTGTCTATTCGAGCAGGCCCTAACAGTGGCACTAATTGGACTTGGTGCCTTCCTTGTCCGAGACTCGACCAAGATCTGGCATTGCGCCCGTAATCTGTCGGCTCGCCTTCAAGTCGTTTTCATCAAAGGCGTACCGGCGCAAGATCGCAAAGAGTGCTTCATTCATTTGCGCGCCATCCAGAAGCTCGGGACTGTCGCAAATGACATTGATGGTTCGTTGAACGACACGATCGGCAGCCACTTCCGAATCGACAAGCTTGCTAGCCCACTGGCGAAGAAGGGCGCGAAGTTGCGGATCCTGTGGTATGTCTGGGGACGGTGTAAGGGACATGTTCACTCCTCCTATCCTTGCAGGCGGGAGCACGCATGAGCCCTCGGTCGTCACGGCATATAGGATTGGTCTGTGACGATGATTTATCGTATCAATTAGAGCGCAAGAGTCCAGTTCCAATCGAGCTGGCGGCTACTATTAATCTGCTTAAGTGCTCGGGTATCGCGGTCGACCGTGGAATCGCGGCCTATCCCCGGTCATTGTGCGAACACAGATAGAGGCGGTGTTCTCTTCCGTGTCCGACCGGGGCGAAAACGTAAGGCACGGCCAGATGACGGTAAAGTTGTACTTCTTCAGATTCGTTCGTTTGCGAGAAACTGACGAAATCGCTCGGATTTCGGACGTTTGAATAGTTCCGCCGGCTCTCCCGTCTCTTCAATGACACCCTTGTGAAGAAAAACAACTTTATTGGACACGTCTCGCGCAA
Organism: Rhizobium sp. P28RR-XV; assembly: GCF_012641385.1. Taxonomy (NCBI): domain Bacteria; kingdom Pseudomonadati; phylum Pseudomonadota; class Alphaproteobacteria; order Hyphomicrobiales; family Rhizobiaceae; genus Rhizobium; species Rhizobium sp. P28RR-XV. The sequence continues at coordinate 86,712 of NZ_JABAIG010000016.1, forward strand.
ACGCCATTTCGTGTGTGACGACCAACATCGTTCGACCTTCCTCAGCAAGAGAGCGCATCACCTTCAGGACCTCACCGACGAGTTCGGGGTCAAGCGCAGAAGTCGGTTCATCAAAGAGCATTACCCTGGGCCGCTGCGCGAGAGCGCGGGCGATAGCAGCGCGTTGTTGCTGGCCTCCGGATAGATGCGCCGGATAGAAATTCCGCTTGTCGGCGATTCCAACCCGCTCGAGCAGCGCTTCTGCTTCCGCAACGCATTCAGCACGATCGCGTTTTTGTACGTGCACCGGCGCCTCGATCACATTCTCCAAAATGGTCATATGTGACCAAAGATTGAAGCTCTGAAACACCATGCCAATGTGTTCGCGCAGTCGATCTACTTGGCTGCGGTTAGCGGGCTCGGTTCTGTGGCGGCCTTTTTTCAAAGCGAACATCTCGCCGCCAATACGTATCTCCCCACTGTCAGGCACTTCAAGCATGTTGATGCATCGGAGCATCGTCGACTTGCCGGAGCCGGAAGAACCCAGGATCGATACAACGTCGCCTTCGTGGGCCTCCAGCGAAACACCTTTCAAAACCTCCAACGGGCCAAAGCATTTTCTGAGGTCTTTGACCGAAACGGCAGCGCATTTTTGTATGTTATCGCTGGCCAAAACTGTTCCCCTGACGGACATGCGCACTCCCGTTACGTGTTAAGATTGCGGCCGCATACGCATATGTGGGGAAAGCCAAAATTCGACCACCATGAGCATACGCGTGACGACGAAATTGATCGCAAGGTAGATCGCCCCTGCGACGATGAAGATTTCGAAAGCCCGAAAGCTGTCAGCGATCAATTTTCCCGCGAGACCGGTGACCTCCATGATGGTGATGACAGACGCAAGTGCCGTTGCCTTGACCATCAGGATGATCTCGTTGCCATAGGCAGGCAGTGCGTGCCTGACGGCAATCGGAAGAATGATCCGTCTGAACAATAGGATGCCCGACATGCCGCAAGCGCGCGCTGCCTCAACCTGTTGCATGGAGACCGCCTGCAGGCCACCTCGAAAGATTTCGCTGCAGTAGGCGGCAGTATTCAGTGTCAGTGCCAACACGGCACACCAGTAGGGTTCACGAAAGAACCACCAGACGCCAAGGTCCTGCAGCCCATGCCGGAATTGACCCAGGCCGTAGTAGATCAGGAACATTTGGACAAGAAGGGGTGAACCTCTGAATGCGAAGACATAGGCGCGGGTTACGGTTCGGCCGATTGCGCCGCCTGTTACTGCGAAGAGCGAGATGGCAAGCGCCAAGGCACTCCCCGCCAGGATGGAGGTGATCGCAAGTTCGATGGTCAGCGGCAAACCGGTTACTAAAGTGAGGAGCGTCTCCCACATGAAGCCAATATCCATCACAACGCCCTCCTGATCCCTTGAGTTGTCCGAGCTTCCATTTTCCTGAACAGAATCGAGGAGAACCAGGTTACAACGAGATAGAGGACGACCGCTGTGAGGTAGAATTCGAACGGACGGCGCGTGGATCCCGCGGCGATTTGCGATTGGCGGAGGAGTTCGACAAGACCCGTCACAGAAATCAATGCTGATTCCTTCAGCACAAGTTGCCAAGTGTTTCCAAGGCCCGGAATGGCGTAGCGAAGCACGAGTGGCGCGACGATGCGTCTGAATTTCGGCCACGGCCGCATGCCAACGGCGCTGGCTGCTTCAATTTCGCCGCGTGCAACCGATCTGAAGGCGCCGCGAAAGATTTCAGCTTGATAAGCCGCCGAGACCACACCAAGTGCCAAGGTCCCTGTCAAAAAGGGAGGCATTCCTATGAATCCACGATAACCTAACAGGCCACCGACAGAGCCGAGAAAGGCGCTTCCGCCAAAATAGAAAAGATAGATGACCAGAAGGTCCGGCACGCCGCGTAGAACCGTCGTGTAACAGTCGGCAAACCAGCGAACCGCCATGTGCCGGGACAGTTGCATGAAGGTGACAATTGAGCCGATGATCGTTCCAGCCAGAAAGCCACATACGGAAACGCCAATTGTCATGGCCGCTGCCGTCAGAAGGAGCGAACCCCACCCCGTCTGTCCGAAGCCGACGAGTGAGAGGTAACTATCGATAAGCTCCATGCGTGAACCTCTTTGTAAAAGACCAGCTTCGGTTCAGTCGGCAGCTCGCCGATGCGCCCAAATGCGCTGGAGCTTCGACATATTCTTGAGGGAGCTTTGAACGTGAGCACGCGCTGCATTTGCCGCGGCCTCGCGGTCGCGTGCACAGATAGCGTCCGCGATTGCCTGATGCTCATCGAGATCAGTATGCTCGAGATCGACCCAAAGAACTTCGAGCCACAGTGCCAAACGAAGCTGCTGGTAGACTTGGTCGGTCACCCTTACCAGCGCTTCGTTGCGAGTTGACTCCACGATGACGTGATGGATGTGTAGGCCAAGGTCGAGGTTACGGGCCGCGTCGGACGGCGCCTCGTTAGTCGTCTCCTTGAGCTCTACCATCTGGGCAATTACGCCCCGAAGCCGATCAAGGTCTTCCTCCGTCGCCGTCTCGCAGGCGAGCTGCGCCGCGCAAACATCGAGTGCCTCGCGAACAACCAACAGATTGCAGAATTTGGTGATGTCCAGATCGGTGACCGTGTAGCCGAGGTTCCTTTGCCCGACGATCAGCCCTTCCTCTTCAAGTTTCATAAGCGCTTCGCGCAACGGCGTTCGGCTGACGCCAAAGCGCTTGGCAAGTGTGCTTTCAGACAGGCGCTCCGAGGGTCGTAGTTGGCCACTGAGGATCAGGTCCTTCAGCTGCGAGTATGTGCTCTCACGCAATGAGACTCGCTGTTCCGTTTTGGTCGATGCCAATTAATTCCCCTTCCGTCTTTTGGGCCATTTGCCAGGCCTCCAAGCGTCATCATAACTTTTTCCCTCTTGCTCGATCAAGAAGAATACGATTATGTATACAATATTGGCCACAACAAGCAATGGCTCTTCATCTGCGTTTTTGGAAGCGGCTTGAAAATGTGGGTACAGGATAAATGGAGGCCCGATGCCTGAGATTCTAAGTCTGGAAGAACTGCGGAAACGCTTTTCGAACGTCTCAGGCGGCGAGATGTTTGATCCGGGGTTTCGAGAGGTTGCCGAACTGGTCTTCGGGGAGGGCGACAGCCGTCAGGCTCCTTACTGTGGCGTACCAACGCTTTTGAAGGCTCCTTATCGTCCTGATGCGTCGCCCGGTTTCGCGGGTATCGACATCGCGCTTTTCGGAATTCCGATGGATCTTGGCGTAACGAACCGATCAGGCGCACGGTTCGGGCCGAGAGCCGTTCGCAATGTCGATCGGGTCGGTCCTTATGACCATGTCCTACATGCGGTACCAGCCGCCCATGCCCGCGTTGCTGACGTTGGCGACGTTCCCTTCCGCAGCCGCTTTGATCTTGCGGCGTCGCATGAAGATATCGAGAAATTTGTGCGCGGGATCATGCAAGCCGGCGTCGTGCCGCTTGCAGTCGGCGGCGATCATTCGATCGGCCTTCCGATCCTAAGGGCTGTCGGCAAGGATCGACCCGTGGGGATGATCCATATCGACGCACATTGCGACACGGGCGGTTCATTTGAGGGCTGCAAATTCCATCACGGCGGCCCCTTTCGCCAAGCGGTTCTTGACGGTGTCCTTGATCCAAGGCGGACGGTTCAGATCGGAATTCGAGGAAATTCCGAATATCTGTGGGAATTCTCGTATGCCTCCGGCATGACCGTCATACATGCGGAAGACGTCGGCGACCAAGGGTTAAAAGCCGTAATCGCAAAGGCGAGAGAAATCGTCGGACCTGGCCCGACCTACATCAGCTTCGATGTAGACTCTCTTGATCCGGCTTTTGCGCCGGGCACAGGCACGCCCGAAGTCGGCGGATTGACCTCCGCTCAGGCTCTGGGAATCCTGCGCGGCCTCATGGGTTTGAATATAGTTGGCGGCGACGTCGTCGAGATCGCTCCGCAATATGATCCAACCACAAACACGGCACAGATAGCAGCTCAGGTCTTATTCGAAATCCTCTGCCTAGCGGCCGAGGCAATCAAGGTTCGCACGTCCTAGCAATCGGAGCAGGACGTCGCGGAGTCTGTAACAGCCTTGTCTCGCAAAAGAGGGGCAGGGTACAACAAAAAGGGGAATGCAAATGCAACTATCGAAACTTTTGCTGACGTCCGCCCTGCTCGGCGTTTTGTCGGCCGGCGCTGCCGTCGCCGAGACAAAACCAACCGAAATCACCATTGCGACCGAAGGCGCATACGAGCCGTGGAATTTCACCGGCCCCGACGGCAAGCTCGCCGGGTTCGAGATCGATCTCGCCAACGACCTTTGCGCTCGCATGAAGATCAAGTGCACGATCGTTGCCCAGGATTGGGACGGCCTCATTCCGTCGCTCAACGCGAAAAAGTTCGATGCCATCATGGCCTCGATGATCGTTACCGATAAGCGTCTTGCCGTCATTTCGTTCAGCGAACCCTATGCGCCAACGGCGGCGGCCTTCATGGTCGACAAAACAGGTCCGCTTGCGAAGCTTCCAGGGACCGGGACGACGGTCGATCTGGCTGGTGACAAAGCGAAGGTCGAGCAGGAATTGCAGCCGCTTCGCGACGCTCTCAAAGGCAAGGCCGTCGGCGCCCAGGTATCGACCGCAAATGCCACGTTTCTCGACACCTACTTCAAGGGCGTCGTCGATCCGAGAGAATACAAGACCGTCGAGCAGCATGATCTGGATCTTCAGGCTGGTCGCATCGACGCCGTCATTGCACAGAAAACGTCTCTGACAGCAACGCTCGGCAAGGACGATTTCAAGGACTACACGATCGCTGGTCCGACATTCAAAGGCGGGGTTTTTGGGCAGGGCATCGCCGCAGGCCTTCGCAAGGACGACACGGTCTTGAAGTCGATGTTTGATACGGCGATCAAAGCCGCCAAAGCGGACGGCACGATCGACAAACTTTCGCAAAAATGGATCAAGACAACTCTTGATTGATGCGGAGCGAAAGCCCGCCTGAGAGCAAAGAGCAGCCGGTGCGGGCGACGTCTCACCGGCTGACTGACGAAGCCTTGCCCAGCATCGCGCTGTCGAAACAAACCTACCATTCGGAGAACCACTGTGACCATTCTTCTCAACTCCCTGGAATCTCGCGACGCCGCGTTTGTTCTCCATCCCTATACCAACGCGTCACAGCATTTGAAGGATGGCCCGCTGGTGATTGCCAGGGGTGAGGGAATCCACATCATCGACAGCGAAGGCAATAAATATATCGAAGGTCTTGGGGGGCTGTTTTGTGCGTCGCTCGGCTTTAGCGAACAGCGTCTGGTCGATGCAGCAACGCGCCAAATGAAGGAATTGCCGTTCTATCACAGCTTCGGCGGCAAATCGCATGAGACAGCCATCGAGCTGGCCGACAGGCTTATCCAGCTTTCACCGGTCCCGATGTCGAAGGTGTTCTTCGCCAATTCGGGCTCCGAGGCCAACGACACGGCCATGAAACTCGTCTGGTATTATCACAACGCGATCGGCAAGCCGGAAAAGAAGAAGATTATCTCGCGGATGCGGGCCTATCACGGCGTGACCATCGCCTCGGCGAGCCTGACCGGACTTCCGAATAACCATCGTGATTTCGATCTGCCCATCGATCGCGTGCTTCATACGGATTGCCCGGAATACTACCGCTACGGCCAACCAGGCGAAACCGAAGAGGAATTCGCAACACGTTGCGCCGACTCGCTTGAGAAGCTGATCCTCGCCGAAGGCCCGGAAACCATCGGTGCATTCTTCGCCGAGCCGCTGATGGCGTCCGGTGGCTGCATCGTTCCGCCTCCGACCTATTATGACAAGATCCAGGAGATCCTCAAAAAATACGAAGTGCTGCTGATCGCTGACGAGGTCATCTGCGGCTTTGGCAGGCTGGGCACGATGTTCGGTTCCGAAAGTTTCGGACTTCGCCCGGACATGATCGTCATGGCCAAGCAGCTTTCGGCGGCCTATCAGCCGATATCGGCTTTGATGATCAACGAAAAAATCCATTCCGCAGTCGTTTCGGAAAGCGAGAAGATCGGAACATTTGGCCATGGTTTCACATATGGCGGTCATCCGGTTGCGACAGCCGTAGCCCTGGAAACACTCAGGATCTATGAGGAGCGCAATATTGTCGGCCATGTCCAGGACGTCGCACCGGTATTTCAGCGGCGTTTGCACGAACTTGCCGAACATCCACTCGTCGGCAATGCGCGAGGACGCGGCCTGATCGGGACGCTTGAACTGGTTCGCAACAAGGAAACCAAGGAGCCGTTCAAGCCCACCGATGGCATTGCCACTCATGCAGGCAAGATGGCTCAGGTTCGTGGCGTCATCACGCGCGCGCTCGGCGACAACTACTCGCTTTGCCCGCCGCTGATCATTACCGCGGCACAGATCAACGAATTATTCGACCGTTCCACCCGAGCCCTGGATGACACCTACAGCTGGGCGAGGGCGAATGGTCTCTATTGATTGAAGGATCAGACGGTATGCGAAATTTCGAAATGCAGGGACGGTCGATGGCTGTCGGCCGCAATGGAATGGCGGCGACCTCCCATCCAATGGCGACGTTGACCGCCATCGAGATACTCAAGAGCGGTGGCAGGGCGATCGACGCTGCGGTGGGTGCCTGTGCCGTCCAATGCGTGGTCGAGGCAGGTTCCACCGGTATAGGCGGCGATTGTTTTGCACTGCTGGCGTCGAATGGGAGCGATGCAGTCGTTGCTTATAACGGCTCCGGACGCACGCCGGCGGCAGCGCACTTCGACTGGTACAAAGACAATGGGATCGCGTCGATCGAACGATCATCACCGCATGCTGTGACTATTCCCGGCGCGGTGGACGCATGGACGCGTCTTGTCGCCGACCATGGAAGAATGTCGATGGCGGAAATCCTCGCTCCAGCCATTGCACTGGCGCGCGAGGGCTACGGAATCACGCCACGGGTGGCGGTCGACATTTCGAACCAGCGCGATCTGCTGCTCCGCGATCCTTCGACGCGCCGCATTTTCTTGACCAATGATCATGCCCCGCCGGTTGGAGCGGTTCAGCATCAGCACGAACTGGCGCAAACACTGGAAGCAATAGGCGTTTCAGGGCGGGACGGATTTTATCGCGGTCCCGTGGCCGAGGACATGGTGACGCGGCTGAAGTCGCTTGGCGGTCTACACACGCTTGAGGACTTTGGCTCCGCCGCCGGCGAGTATGTCAAGCCTATCAGCGCGACATATCGGGGATGGACGGTGCACGAATGCCCTCCCAACGGGCAGGGTGTCATCGCTCTGATGATCCTGAAGATTCTGGAACGGTTTGAGCGCAAAGGGGATCCCCTGAGCGCCGACAATCTGCATGTTGAAGTCGAGGCGACCCGATTGGCATATGCGGCACGCGATCGGTGGGTAGCCGATGCTGCAGTCTCCGATATTCCGGTCGACTTTCTCTTGTCGGACAAACTCGCCGACAATCTTGCCGCCAAGATCGATATGCATAGCGTGGCGAACGCCAAAGCCGAGATCGACGGCGTTGAGCATTCGGACACTGTTTACATTTCCGTCGTCGACAAGGAACGGAATGTAGCAAGCTTCATCAATTCGATCTTCCATCCCTATGGAAGCGGTCTGATGGCGCCGAAGTCCGGCGTCCTGTTTCACAATCGCGGCCAGAGCTTCGTCGTGAAGGACGGCCACCCAAACGCGATAGGGCCGCGCAAAAGGCCGATGCACACGATCATCCCCGGGCTGGTCACGCGTGGAGGCAGAGCCGTTTTGTCATTCGGTGTTATGGGCGGGCACTACCAGGCGATGGGCCACGCCCATTTCCTCTCCAAGCTGTTCGACTTTGAGCTGGATCTCCAGAGCGCAATTGATTTGCCTCGCCTCTTCCCGCTCCCCGGCACTGCCACCATCGAAATCGAAGCGCTTTTGCGCACATCAATTGGCGCTGGCCTTGAAGCCCGTGGTTTCAAGATTGTCGCACCGAATTGGGCGATTGGCGGCGCGCAGGCGATCTGGATCGATGATCAAAACAACACCCTGTTGGGCGCTTCCGATCATCGAAAAGACGGCTGTGCTCTCGGCTACTGACAAAAGATTGGAATTGATATGTCGGAGTATCCGAACACAAGGCTTCATATCAACGGCGTTTGGCGCGATGGCTCCAACGAGCCGCTAGCCATCATAAATCCAGCCTCGGGCGAGGTCATCGGCAACGTCTCAAATGCCGGCAGCAATGATCTCGACGAAGCGCTTGCCGCAGCCGCGGCCGGCTTCCAACAATGGCGTCAGGTCAGCGCGTTGGAGCGGTCGAAACTTCTTCGCAAGGCGGCTGAAATACTCCGTGGGCGCTCGACGGCGATCGCCAGGACGATGACGCTGGAACAGGGTAAGCCGCTGGCCGAGTCCCTGGCGGAAACCTTGAGCGCCGCCGACATCATCGATTGGTTTGCCGAGGAGGCTCGTCGCGCCTATGGCCGTTTGATTCCTCCAAGAGCGAGGAATGTCAGACAGATGGTCATAAAGGAGCCAGTCGGCCCGGTGGCGGCCTTCAGTCCTTGGAATTTCCCGTTGAATCAGGCGGTGCGTAAAGTGTCGGCAGCTCTTGCAGCCGGCTGTTCAATCATCCTGAAAGGACCCGAAGAGACCCCGGCGAGTTGTGCTGAACTTGTTCGCGCATTCGCTGACGCAAGCTTGCCGGCTGGTGTGCTCAATCTTGTCTTCGGCATACCGGCGGACATCTCGGGTTACCTCATTCCGCACCCGGTGATCCGCAAAATCTCCTTCACCGGATCGACGGCGGTCGGAAAACAACTCGCCTCGCTCGCGGGTGCCCACATGAAGCGCGTGACGATGGAACTGGGCGGGCATGCGCCAGCCATCGTGTTCGACGATGCGGACGTCGATCTGGCGGTTCGAATATTGAGTGGTGCAAAGTTTCGAAATGCCGGACAGGTCTGCGTGGCGCCAACGCGCTTTCTTGTTCAGCAGGGCGTCTATGAGAAATTTCTCGACGGCTTTGTGAAGGCGGCCGAAGCGATAAATGTGGGCGACGGTTTGAAGGATGGTGTGAACATGGGACCGCTTGCCAACGCTCGCCGGATCGAGGCGATGGAAGCCTTGACGGCAGACGCCGTGTCTCGTGGAGCAAGCGTTGCGATCGGAGGCAAGAGGATTGGAAATCGGGGAAATTTCTTCCAGCCCACCATTCTCACCGATGTTCCGCTCGACGCGCGTGTCTCTAATGAGGAGCCTTTTGGGCCGATGGCGCTGGTCAGTACATTTGCGGACTATGATTCTGCCGTCGCGGAGGCGAACCGGCTACCATACGGACTGGCCGCCTATGCCTATACGACATCCGCAAAGACAAGCGCCGCGCTCGCTCGCGACATTGAAAGCGGGATGCTTTCTATCAATCACCACGGACTGGCGCTCCCGGAGTTGCCGTTCGGCGGCATCAAGGATTCCGGTTACGGCTCGGAAGGTGGGACTGAGGCGATGGACAGTTATTTCAATTCGAAGCTCGTGACCGAAGCGACATAGTCCGATTTTTGCCCGCGGAACGCCCGAGACAACTTCAAGAGACGTCCCTAAGAAAGCTGGAACAATGCAATGTCCGCGTTAAAAGGAAATTCTAAGACGGGTGTGCTCGGCGCCGAACTGGAAACTGCTTCTGTTCCCGTGCCATGTGACCAAGCTCAACAAATTGCTTGCGACCATTATGGCCTTTCTGGTCGCGCAACATGGCTGTGGGGCGAAAAGGACAGCAATTATCGCCTGACGCTCGAGGATGGCACGGCGTATCTCTTAAAAATCCTCAATCCTGTAGAGGATCCACTCGTTACCTCCATGCACAGCTTAGCGCTCTTACATGTGGAGGAAGTGGATCCAGGAATTCCGACCCAGCGCGTCATCCGCACGCGTGACGGTGCCGCGGATTTTCGCTTTGTGGCGGACGACGGCAGCGAACGCGGCGTGCGCATGGTCACCTTCGCACCAGGCGTTTCACAACGGACCGCGCCACAGTCTCCTCTACAGCGCCGGCGGGTTGGCGCGTTGCTCGGACGTTTGCAAAAGGCCTTGAAAAGCTTTTCCCATGAGGCTGCATCCCATCGCATCAGCTGGGATTTGAAACATGCGATAGGGATGCGTGAAGTCCTGCCGACATTTGCTGATATACATCAGCGAACGCGCCTCGAAAATGCGATCGACGAGTTCGAGACGGCGATTGTGCCGATCATGAACACGTTGGATGCCCAAGTCATCCACAACGACTTCAATATGGAAAACATCCTCGTCGATACGACAACGCCCGATACAATCACCGGCATCATTGATTTTGGCGACATGGTGCACGCCCCCACGCTTTTCGACGTGGGTGTCGCTGCTGCCTACCAGATCGGGGATGAGCCTGATCCGGTACGGGCGATGTGCGATCTTATCAGGGGATATCGCAGCGAATGTTTCCTATCCGATACCGAAATCTCTCTAGTCTACAAGGCAGCGGTCATGCGGTTGGTGATGCGGCTTTGTATTCCGAAATGGCGCGCACGGCTATTCCCCGAGCACGCTCAGCGCTTGACCACCCAAAGTGCGGGCGTTTGGGCACAATTAGCGCGCCTTGATGCAATTCCAAGGACCGTCGCTATCGAAAGATTGCGCGAAGCCAATCGGTGATCAAAAGCATGAAAAAAACCGTTTCCCACAAACCGAGCGCACCGATGGTCAACGGTTTCGACTCGGCACGGCTCGGTAGCCTGCCGGAACGAGAGCGAAAGATGATCGAGCGCCGACAGATGCTACTCGGATCGTCGTATCGGCTCTTTTATGAAAATCCAGTCCATATCACAAAGGCCAAAGGCGTATGGCTGTATGGACCGGACGGAGAAACCTATCTCGACGCCTATAATAACGTGCCGTCGGTTGGTCATTGCCACCCGCACGTTGTGGAGGCAATAAGTTACCAAGCATCGCAACTCAATACTCATACACGTTATCTGAACGAGCAAATCCTCTCCTACTCCGAAAGGCTTTTGGCGACGTTTCCGGCCGAACTCGACCGTGTGATGTACACCTGCACCGGCAGCGAGGCGGTCGATCTAGCCCTCCGGTTGGCACGCTATTATACCGGTGGCACCGGTATCATCATTACGGAGAACGCTTATCATGGCGTTACGGCTTCGGCGGCGGAAATCTCGCCGTTGCTTGGGGACAGCGTACCTCTTGGCCAGCATGTGCTGACGGTGCCGGCGCCCGACACTTATCGCGCCAACGGTCGCGATGTTGGCGCGGCATTGGCGCAGGACGTCGCTAAAGCGATTGGCCACATGCGCCGCCGGGGTATCACGCCAGCCGCCTTTATCGCCGACAGCATCTTTTCCACGGATGGCGTTCTTGCCGATCCGCCCGGTTTCCTCAAGCCTGTCGTTGATGTGCTAAAAAAAGCTAGTGTACTTTATATCGCTGACGAGGTGCAGCCCGGTTTCGGGCGAGTAGGCTCAAACATGTGGGGTTTCGCGCGTCACGAAGTCGTCCCGGACATTGCAGTCATAGGCAAGCCGATGGGTAACGGAATGCCAATCGCAGCGGCCATTATGAAGTCGGACATCCAGGAGCGTTTCGGCCAGGATATACGTTACTTCAATACATTTGGGGCCAACAACGTTTCTTTGGCTGCTGCCTCGGCTGTACTTGACGTTATCGAGAAAGAAAACCTTATGCAAAATGCTCGCAAGACAGGGGACTACCTAAAGGCAGGAATGAACAGCTTGAAAGAGACGTTCACGTCGATTGGAGATGTACGAGGCAGCGGTTTGTTTCTTGGGTTGGAGTTTGTACGCAATCGGGACAGCCGCGAGCCAGATAGCCGCCTCGCGCTGAAGGTCGTTAGTAAGCTTCGTGATCGGCGTGTGTTGATAAGTGCCTCAGGACTAAATGGCAATGTTCTCAAAATTCGGCCGCCACTCCCTTTCTCTCGCGAAAATGCTGATATGCTGCTCAACGCATTGGAGGATGCTCTTATCGAAATAGAACGCGGGGAGTGAGTATGGCAGCCTTCAAGTCGAGGCGGTGGAAGCCGGAGTGGCAAAGAAGAACCCTTCAGATCCCAGCATACCATTCATAGCCGCGATCCTCCCAGAAGCCGCCATTGCCGCCCCAAAGGTCGTCGAACTTGTCGCGGATCTCGATTCTCATAAGGTATTTGGCATTTTTGTAACCGAGGTGACGCTCGACACGCAGGCGTAACGGCGCGCCATGCTCGACTTCCAGATCCTTGCCGTTCAATGCGTAAGCGAGAATCGATTGCGGATGAAACGCGTCGATCAGGTCGATGCTCTCGTAATAGCGGCCGCTGCCATCAAGCGTCTGCTCCAGCTCATCAGCGCAATAGAAGACCGCGTAGCGAGCACCGGGCTTCAGGCCGGCCGTCTGCAGGATCAAACCCAAAGGCACGCCCTGCCATTTGCCGATGGCGCTCCAACCTTCGACGCAGTCGTGGCGGGTGATCTGGGTGCGCGAGGGCAGTCTCTTCAAGTCCGCCAGCGACAATTCCATCGGCTTGTTGACCATGCCGTCGATCTTCAGACGCCAGTTGGCAAACTTTGTCTCGACCATCTCGACGTATGCCGGACTGTTGGGCGCTGTCGATCCGTTCGGGTGAAAGCTCGGCGAAATATCGGCCTCGGTATATTCGCGGGCGAGCGCCTGCGGGGAAACGATCAGCCGTTGCGTGCCCATGGTCAACCGTTCCGCCAGAGCCAGCACCTGCTGGACGTGCTGGTTCTGGGTAACATCATCGCAACCGGTCAGGCCCAACGCGCCGAAGCCGGCGGCCGAGCCGATGAGAAAGCGGCGGCGGCTGAGAAAGGAGGTCATCGGTCGGTCTCCTCATTGGTGATGGAATAGCGGCCGGTCACCATCGAACGCATGTTGTTCCAGAGGCCGGAGAGGAACACCATCGCGACGTGAACGATGACGAACAGCACCAGGCTCCAGGCGGTGATAAAATGAATGCCGCGCGCCGACTGGCGGCCGCCGAAGATGTCGAGCAGGAATGGATAGCCGGCATCTATTGCAGGCGACATGGTCAACCCCGAGCCGATCATCAGGGGCAGCAGGATGAAAATCACGATGAGGTAGGCCAGCTTCTGCAGCGCATTGTAGCGGCGCGCATTGTCGCCCTTTGGAAAACGCAGCCGGGCATGGTCCTTGATTTCATGCCAGATATTGCGGGGTGCGATATCCTGAGCGGTCGGGGCTAGGTCACGGCGGAAATGACCGCCGATCAGGCTATATGCAAAATAAACGAACCCGTTGATGACGAACAGCCAAGCAAAAAAGAAATGCCATCGCCGGCCGGCCGCAAGATCCTGGAAGCTGGGGATCGTGGCCCAGGCGGGGAATGCACGCGGCGCCATTTCGCCATCGACCGCAGACGCGCCAAGCAAACCGGTTGTCGTGATCGACAGGCGGCCGATCCGTACTGTTCCGATGACGTTGTCGCCATCCTGATTGCTGGCGATTTCGAACCAGGATGGGTCTTCGACCGCACCGTAGTTCCCCCAATGCAGCTGCGGATCGGCATTGAAGATCTGCATGCCGCTCATCAGCAGCAGCGTCAGACATAGGACGTTGATCCAGTGCGTGATCCGCGTGACAACCGAATGCCGGCGAATGAAGATCTTGGCTGGGGGAGGTGGCGGCGCAGTGCCAATCTGCTCGATGCTTGCCATAGACGGTTCTCCTGATGGTGCCACCGGATAGCGGCTAGCTGGAACTCTATGAGGGGCGGGTCGTCGCCACCCATTGAAATTGCCCGGATGCCATCGGCAGCCGGGCAATCTGCGATTTCGCCGCAGTCGTCTCACATCGGCGGAATAACGCCGTTGATGCCGACGAGCACGCGGTCGGATTCAACCATGTTGTCCCCAGTCGTCGTGCCGTTGATAATAACACCGGCGCCGGGCTTGATGTCGTCCTTCGTCGCGTTGCCAATAGTCACGACGGGCGTACCCGGCGGGATCGAGATCTTCTTCTCGCCGCCCTTATAGGTGAGCGACAGCGTCGGGCCGTTGACCGAGGTCACGGCACTTGCAACCGTGGCATTGGTCATCGAGCTTTTCGGCTTCAGGTCCCAGCCGTAATCACCCTCGCCGGTGCCTTTCATGGCCGCCGGGAAGATCAGCACTTCCAGCGCGCCGTTGACGCCGCTATCGGTCGGCACTGACGCAATGCCGACGAAGTCCCCCGGTTTGATATCTGTTACGGCGGCTTTGACGATGCCGTTGACAGCCCATCCGGACTTCAACATGATCGTAACGTCCTTGCCTTCACGCGATTTGACCTTCAGTGTATCGCCGTTGAGGCTTTCCACGACGCCGCGAACGCGAGCCTTGTCGGCCGCATGCGCAGACACTACGGTCAATGTCCCGAGGGCCAATGCAGCACCCACGATTTTCAACTTTGACAGCGACATTCTGCTCTCCATATCTTCATCTCCTAATACGTGATCCCCACGCGGCCATCGGGCATAGTGCGTAGGCGATCGCTTGGAAGGTCGAACACCTTGCAATGGCGCCTGAGCGGCAACAGCAATTGTTCCTCAATTCCGCCCTCTCATTCGGCGGCTCCGGAAATGCGTTACACAGATCACGGGGATGTGATCACGAGACCGGGGAAGAATAATTTGGATGGACATGTAACAAGTCGCGGCCAAGAACGAATGATGGCCCGTGGATGACTAAATCGGTATCGGAAGAGATCTTGAAGGGTTTAATGCTTCTATCGCTTGACGGCGATGAGGCGGCATACAGACGCTTGCTTACAGTTCTGCGTGATCTGCTTCTGATTTATTATCGGAAGCGTTTAGGATCGCGAGTTGAATGGGACGTCGAAGACCTTGTCCAGGAAGTGCTTCTGGCTTTGCACAACCGCCGAATAACCTTCGATCGGGACCGACCGTTCACGGCGTGGTTTTTCCAGATCGCCAGATACAAGCTAGTTGACCACCTGCGTATCGCCAAGCGCAAAAGCGAGAGTAACGTAGAGCTGGACGATGAACTTGCAGGCGATTTTCGAGAGGAAGCACTATTTGCCCATCTCGACGTCGATCGCCTGCTCGATCAACTGCCTCTTAAACAGAGAGAGCTTCTCCGACAGGTCAAGCTATTCGGGAATACGACCGCTGAAACGGCAGTCAACACGGGTCAGTCGGAAGTCATGGTTCGCGTAAGCATCCACCGAAGCATACGAGAGATTGGTCGCAGATTGGGCTTTGCCAATGACGAATAGTGATGAATTGATCGAGAAGCTGGCAGCAGGGCTTGCCCCCGTACCTCCGCACGCCCTGAGAAAGAGGCTGGCTCACGTTGTCGGAATTGGAGTGCTGGGGGCAGCGGTTGCGCTGTTGGCATCGTTCGCTATTCGCTCAAATAGCCAAACCGTTTCCCTGGTCGCGTTCACCGTAAAATTCGCATATTCGGTTTGCGTGATGGCTATGTTGATCGTTGCGCTCGAGCAGATAGCCCGGCCGGGAGGGCGGATTAGTGAGCCGTTACGCGTCATCGGCGCTATATTCGTCATCATGGTTTTTTTGGCTGTCGCGCAGCTTGGCTATTCTCCGCCTACCTCTTATCGCTTTTTGATCCTTGGTTACTCCTCGGTGATATGTCCGTTTCTGATCGCGGCGTTCGGTCTTCCGGCCTTCGGGGCCAACATATGGTTTCTCCGCCGGGCGGCTCCGACGCGACCCAGGCTCGCTGGATTCATTGCTGGTGCGTGTGCCGGCGCTACGGGCGCCTGGGTATATTCCTGGGCGTGCATCGAGAACGGTATTCCGTTCATCACCATCTGGTACACACTCGGCATCCTGTTGAGTGGGCTGTTAGGATGCTTCTTCGGTAAGCTGCTTTTGCGCTGGTAGTCCCCATCGAAACGCCAGCCGTCCTTCCGGCGATTGCCGACCCTCATACGTACTCCTGTGGGTGGAATGCGACCAAAGATATTGGCGTCGCAAATCACAAGCCCTTCAGGTTGGTAATGCTCGCCAATAAGCACCGACGGCATCAACGCAAGCCAACATCGTGGATCGCCTTCTGAGCGGAACATCTTGACGGCGCCATCGGTCACGGGGACGGGGTCTTTACCACCAACCGGATCGAAGACGCCATCGCCGGCGTCTGCACGTCGAACGTCGAAGTCCAGCAGCAGAACAGGCCGATTGGCAAGACCGGCCAGAGCGGGCGCATTCTGGTGCCGAACCTCAATTCCTGTGGACCCAATACCGTTTCCATCGATCCCAAGAATCTCCCCGTCGACGCCGACGTGCCGGCAACCTGGGAAATTGTCGTCCCAGCGGATCGCAGCGGTGTCGTCGTCAAATTCGGCGTGGCGGAAGCGCCGCAGGCGGCACTCGTGACTATCAACGACAAGAATGGCGCCCCTGCGGGCGGGATTGAGCGGCACATTACAGGGATCGGATGAGGCGTTTATTGTCGACTTTGTGATGAAGAGGACCAGCGGAACAATAGCTGGAAAATCGAGTTACTGAGACGCGGAACCCAACTGCGCAATCGGTTGATTGCGACGCTGGATTCCCATTGAAGGAGGAGGAGGAGCGATGGCAATTGATAAACACGAGCAGATCCGCCGCCGTGCTTACGAAATTTGGGAGCAGGAAGGCCGCCCCGATGGCTCAGCTACAAGGCATTGGCTGCAGGCCGCTGATGAACTGGCGGAGGATAACGAGCACGAGACATTGCAAGATTTGATCGACGAGGATGATCG
Source organism: Rhizobium sp. P28RR-XV (assembly GCF_012641385.1). NCBI lineage: Bacteria > Pseudomonadati > Pseudomonadota > Alphaproteobacteria > Hyphomicrobiales > Rhizobiaceae > Rhizobium > Rhizobium sp. P28RR-XV. The sequence goes on from NZ_JABAIG010000016.1 coordinate 103,525, forward strand.
GGATGATGAAGTCTCGCTGCGGACTCAAGGTGAAAGCGGCGATCGACCCAGGCAGTCATCAAAGGCGTCATCAGGCGGGGAAGTGCGTCAAGTCGAGCGAAGACGATCGCGGCGACAATCATAGCGGGCATTGAAGTGCATGAAGATCGCCACCTTCAATGTCAACGGCATCAACGGCCGGCTGGATATTCTTTTACGATGGCTGCAGGAGGCTGAGCCTGCCATCGTTTGCCTGCAGGAATTGAAGGCGCCGGACGAGAAATTTCCAGTCAAGGCATTGAACGCGGCTGGATACGGAGTGATCTGGCATGGTCAGAAAAGCTGGAACGGCGTCGCCATCCTGGCGAAAGGGCAGGAGCCGCTTCAGACAAGGCGCGGGCTACCGGGCGATCCTGACGACACGCACAGCCGGTATATTGAGGCAATCATCGACGGTATTGTCATCGGCTGCCTCTATATTCCGAACGGTAATCCGGCTCCGGGTCCGAAGTTCGATTACAAGCTTCGCTGGTTCGAACGGCTCAGTACATATGCGGCTGAGCTTCTGGAGCTCGGCGCCCCCGTCGCGCTTATCGGTGACTTCAACGTCATGCCGACCGACATCGATGTCTATGCCCCTGACCGATGGCGCGACGACGCACTCTTTCGGCCCGAGGTGCGAGCCGCTTATGCCGAGTTGATAGCGCAGGGATGGACGGACGCGCTGCGGCACCTGCATCCGGATAAGCGGATCTATACCTTCTGGAAATATTTCCGGAATGCATTTGCGCGCGACGCCGGCCTCAGGATCGATCATTTCCTGCTCAGTCCTGCGCTGGCCCCGGAACTCACTGCGGCCGCGGTAGACAAGTTTACGCGTGCATGGCCGCACGCGAGCGACCACGCGCCGGTGTGGATCGACGTTAAGGATTAATCGATATTTCAACTTTGCTTGCGGTCGCAATCTGCTCCGACAGAAGTCGCCCTTTGGTTCTTTTTCATCCGATTGCCAACGTTGCTTCGCGCGCAGCAATCAACGGTTTACGGGCGAGGGTCCATTAATCACCATTGGATAAAATGGGCAATGTCCCATAATTGAATTAATTTCCATTATACAATTATAGGTAGTGTTTCTAGCATAATCTATATTATGGAACTTTAGCCGCGCCGGGTTTACCGAAGGCCATTTCGTTTAAGTTTTGCGGCCATGGCTGCTTCGTCCAGCATGGCGTAGTACGCTCTTCAGCTTCAACGGATCGAAGTGGAAAATAGGCGTATATTTCATCACCAAATGGTGCTATTTAAAACACCAGAACAAGGAAACCAAATAATGCGATCGACCATCAACCTCGACGACACTCTCATGGAAAGGGCGAGGTTCCTAACCGGTACAAAAGAAACCGCCGCCCTGGTCCGCCAAGCGTTGGAAACGCTTGTCCGAGTGGAGTCCGGAAAGCGCCTCATCGCGCTCGGCGGAACTATGCCTGATGCAGAGGCAGCCCCACGTCGCCGGAGCGCAGCAGCCAAGTGATACTGGCAGACACTTCTATATGGATCGATCATTTCCGCCATGGTGACGCAGAGCTGCGCACGATTGTTGATAACGATCGTCTACTCTGCCATCCGGCTGTGATTGGCGAGTTGGCGCTCGGCAGCCTCCGAGATCGTGGGAGCGTGATAACTTTCTTGGCGGCCCAGCGCGAAGCGTTCGTCGCAACACACGACGAAGTCATGACGATGATTGATCGCCACGGCATTTTCAGTATGGGCATTGGCTATACAGATGCCCACTTGCTCGCCTCGATCCTGCTTGATCCGCGGGCGGCCTTATGGACCAGAGACAAGCGTCTGCAGGTAGCGGCTGAAAAAGCGGGCGCTTCACTATACACGCCGGTCAATGCGCGCAACTAAATACTGAAATAATGCTGTTAAGGTTCAGATCAGCAGGACGCAGCAATGGCGCGGTCGCAAGGCCTGCAGTCTTTTTTCCTCCGGGGGTGAGCGGAAATCTGTGAGGATTGGTGGAGTATGCTGGAGGCCTCCTTCCGCTCAGGCCGACTGATCTGAACCCTTCAAACTCGACCAGTTCTAGCTAGAGTTTTCCGGTGATCGACCGACCGGTCAGGCTCGCCGGTGCTGGGAGGCATTAAACCGGTTTGCAGCCGCTGAACAATTTGAATCGTAAGAGTCCGTCGAAGTGCGAAAGTCCCTGTTTCGCAATAGGGACTTTCGGCAACCTTTGCAGAATCAAGTGGTGCGCTCCGCCCCGCGCGGCCGCGATTTGATGAGGCGGCCCTCGACGAAATCCAGCACGAGGTCGATCAACAGGACAAATACCGCCAAGATGACTATGCCCGCAAAGACACCGACAGCGTCGAAGTTACCTTCTGCCTGTGCGATAAGGTAGCCCAGACCGGCCGATGCGCCCAGATATTCACCGATGATCGCGCCAACGACCGCAAATCCCACCGATGTTCGTAGCGACGACAGGATCCAACTTGCGGCGGCCGGAAAATAGACGTGCCGCAGGAGTTCAGACCGTGTCGCACCGAGGATGCGGGCGTTCGACAGCACCACGGGATTAACTTCGCGGACGCCCTGCATCGCATTGAAAAAGGTCACGAAGAACACGAGCGTAACGGCGAGAGCCACCTTGGACCATAGGCCCAACCCGAGCCAAAGAACAAAGATCGGAGCAAGGACGACACGCGGAATTGCGTTCAAACCTTTGATGAACGGATCGAGGATGCGCGCGGCTGAGCGCGACAGGCCGAGCCACACCCCCGCGGCAACGCCAAGGCCAGTGCCGATGATGTAGCCTAGCACCGTTTCAGTCAGGGTAATGGTTACTTGCTTTCGGCAGTCGAGGCAGGCGTTCCCCTCCTATCGTAACATGATCGATTCCCCGCAAACTTTCCGGAACTTTCCAGCCCACAGTCCGTTCACCGCCCGAGGAGAACGTCGATGGTTCAATGGTGGAGTAAGCCCGTTATCGTCGAAACGCGTAAGACTGGTGCGCGACTGGTCATTTCGAACGCAGAACGCGCCACTGAATATCTTCTGGACGAATGGCCCACGCTTGAAGCTGGACAAGCATATCAATCTGCCAAAAAAGTGTTGCTAGACGCCCACGAAGAAAAGATAGACGCTGAGAAAGCGCGAGAGGCGTTTATCGCTGCTCTGAAAGAGGGCGATATTTACATCTTTGACGAATGAACTCGCGCCACGTCGTGATCTGCCGACATGAGACAATCTGCGTGATCGGCTGATGAGGCAGGTATGGCGGCGGCAGTAGCTTTCACCTTGAGCGTAATCCCTGCCGGCGCCCTCACCGTGATGGCACAAAGGGCCTCAATTTCGTGGCGCATGCCGGTCTCCGCGTTGCTATATGCCTCAGGTGCTTTGTCGATGCCGGAATTGACGAGCGTTGCGGCTCGTTCTGCTTCGAGCTTTTTCGCGAGGCCATCCAGCTGCAAATGGCGCTCCGGGCCTCGGCCATATCCACGAGGTCGTTGGACGCGTCGCTCATCATATTCGGGATGAGCCCTCATATATGATACGATTTCGTCTGCAGGAGACAGGTGCCGGCGGAGGCTTCAATGGGAAACATGGTTTTAGGCTTGCTCGCCCTTGGGGGCCTGGTCGGGTTCATCTTTCTGGCATTCTGGAATTCAATGCCTCGGAAAACGACAAGAAAAGACGGCGAAAATAACAGGCATGGTACCCATGACGAAACCCAGGTTGCCCATGGATCCAATACCGGGCACTGGTCCATCTGGGGAGCCCCCGGCCCGGACGCTTAGAGCAATTCCGGGAAAAGTGCCGGGCGGTTTTTCTATCCGTCTTCAGCCGTCGGCCTCGACGGAGGTAAAGGGGCGAAAGAATCCAGTCGGCTGCAGGATCGAGCTGGCGATATTGGCAACGATCTGGCCCGGCGCCTCGCTCTTTGCCTTGGCCTCTTTCCACGCCGGATCAGCCAGGAATTCCGCCCATTTCCGCTCGCGCTCCTCCAGCGATTGCCATTTGAGGAAATAGATAAGATCGAAGCTGGAAGGCCCGATCATCGTCGTCCAGAAACCGAGGGGGCGGATGCCGAGCCGGTCCCAGATCGCCAGCGTCGCCGTTTCGAAACGCTCCTGGAGCGCTGGCAGCTTGCCGGGCAAGCAGGTATAGATGCGCATTTCATGGATCATGGAAATCCTCCCCGAGTGAGTTTAGAGCAGGCCGAGCTGGCCCCTGAGAGCCCGATTTAAAAGTAGTTGAGCGATAACGGCAGGTTGTGATTCTCTTTGGGTGCTGAAACAAAAGGGCTTCCGATAACCTGGACCGCTATTGCTCAATCTGAGCATAACAGACGCGCGCTTCGTTTTTCAAGTGATTTAACGGACCGGGAATGGGCGTTGATCGATCCTCTGATCCCACCGGCACACAGTGTCGGTAATGGCGTTCAGAATCATTGGTGCGCTCCACAATATCGGGAGCGCGAATTGCTCGTCGCGTCGCCAGTATATAGTTAAGGATCCCAATTCGCGACAGGTCCATTTTCCCTCGGGAATTACGGGACAATAAAAAGATAGAATGGTTCAAAGATTCTGTGAAAAGCCAAACCACTTTAGGATGGCGGCCGGTATCCTCTGGCCCGCTTCTGCCGGGTCAATGTGAGAAACATCCTGACAGCGTCGCTTTCATCGGCGAAATGATGTGCCATGCTCTGTCCGCCGAACCCTATGCGGCCCCATCTTCTTGTCAGGCATGTATCGCCGAACAGTGTCGTCGATATTTCCAGAACATAATAACGCGCCATGTTCCGCCCGGCATCCGCGCGTTCGATGTATAGATGATAGGGTTGAGTAAGCATGCCGGCAGGATGATCGATCCAGCCGGAGGGGTCCAACGAGTGTTTTGAATCGGTCGGCCCGGTTCGATTCATTTCCGTTATTTATTCGGACCGGTCGTCCCCTCGCCTCTTCGAACCTCCCCTGCTCGCAGACCATGCCTGGATCGGCAATCGCTGCCTTTAGGAATAAGCGGCTTCGTGGAAGCCAATTTCCAGACGTTGTGCTTGACCGAAAATGGCACTCAGCCGCTTCCGCTCGTCACCACCCATGGTCTCGCCCGCCTGGTCGAGTACGGCCTTCAGCCATCGCGCCTGCGCCTCGAATTCGGGCTCGGCATGGAGCTTGACCCATTCCTTGAGCAGGGGATCGCGGATCGCCGATCGGTTGGTTTCGATCGACCAGGTCCAATACATCCATTCGGCGGCAAACATCGCCGCGATCGTATCGAGAAACCCGCCGTCGCGGGCGATCGCAAGCATTCCCTCGCGGAAAGCGGCGACATCTTCTCGAGCGGTGTCGTATCGAGCCGGATCGATGCCGCGCGCTGCGAAGGTCCTTTCGAAATAGGCGATCTGCTGGTTTGCCAGCGCGTCGAGTACGCCGATCAGCCAGCGCTTCTGCGCAATGCTCTCGGCCTTGGCGGTGGCATAGGAGAAGATAGCAATCGCCGTGTCGACGAAGGCGCCCTCGAAGACGAGGTAACGCTCGAAGACCTCGTTCGGAAGGCGGCCGGCCTTGATATCCTCGACGAAGCGGTGGCGAACCATCGCTTCAAAGACTTGCCGGTTCTCGTCGAGTATCTGCTCCGATAGGGTTTGTGCCATCGTCCTTACGCCTCCAGGCCGGGTTTTGCCGCTTCGACGAAGGCTGCGACACGGGCTGGGTCAACCGGGTTCCACCAGACGCCGCCTTCCTTCAAAGACGAGGCGACGATGACGCCGTTCGTGCGCTTGAGGATCTCGACGATATTATCCTTGGTGACGCCGGAGCCGACCAGCAGCGGCAGATGGGTGGCGGCGCCGATCTCTTCGATCTCCTCGATCGTCGCGCTGTTGCCTGTCCTCTGGCCGGTGGCGATGACGACGTCGGCATCGAAGAAGGCGAGGTCGCGGGTCAGCTCATCGATCGTCCGGTCGGCGGTGATGGCATGTGCGCCATGCTTCACATGGCTATCGGCAAAGACCCTGATATGTTCGGCGCGCAGCAGCGAGCGATAGCGCATGGCCTCCGCCGCGCGTCCCTCCATGAATCCTTCATTGGCGACATAGGCGTTGGCCCACTGATTGACGCGGATGAAGCTCGCGCCGCCGGCCATCGCAATCGCGAAGGCGGGGATTGGCGCATTGGCAAGGACGTTGATGCCGAGCGGCACGCCGGCGGCGCGGGCAACGCGGTCGGTCACGACGGACATGAAGGCCGCGGTTTCATGGCCGATGTCCTCGGGTTTCGAAAAGGGAATGTCCCCGTGGTTTTCGATGATCAGGCCATGGATTCCGCCCTTGACGAGCGCCTCGGCGTCGCGAATACAGGTGTCATAGATGGAATCCATCGCGGCGCCGCGATAGCGCGGAGCACCGGGGAAAGGCGGGCAATGGATCATGCCGATCAGCGCCTTGTCAGTACCGAAGATTTCCCGTATGGCGCTTGAGGCCCTATCCGATATCTGCTGCATTTCTCTTTCCTTTCTGAAAGCCTGCCATGCGTGCCTATGTCATCGGTAACGTCGCCATCGACGAAACCATATCCGTATTGTCCATGCCCGAAGCCGGCGCCTCGATCCTCGGTCGGGAGGAAACCCGCGACCTTGGCGGCAAGGGCGCCAATCAGGCGGTCGTGATGGGTCGGACGGGCCTTTCCACGACGCTCGTAGCCGCCGTCGGCGAGGACTTTCGCGCCCAGACGATCCGCGACCAACTTGCCGGAGAGGCGGTCGATGCCCGCCTTGTGGGACACTCCAACCGCTCCAGCGACTTTTCCATCATCTTCACCACGCCAGACGGCGAAAATGCCATCGTGACGACGACGGCCTCGGCCGAGGCATTGACCCTTGCCGAGGCGCTTGCACCGCTCAAGGACGCTGCAGCCGGCGACCTCGTCGTGCTGCAGGGCAATCTCAGCGAAAGCGTTACCCGCGGCATTCTTGCCGAAGCCAGACGCCGTGGCCTGACGACCGCCTTCAACCCCTCCCCGCTACGGCCGTACTTCGCCGAGCTCTGGCCGCTGATCGATATCGCCTTCCTCAACAAGGGCGAAGCCGAAAGCCTGACCGGATCGTCCGGCGAGACCGCCCTTCACCGCCTGGCCGAAGCCGGTGTCGCGCAGACTGTTCTGACCCTCGGAGGCGCCGGCGCGATCCTTGCCAGCGGCAGCCAGGTGCTTACTACCGTCGCTGCGCTTGCGACCGAAGTCGTCGACACGACCGGCGCCGGCGACACCTTCATGGCCGTTGCGCTTGCCTCGGCTGCCCTCAGAGGCACGACACTCGACACCCGTGCCGTTCGTCACGCAACAGCGGCAGCCGCCATCACGGTCAGCCGCCGGGGAACGCGCTCAGCTTTCCCCAGCAAAGCAGAGCTCACCGGCATTCTTGCCGGCGAATGACACTTATTTTTCCTCCGTCAGCCAACCGAGGATATTCTTCCAAAGACGCCCGTAACCCTCCCATTCGCAGAAGGCGGGGGAGAGCCAATGCGGGCCGATATCCGAGGTCCAGGCGGCCGTCCTGCCCTTGCCGAAGCGGCCGGTTACCAGGAGCGGATGCCCGCCCTGATCATCGGGCAATCGGGCGATGACTTCGACATCGGCGCGCTCGCGGACTTCGACTTCATTGACGCCGAGCAGCAAAGGCCAATCCTTCGGCATGCCGGCAACCGTCGCATGTTCGGACTTGACGATGACAGGCGTCGTCCCCTCGGGAATTTCGACGCGGTCGTCATAGGGCAGGCATGTCACCGGCAACGCGTCTTCCACCGGCGTGCGGCGCCAGCGGGCCTTGCCGTCTATCCCTTGGAAGGAAAAATAGCCGCCGACCATCAGCAGGCCGCCGCCCTTTTCCACCCAGGCCTTGAGCAGTTTCAGCCGGTTCGGGACGGTCTTCGAATGCAGCCAGACCGCCGGCGGAAGAAGCAGCGAATTGGCGCCGATATCGGAAAGAATGATTGCGTCATAGGCATCCAGCCCGGCCATGTCGAAGGGCAGCTGTTCGACCGCCTCATGGGCCGGCATATAGGTGAGCTCATATTCGCTGCCGGCGAGCGCCTTTACGAGCGGCTCGGCGCCGAGGTGGAAGGTGACGCTTCCGAACTGGTCGAAGCCCTTGTAGTGCGTGGCGGAACTGACCCAGCTTTCGCCGACGAGAAGAACCTTCTTTGTCATGATGTTTCCATTTCTTTTTATGGCGTTGTGTCGGCCTCGAAGACCGACCTCGGATTGGCGCGCATGAAGATGTCGAGCGTTGCGTCGTCCAGTCCATGGCGCTTTAGGCGTGGCAGGAAGTGACGCAGGACATAGGCGTAGCCGTTGCCCCCATAATGCTTGAGCATCATCTTCAGAAAGACGTCGTGGGAGAGCAGGAGCCGGTCCTTGTGTCCCATCTCGACGAGCTTGACGAGCGCTCGGGCAGCCTCCTCATCGCTTGGGCATTGAACCTGCTGGTCGGCGTAGAAGAAATCCATGCCGATCATGTCGTATTCGAGGAAAGCGCCGCGGGCAGCCAGCTCCGATTGGTAGGTGAGATCGTCATGCGACGGGTTCATGTGGCAGAGCACCGTATGCCTGAGATCGCCGCCCTCGGACGCCACGATGTCGAGTACCTTGTGACCCAGGCGATACCAGCCCGGAAGGTGGACCATCAGGGGCAGACCCGTGCGTACATGCGCCTGCGCCGCGCCCCGCAGCGATTTTTCTTCCGCGGCCGTGAAATCAGACGAGACCCCGATCTCACCGATGAGGCCGATCTTCACATCGGTGCCATCCGCGCCCACGGTTGCCTCTGACACGATTTCATCTGCGATCTGAGCCACGGACATATCGGCAACCCTCGTCGGATGAGACGAGCCGAGATAAAAGCCGGCCCCCATGACGATGTTCAGTCCCGTCGCCTTGGAAATCCGTCGCAGAGCCAGAGGATCGCGACCAATGCCTTGACATGTCGGCTCAACGACCGTCCGGCCTCCGAGCCCGGCAAAATCCTTGAGCTCCGTCACGGCGAGCTTTTCGTCATCCAGCGTGATGTTGTGCTTGTTGACGAAGGGGTCCTGCCGCAGCTCGCCAAGGATCTCCATACAGACGAAGCTCTCGGCAAGATATTGACGTTCGGGCGTCTTCGGCGCGTGCCACCAGCAGCGGCAATCATTGAGAATATGCTCGTGCATCAGGGTGATGCCGATGTCGGATACCGGAACCAACCCCGAGGCGGTCATCACATGTCCGGACCGGCCGTGACCGGGTGAAAGCTCATCCGTTGCCATCAGCTCTTCCTCCTGCCCGACAGTCGGAAGTTGGTAGTGAAGATGCGTGTGTTCAGCCAGATGGCGACAAGGATGATCGCCCCGGTGACGATTTGGGTAAAGAAGGGTGAGATATGCATCAGGATCAGGCCGTTGCCGATGACGGCGATGGTCATGGTGCCGAGAACCGTGCCGATCATCGTGCCTCGACCGCCCATGAGCGATGTTCCGCCAAGCACGACGGCGGCAATCACCTGAAGTTCGAAGCCGACGGCCGCGTTCGACGAGCCGGAGCCGAGACGTGCGGCGATCAAAAGTCCCGCTAGTGCCGATGCGACCCCTGAGACCAGATAGACCGAAGCGACGATCCATTTGGCGGGCATGCCGACACGACGGGCCGCTTCCATGTTCGACCCAACCGCCACGATCTGGCGTCCGTATTTCGTCGAGGCCATGACGATATAACCGACAATCGCGATCAGGATTGCGATCAGCGCCGGAACGGGAAAGCCGGCCAGTTCGCCGCGGCCCATGTAGAAGAAGCCCGCATCGCCATTGATCGGAATGGAATAACCCTGGGTCAGGTAGAGAGCGACGCCGCGCAGGATGGAGAGACCGGCAAGGGTGACGATGAAGGCAGGAATATTCTGGTAGGCGATGAACCAGCCCTGCAGCAGGCCGATGATGCCGCCGAAGGCGAGCATGCCGATCGATACCACCGGCCAAGGTATGCCCGTCGCCAGCGTGACGGCGGCGACCGCATTGATGAGAGCCAGCATGGAGCCGACGGAAAGGTCGATCCCGCCTGTGACGATGACCAGGGTCATGGCGATCGCCACGACAAGGATGGGGGCCGCCTGACGCACGACGTTGAGGATGTTGCCCATCGTCATGAAGGTCGTCGTCGTCAGCGAAAAGAAGACGAGGCATGCCACAAAGAAGAAGGTGATCGACAGGACCTGAGCGTTTTCACTCAGGAAATCCGATATCGGTGAGCCCTTGCTGCGTTCGGTGTAGACGGTCAATGTCTTTCTCCCCGACGATGAGCTTGACGAGGTCCTCAAGATTGGTCTTGCCGATGTCACGTTCCGCGACCTTGGTGCCCTCGTACATGACGGCGATCCGGTCGCAGACCCTGAAGAGATCCTGCAGGCGGTGAGTGATGAGGACGACGGATACGCCGGTCGCCTTGACCCGGTTGATGAGCGACAGAACGGCTTCGACCTCGGCGACTGCGAGCGCGGATGTCGGTTCGTCCATGATCAGCACTTTGGGATTGAAGGAGGCCGCCCGCGCAATCGCGATTGCCTGGCGCTGGCCGCCCGACAACTTCTCGACCTTGGCCGAGAGACGCGGAATACGGATTTCGAGGGCATCGAGCATCTTGCGGGCCTCGGCCAGCATTCTCTGGCGATCGAGGAAGGGTCCCCTGGTGATTTCACGCCCGAGGAAAAGATTGCCGACGACATCGACGTGATCGCAAAGGCTCAGATCCTGGAAGACCATTTCAATGTGGCGGTCGCGCGCATCGGCTGGTCTGGAGAATTTGACCTCCTCGCCGTTCAGCGAGATGGTTCCGTCATCCGGCAAATAGGTGCCGGATATGATCTTGGTGAGCGTCGACTTTCCGGCGGCATTGTCGCCGACAAGGCCGAGGCACTCGCCGGGAAAAAGATCGAGATCGACGCCGCGCAGCGCCTGATGCGAACCGAAGGTCTTGCGGATGCCGCGAAGCGATACGGCTGGCGTCAAGGCGGGCGAGCCGGAGGAATGCCGGGAGGCTTGCGCCTCCCCGGCTCCGGCATAAACAGGCCGGTTTTCCGTCATCATTTGAAAACGGCCCGGTATGGATCGACGTTTTGCTTCGTCACGATCGTAATCGGTACGGAGATGCTCTTTTCGACGCTCTGGCCGGCGGTCAGCTTCGCCAGGGCTTCGACGGCGGCCTTGCCCTCGCCTGCCGGGTCCTGCTGGACGACGGCAACGACATAGCCTTGATCGAGACCCGCGATCGCCTGCGCGGTCAGATCCCAGCCAAAGACCTTGATGCTGTCCTGCTTGGACTGGCTCTGAACGGCGGCGATCGCGCCGAGCAGAGCCGGTTCGCCCGTGGCGTAGATCGTCGTCATATCAGGGTTGCCGGTGATGAGGTTTTCGGCGGCGGCAAGAGCATTGTCCTGGATATTCTGGCCATCGACAACGCCGACCGTCTCGATGCTGCCGCCCTTGATCGCGTCTTCGAAACCTTTCTGGCGAAGATTCTGGATATAGGAGTTCAGGGCGCCGACGATGCCCACCTTGGCCTTGCCGCCCATGTTCTTCTTCACGTAGTCGAGGAAATAGGCACCGATATCCTCGCCGGCCTTGCCGTTATCGACGCCGATCTGCGATTTCTGCGGGCCTTCCGGCAAGATCGCATCGATGGCGACGACCGGAATGCCGGCATCCGAAGCCTGCTTGACGGCCGGCATGATGCCGTTGACGTCGATGGCAACGACGATTAGTCCATCGACCTTCTGCTGGACATAGGTCTCGACGGCGCTGTTTTGCGCGGCAGCGTCGTTGTTGGCATTGAAGATGACGAGCTTGTCGCCCGAGGCATCGGCGGCCTTCTGGGCGCCTTCGTTGATCTGATTGAAGAAAAGGGCCTGCTGATTGATCTGTACCAGTGCATAAGTCTTGCCGGCGGCATGCGCGAGTGGAGCTGCCAAGGTCGCGCCCGCAAGCGCGGTAAAGGCAAGGGCGACGTTGAACGCCCGACGTCTGATCTGTTCCATGTTCTCATCCTCTGGTTTGGTTATCGTTGCTTGTTATGTGTCGACGGCGGTGCAACGGATTTCCGCACGACGATTTCAACTGGCACGAGCTCCTCGATGGCGAGCGATTTGCTGTCCTGCCAGTTTGTCTCGAGAAGAAGGGACAGGGCGCGCTGTCCGATGGCGCGCACCGGCTGCCGGATCGCCGTCAGCGGCGGCGCAAAAAGATGCAGCGGACTGACATCGTCGAAGCCGACCAGGGACAGGTCATCGGGTATCGAAATCCCCTTCTCCCGCAGGACTTCGATCATGCCAATGGCGATTTCGTCGGAGCTGGCGAAGATTGCGGTTGCCGGCATGCCTTCCTCCAGGAACCGCAGCGCCATCTCCCGTCCGCAGGCAATCGTGTATTCGCCGCTGTAGCGCCGGATCGAGACGTCGCCGCCGAAGCGCTCCCGCAACCCCTCATGCAATCCGTTGAAGCGCCGCTGCGTGCTGATCATGGCGTCGGGACCGCCGACATAGAGCACGTCGCGATGGCCAAATTCAGCCAAATGGCGGCCGGCGAGATAACCGCCCTGCCGATTGTCGCAGAAAAGTTTCGGGACGGTCGCGAGCGGAACGTCCTCGTCGACCACGACGACCTTGCCCGTTCGATTGATGAGAGCGGCAAGTTCGCCGTTATCGGGATGGTTGGTGACGAAGACCAATCCGTCCACGTGATTGTGCTCGATCAGTCTGAGGTAGGCGACCTCGCGGCCGGTCCGGTTGAGTGTCGCATAGAGGGATACGGCCAATCCCTTGTCGTTAGCCGCTTCTTCGACGGCTGCCACCATGGTCGCGAAGAACGGGTTGGCGATGTCGGGCACGACGAGACCGATCGTGTCGGAGCGGCCGCGGCTCAGCCGCCGGGCATGCGGGTTCGGCTGATATTTGAGGGATGCGATCGCCTCTTCGATCCGCCGCTTGGTGAGTTGGGGCAGATCCAGGGAGCCGTTCAGCATGCGGGAGACCGTTGTCACCGACACGCCGGCAGCTTTCGCGACGTCCTTCAATCCAGGAGTGTGTCCCTTTGCCATCAGCTTGTAAACCGCTTTAGTAAAACGCTTTACTAAACTCGGTGACAATCAAGAATCTGTCAAGAGGATTCGAAAGGCGTTGGTCGGTAAAAAATTTCGCGCGGATGTTTTCGGCAGTTTTGCGGAACGCTGCGAACTCAGTGATGCGCCAAATGATGTCGAGGGTTTCTCTCCCTAATCCGCTGGTTACCAGGGGACCGTTCGGCCCAGGTAATCGAGATATTGCAGGCCGCGCTTTCCTCGCTGATCGAGAAGCACGTTCACCAGGCTTGGAATGCTTTCTTCGATCGTCAGCCGTCCGTCCGGGCCGCCCAGATCGGTCTTGACCCAACCGGGAGCCATCAAAACCAATGCGCGCGCATCATCTCCGTGACGGGCGGCATAGCTGCGCATCAAGGTGTTCAAGGCTGCCTTGCTGCCGCGATAGACTTCCCGCATGCCAGTCGTATTGTTGCTGACGCTGCCCTGCCCCGACGACATGACGCCGATCATGCCCGAGGGCGAGACGAGATCCTGCAGGCCTTCGACGGTTCGCATCGGACTGAGCGCATTCGTCACCATGACGCGGACGAATTCCTCCGTCGTTACATCGGCGGTCGTTTCCGTCGGAACATTCGTTGTTCCGGCGTTGACGAACAGGATGTCGAAGGCTCGGCCGTCGAGGCACGCGCGCAAAGACGAAAGCTGGTCCGGTTCGTTGATGTCGAGTATCTCAATCGTGACCCGTCCGGCGGAGGCGTCCGCGAGATCGTGCAGTTTTGTCCGCGACGCGGAGGCCCGCACCGTACCGACGACGGACCAGCCTTTCTTGAAGAACTCTTCGGCCATGGCATGGCCGAGCCCGCGGGAGGCGCCGATGATCAATATGCTGCCGGAGGTGGAAGTGGATGATGGCATGTTACATGCCTCCTGTATTCGTGTGCTTTAGGCCAAATATGAAAGCCCGGCCTGGATTTCGCCAGACGCATGCAATGCAAAGAATAGTTGCGTCCAACGCTAGGCGTGTCTGCGGATTTGGTCTACCCAATCGTCATGGAAGACATCGACCTCAATCTTCTCGTCGCACTTGATGCCCTGCTGGCCGAAGGAAGCGTGACCGAAGCGGCAAAGCGGCTGGGGCTCAGCCCTTCCGCCATGAGCCGTACGTTGTCGCGGCTGCGAGCGGTGACAGGCGATCCATTGCTCGTCAGAGCAGGCCGGTCCCTCGTGCCGACACGATTTGCCGAGGCACTTCGGGACCCCGTTCATGCCGTCACCCAGGATGCACGCGCCATTCTGCGGCCGGCGGCAAGCGAGATCGACATGGCCACGCTGGAGACGACGTTCTCCATGCGTGTGAGCGAAGCATTTCTTGAATTCCTGGCGGCGCCTCTGGTCTCCGCCATGACCGACGCCGCTCCCCATGTCCGCATCCGCTTTGTGCTGAAGCCTGACAAGGAGCCCCATGCGCTTCGGGAGGGGCTGGTCGATCTGGAAATCGGTGTGCTTGGCGTGCCGGCGCCTGAATTACGGACCCGACTTCTGCTTCGCGATCGACTTATCGGGATTGCCCGGGAAGACCACCCTCTGCTCACCGGTGAGGCCGTAACGGTGGAGCGCTACGCGGCCTGCAGCCATGTCGTCGCCTCGAGGAACGGAGAGTTCGCTGAGGCAGTCGACGAGGCCTTAGAAAAGAAGAACCTGAAACGAGAAATACGCGTCGTGGTGCCGGGATTTCCGGATGCAATGAGAATTGCGGCTTCGACCGATTTCGTTGCGGCCGTTCCTGCCTCGTGCCTCGGCAAGAACGGCGTCAACGAGCCCCTGGCGGCGCGCGGCATACGCGGCTTCGAACTACCATTCGAAACGCCCGAAATACTCGTCTCCGCCATATGGCATCCGCGCGCCGATGCCGACCCGGCGCACCGATGGCTGCGCGACATCGTCGCGCGGGTATGCCGAGCGGCCTATCCGTGAATCGATTCAGCAGAGTGAGCCTTGACGATCCGTCGTGGCTTTTGGGGTATTCCCGCTCTCGGAAACTAACTTGCAAACGAAGTGTCGGAATTTTGCTCAGCCACCCGTCTTTAGGGCAGACAAGCCATGGAGAGCAGCAATGACGATAACGATTACCGCCTTTGAAAAGTCGCCGGATCGCGGCAGGGGTTTGGCTCGGGATATGCGCGTTCGCTGGGCGCTCGAAGAGGTCGGCGAGCCTTACGAGGTGCGCCTCCTTTCCTTCAAGGAGATGAAGGAGCCTGCGCATCTCGCGCTTCATCCTTTCGGGCAGATCCCGACCTATGAAGAGGACGATCTCGCCTTGTTCGAGTCGGGGTCAATCGTGTTCCATATAGCGGAGCGTCATACTGGCCTGCTGCCGGACGATGCCAACGCCCGTGCACGGGCGATCACATGGATGTTTGCCGCTCTTTCCACAGTAGAGCCGCCGATCATCGATCGAGCAACCGTAAGAATCCAGGAGCGCGATCAGATCTGGTACGAGCAGCGCCTGTCCATGGTCGACGAACGCATCCGCCAGCGACTGACCGAACTGTCCAATCGCCTCGGCAGTGCCGAATGGCTCGAGGAGGCGTTTAGCGCCGGCGATCTCATGATGATATCGGTCCTGCTCAGGCTGAAGGACTCGGAGATATTGCAGGACTATCGGAACCTCTCCGCCTATGTAGCCCGCGGGGAAGCCCGGCCGGCCTACAAGCGGGCTTTCGAGGCTCAGCTGGCGGTCTTCACCACCGCATCGGCGGGCTGACAAGGCTGCATCCGGTATCTATGGTCGGGATCGGAGATCTCTCGGCCGATCAGTCCTTCTCGATCCGCAAGCCTTCGAGGAAAGTCCGAAAAGCCTCGACCGCCCGTTTCGATGTCGCCTCGGGATCGTCCGAATTGGCGATCCACTGTGCAGCGCTGCTGCTCGCTGCATTGATGAGGCGGCCGCCGGCTTCCGGGTCAATCTCCACGATGATACCCTCGTCTCGAAGGTGGCGAAGGCTCTCTGTGATTGTCGCGATGCAGCCGTTGGCGCTCGGCCATCCGGAGGGATCACCAAGCACAGCCGGGCCGTCGCGAAACATGATGCGTTGGATTTCCGGTTCCAGCGCCATCTCTACATATCCGACGTTCTCATCGACGAATGCCTGCCAGCGCGATGGTGCTCTCGACGAGATCGCACAGAGTCTTGCGGTCATTTCCGCATCGATCTCGCTGACAACGGCCTGCAGCAGCCCCTTCTTGTCGCCGAAATGGTGGTATAGTGCCCCCCGCGTCAGTCCGGCCGCCGCTGTAAAGTCGTCCATTGATGCGTCGGCATAGCCAACGCTACCAAATGCCGTACGGCCAGCGGCCAGCAGCTTGGCTCGGGTCTCGGCGATCATTTCACTACGGGGTTTGCGCATTACGTCTCCGTCAGTGGTTTTACATAAATTCGCATACGCTGCGTATATTAGTTGACATACGCGGCGTATGCAATTATTTCATTCGCATACGCCGCGTATGTCTGTGGCGGCTTCGTTCAATCCATGGAGCGTTCCGATGTCCAATCCATACCGTGAGATCTTCCGAGCGCCGGGTGCGAAAGGCTTTTCGGCCGCGGCCTTCTTCGCGCGCATTCCCATTGCGATGGCTCCTATCGGCATCGTCGCCATGCTCTCCCAGACGCGCGGTGAATACTGGCTCGCCGGCGCGGTTTCCGCCACCTTCGCTTTGGCCAATGCATTCGTCTCGCCGCAGATTTCCCGGCTGGTCGACCGGCTCGGCCAGCGTGCGGTGGTGGCCCCGACCACCATTCTCTCGGTCATCGCCTTCGTCGTTCTCGTCATCGCCTCAAATCAGGATTGGCCGGCATGGACGCTGTTTGCCTCGGCCTTCGTTGCGGCCGCCATGCCGAGCATTCCGGCCATGGTGCGTGCGCGCTGGACGGAAATCTTCCGTGCCCGGCCTGAGCTCAACACGGCCTTTGCCTTCGAATCCGCGGCCGATGAGCTCGTCTATATCTCCGGGGCTTCCCTTTCGGTCGGCCTCTCCGTCGCT
The DNA here is from genome assembly GCF_012641385.1 of Rhizobium sp. P28RR-XV. Lineage (NCBI taxonomy): Bacteria > Pseudomonadati > Pseudomonadota > Alphaproteobacteria > Hyphomicrobiales > Rhizobiaceae > Rhizobium > Rhizobium sp. P28RR-XV. Next base: position 120,648 of record NZ_JABAIG010000016.1, read on the forward strand.
CTGTTCCCGGAGGCCGGGATGCTTGTCAGCACGATCTTCCTTGCGCTGGGGACGACGGCCTTCTTGCTGCAGCGGTCGACGGAGCCCAAGGTGCATGCGCTCGGTTCCGATCGTCCGCAACATTCGGCAATCCGATTGCGTCCGGTCCAGATCATCACACTTGCCCTGATTTTCGTCGGCTCCACCTTCGCTACGGCGGAAGTGAGCGCCGTCGCCATCACCAAGCAGCTCGGCCAGCCCGGCGCCGCAAGCTTTGTCATCGGCGTTTATGCCCTCGGTTCGTTTATCGTCGGTCTGGTCATCGGAGCGCTGAACCCCAAAATGCCGCTTCAGAGGCAGTTGCTGGTTGCGGTCGGTGTCCTTGCCCTCACCTCGCTGCCGCTTCTCGTTGCCGGCACGTCGATTGCCTTGCTTGCCTTTGCGGTTTTCCTGAGCGGCGTTGCCATCTCCCCGACCTTCATCACCGCGTTCGGGCTGATCGAGCGCCGGGTGCCGGAGGCAATGCTGACGGAAGGCGTGACCTGGATCATGACGGGCATTGGTATCGGCATGGCGCTCGGCGCCTTCGTTTCCGGCTGGATGGTCGATAATTTCGGACCCTTGAATGGCTTCTGGGTTTCCGTCGTATCGAGCGCGGTCACTGTCTTGATCGTGGCGCTCGGCCAAAGAAACCTCTCAGGCGCGCGAGCAAGCGATGCTACGGCCGTCAAGCAAGCCGCCGAATGAGTGGTGCTGAAGACATCATTTCGGGAAATAGCGTTCCGCCTCAGTTTCGGCATCGTCGGTTTCAGCCATTATAGCTGCAAGCTCTGCGCTCACCGCATTCGCCTTAGGCAATTTGTTGGCGGCAAGGTGGCTACAGTATTTTCACCTCTTCGGTTTGCGTTGGTTCCTAGAAGCATTGTATCGTGCGACCAATCCTGGAGCGGCTTCCTCGACACGTCTTGCAACATCTGCCTTTTGCTCTTCGGTAATTGCTCCAGGGCTATGATCGTGAAGGGTCTTGATAACTTCGGCTCGTGAGCGGCCATGTTGGCCGATACTTTCATTGATTACGCGTTCTTGGACCGTTTTCCAATTTGCCTTTGCCTTGCCGTATTGGGCGAGTTCGTTGGCGGCGCTATCTCCCAAAATCTTCTCTACCCCCTCTGATTTTTGGAGCTTGGGGATAAGTTCAATCCGTCGTTCGACTTCCTCAGTGATATCTTCAACATCAGTGGGAACTGAGAGGACAATGACGTCTCGTTTCATTTGTGTTAGGAATGTCGGGGTGATTGGCTTCGGAGCAGCGACATCACCATCAGCGAACAAGTTGGGGAACAGTCGTTCTCTGTAATCAAGTGGGAAAGCAATGCGGACCGGTGTCTTCGGCGAGGATGATTTCAAAAAGCCCGCATCGACCAGCTCCTTCGTCGTTTTGCGCGCAGTTCGATCTGTGGTCTTTGTGATCAAATTGACATCACCGCGATTCAGCGAACCATGGCGAAGGACGGCTGAAATCACGTCTGGAGCCCATTTGTCATCGGTGACAGACTCTACCAACTTTCGGTAACGAGCCTCCAGGGTTTCGAAAGCAAAAACTGCCTTTGAAAAATTGATCTGATCCAACGCGACCGAGAGAAACCATTCGCAATAATCCTGAAGGGCTTTTGCGGATAAATTGCCGCGCCCATCCCTTTCGCCCATTCGCTGTGAGTCAGCGTAATCCATCATGCGCTTGTATTCAGTCTTCTCATTCAAGCCACGAGCCAATCCCCGAGAGATCGACCAAAGTCCTTTACCGCCCACTCCCGCATTTTGCGCCATTGCGTGCGACATCAGTCTGCTGACACGACCGTTTCCATCAGTGAAGGGGTGGATGAAGTTCAATCTGTGGTGAGCGGCAGCAATCGAAATAATCCGGCTGGTCGCGCTAGCTTGTGCCATCTTATATCGGTAAGAAAAATATTTCATGAAAGCGCTGACGACTTGAGACGATGGTGGGTAATGCCGGCCTACCGCGACGTCGTCTTTATCCGTTGCACGAAATTGGCCTGGTACGATCTCCACTTTACTCCCATCCGGACGTTCCACGAACCGGAACTCATTCGGCATTTCCTCGTAAAACCGGCGATGCACCCACGAAATGAATTCAATCGAGGTCGGCTCGGGTAATGCTGCGCTGTGGCTAAGATGGTCAATTTCCCTTTGCACTATTACGTGAGCTTTGGCTTCGAGAGCCAATGGACGGGTTGCCTCTTCAACTTCAGCGCCCGCCAATGCTCTCTCGATATCCTTTGGGCGAGTGTTGTGCCCCTCGATTAGATTGGAGTAATAGCAATTCATTACGCGGACGAGGTCCGCCAGCTCAGATGCTGCGTCGTTGTGTAGCCCACTACCCAAGTTAGCCGCAGCCATTTGTATTTCGACAACGAGATCGGACAAGCTCGATGGGATGCTTCCTTCAAAAAAAGCGGGCTCGATGCGGGTGGGAACTTCTTCCATTTTTCCGATCTTTGCATCACTAAAACATACATATATCTAGTACGTTAGGCTGAGAACGGCAAATTTTTTTCCGATCTTTACTTCCGATCTTTTAAGTTTAGCCGATTGCGTAAAATTTTCCGATGTTGGGATTTAAAAATATCTTTTTTTATCAATTAGATGAGAGAATTTTCGGATAAAATTTCCGAACTTCGCTTCCGATCTCTGGAAACCGGCGAGCAAGCCGACGGGGAAGCAAGATGCGTATCAGGCCTTGCGCGCCCTGATATGCAGGAAGATCGGTGCTATGCGGGTATCAGCGACCACCGGTTCGGCAAACGCCACCTCGCGGCTTGCCATCGGTTCACCAAATGCCTCGATCACAAGACCGGCACCAACTATCATCGATACCCAGCTTGTAAGCGTTCGGTGAAATCGAGGAATCGAGAATGGCGTCAGCGCCGAACGCTCTTCTGCGGGGATGGACGAGAAGACCCAGCGTTCGATTCGCCCGTCTCTCTCGTCGAAATAGTCGGCAATTTGAACCGCAATCGGCTCGCCTTTTTCGTCACGGATGTTCTTGCGTGTTGGCGGCACGAAGCAGGGATGGAGGATGGAAAACTGCAAAAAGCCATTGGGTCGGAGAATGCGCACTACCTCATTGAGCACGCCCTGCTGGTTAGCCATGTCCATCATCGACATGAAGGCGGTAACAAAATCGAAGCTTGCCTCGGGAAAGTCGATGGACTGGCCGTCTCCAAGTACATATTCGATGCCGAGCGGATCGCTTGCCTCAGTTTCGCGGGCATAGCGTAGAAAGGTCGGTGCGATATCAAGACCCGTCATGCGGGCACCAAGGCGCGCGACCGCCCTGGTGTTCGAGCCTTCGCCACAGCCAAGATCAAGCCCCTTTAGGCCGGTAACCGAGGGCAGCATGTTTAAAAAAGCGGGCGTGTTCAACGCATCGCGATACCTGTCATAGCCCGCGCGGCTGTAGATGGTCCAAGTCTCGGCGTTGTTTTCCCAATGAGCGGCGACTTCATCGGCGTTCACGGTCATCCTCCTGCCCAATATTATCGGACCGGGAGGTATAAAGGAGATGCACCGGAAGGGGAAGGCGCGCATTGCAACTGCGGTTCACCGGCGCGGTGATCAACGATCGCAAGGAGATCGCGCGAATTCTTCCCTGGCGGCAAGGTCCGGCCTGCCAAGCGAGCCGGACCCTCAGTGCTGTGAATGGGAGGTTCGTCAGGTGCCATTATGCCGGTAGCTGGAAAGCCCAGTTAGCGATTAACACGATAGCGAGGCCCCCGACGAGCGCGACATAGGGCAGGATGCCCGCTTTCTTGACACCCAGATCTTGGCCGATCAGCCCAAGATCGTCCATGGCGCCTGCCGGGAATTTGCCGCCGTCGCGCACATAGTGCCTGTAGGCGAAGACCGGCAGGATCAGCGCCGCGAAGGCGAAGCCGATCCAGAGTGCATTCGCATAGCCCCAAACCTTGGCACCGGCGCCGAGGAAGAGGGCATTGACGAAGGCAAGCACGGTGTTGAGGCCGATGAGCCAGGACGGCGCTTTCCACGGACGCTCGATATGCCCGGAGTCCATGCGATGGATCCAGCCGGAATTGAGGTTGAGGAAGTTGAAGATGATGTATCCGACGTTGGACACAGCCAGCACGAAGAAATAGCCGCTGGTGTCGGACGCGATGGCCAGGAGGAAGAGATTAAAGGCGAAGTCCGTCCACATCGCTCTCGTCGGCGCGCCGTTCTCGTTCACATGATCGAGATATTTCGGCAGCCATCCATCCTTCGAGCCCTGATAGAGGGTGCGAGACGAACCGGCCATCGCCGTCATGATAGCGAGGAACAGTGCAAGGATCATCAGGATGACGAGCAGCTGCGTCACGATGCGGCCGGCGCCGATGAGGCCGCCGAGCGCTTCACCGACGCCGGTGCCGTCGACGATGCCCGGTGCCAGCATGCCCGCATGGCCAAGCACGCCCTGAAAGGCGAAGGGCACGAGGAAGAAGAAGATGCAGCAGGCAAGCCCCGAATAGAAGATCGCCTTGAACGTATCCGTCTTCGGGTTCTTGAGCTCGCGGGTATAGCAGACTGCCGTCTCGAAACCGTAGGTCGACCAGGCGGCAATATAAAGGCCGCCGAGGAAGAGTGTCCAGCCGCCATTGCTCCAGGTGCCGTCGGTCGCGGCGTAAGCCGCTGTCGGCGGCAACAGTCCCGTAACGTTGGCGGAGACGATCTGGCCGCTGACGATCGGATAGACGCCGATGATGAGCAGTGGCACTAGAACGATGATGGCGAGCCATTTCTGCACGCTCGCCGTTTCGGAAATGCCGCGATGCTGGATCGCGAAGATGATCAACATCAGGATGCCGCCGATGAAGAAGGTGGCGTTGATATTGGCGGTTGCGAGGAAGGGAATATTGAAGCTGACGAGAGACCAGTTGCGGATGGCGGGCGTAAAGGCGGCAACGCCATCGGCGCTGAGCAGCGCTTTTACCGCATCGTCTGGCGATGTGCCGGCATGGGCCGCGATGTATTCGGCAATGCGCGGGCTATCGGCGGTGATCGACGTCGCATGCGCGCTGATCCAGCTCAAGACGGCCTGTGAATCCGCTGCGGGAATGGGGAAGAGGGCATTGAGGATATAACCGGCCGCAATGGCGCAGCCGAGCGAGAGCACCGGCGACCAGGCAAACCAGTTGCACCAGACGGACAGTGGCGCGATGAATTTCGAATAGCGCAGCCAGGCCGTCGCGCCATAGACCGAGGCGCCGCCGGACTTGTTGGCGAACATGCCGGCAATTTCCGCATAGGTAAACGATTGCAGGAAGCCCATGATCATCGAGATGATCCACACAACGAAGGCAAGCTTGCCCGTGGTGCCGGCGATACCGCCAATGGAGAAGAGAACAAGCGGCGGCACGCCGGCAGCCACCCAGAACGCGCCCTTCCAGTCAAGCGCGCGTATAAGTTTTCCTTCGGTGCCGGCAGAAGCGCCGGCGTCCACGATATCCGTCATTGTCGAAATTCCCCATTTTGTTCCGGACGTATCTCTCGTACGTCTCCCTGAACGTGCCTCCCATGGCATTGCGGGGCGTGCTGGAGGTTTTCATAAGCCGAGTCTGTGCGCGGGTTTCCAGATGCATGCCCTTTATGCATAGTGAAGATATTTTCTTTTTAGTCAATATCCCTTTACTTTCCACCGGCATTTTGTCAGCATGATTCCGGTGCCTCGACGCACCCCCATTTCCCGAGAGGGCTCTATGCGAGATCTCCACCCGCCAACAGCCGGAATACGGCCGATTTCGGCGAGCATCGTGCGATATCCGGGCATTCCGGCGTTGCCGCAAGATACCGAACGCTATCGCTGCAAGGGCGGCGGGTCGCTGGTCTTGCGAGTCGAGCCCGGTGATCGGATTACGCTGACGGACAGCGAAGGCGGCCAGATCTGCGAACTGACCTTTCTAGATGAGAAAGGGCGCTTTCAATCCGCTGGCCTGGGCACGGCATTCAGCGGTGAGGCGGCAGGCCTGAAGGCTATCCTTTCATCTGGAAATGAAAGTGCTTCTCGCGTGAAAGCAGCGCTGGAACGGCGTGGAGCCGACATGGCGTCCGCGACGGCGCTGCGCCTCTTCGGCGCGTCATCGCCGGCGGGCAGCACGGCGGAATTCACCGTCGCTCTCAAAGGCCTGCTGATCGCCTCAGCGCCGGGCACGGCCATGTCGCCGGAGGCGCAGGATACGGCAACGCCCATCGAGGTCAGGATACGCCGCACGACTATCCTGCGAGATTATACGTCCGCGCTGCCGGAACCTCTTGCCGATCCGATCGAAGACATTCGCATCAGAGCGGCGACCGCTTCCGCCTATTTCGTTCGGGCCGGCGAGTATATCCAGATCATCGATGTCTATGGCCGGCAATGCACCGACTTTCAGGCCTTTTCCGCCCGCAAGGTCGACAAAGGGCTCGATCTCGCGCTCGATTCCACTGTCACCCGCACCCTGCTCGGTCGCAGTTACCCGGCACCCGGACTTCCGTCCAAGGCTTTCGATCGCGATTTCGAGCCGCTGGTGGAAATCGTGCAGGATACGGTCGGCCGCCACGATGCCTTCGCCACCGCCTGCAATTCCCGTTATTACGACGACATGGGCTATCCCGGCCATGTAAACTGCACCGACAATTTCAATGCGGCGCTCGCACCCTATGGCATCGCCGGCCGCAAAGGCTGGGAGGCACTGAACTACTTCTACAACACCAATGTCGATCACAATAATCAGCTCTATCTCGACGAACCCTGGTCGCGACCAGGGGACTATGTCCTGATGCGTGCGCTGACGGATCTCGTCTGCGTCTCCTCATCCTGCCCCGATGACATCGATGCGGCCAATGGCTGGGACCCGACCGATATCCACGTGCGCACCTTTTCCGGCAAAGAAAAATTCACACGAGCGGTGGCCTATCGCATGACCCCTGATGCCGACCCCGAACTGACGCGGGAGACCGCGTTTCACCCGCGCCTCTCCGCCCTGACGCGTGACTACACAGAATATCGTGGCTTCTGGCTGCCGAACCGCTTCTCCTCGGAAGGACCGGTCGAGGAATACTGGGCCTGCCGCGAACGCGCCGTCGTGATGGATCTCTCGCCGCTTCGCAAGTTCGAGGTGACGGGGCCGGATGCGGAAGAACTGCTGCAATATTGCCTGACGCGCGACGTGCGCAAGCTGTCGCCCGGCCAGGTCGTCTATTCCGCCATGTGCTACGAGCATGGCGGCATGATCGACGACGGCACGCTGTTTCGTCTCGGCGATAAGAACTTCCGCTGGATCGGCGGCGATGACTATAGCGGTATCTGGCTGCGCGAGCAGGCCGCGAAGAAGGGCTTCAAGGCCTGGATCCGCTCCTCCACCGACCAGATGCACAACATCGCGCTGCAAGGCCCGAAAAGCCGGGATATCGTGAAAGAGATCATCTGGACTGCGCCCCGGCAGCCGACGATCAGCGAACTCGAATGGTTCCGTTTCGCGGTCGGCCGTATCGGCCATTTCGAGGGCGCGCCGATCGTCGTTTCCCGCACCGGTTATACCGGCGAACTCGGCTACGAGATCTTCTGCCACCCGAAGGATGCGGCAACCGTCTTCGACGCTGTCTGGAAAGCCGGCGTGCCCTATGGTCTAAAACCGATGGGTCTGGAGGCACTGGACATGGTGCGCATCGAGGCCGGCCTTGTCTTCGCCCATCATGAGTTCGATGATCAGACTGATCCCTTCGAGGCGGGCATCGGCTTCACCGTGCCCCTGAAATCCAAGCAGGACGAGTTCATCGGCCGCGAGGCACTGATCCGCAGAAAGGAAAATCCGCGCCATCTGATGGTAGGCCTCGATGTCGAAGCAAACGAAGCCATCGGCCATGGTGATTGCATCCATATAGGCCGGGCGCAAATCGGTGTGGTTACCAGCGCGACACGGTCGCCGATTCTCGGCAAGACCATTGCGCTCGCCCGCGTCGATGTCACCCATGCGGCTGTCGGCACCAAGGTCGAGATCGGCAAGCTCGATGGTCAACAGAAGCGGCTTCCGGCCGTCATCGTGCCCCTATCACATTACGACCCGCAGAAGACGCGGCCGCGCTCCTAGAGCATCTCCGGCCCTTCCATCTCCAGGGTTTACGCTACCGAGCGATTATCGGGGTCGACGGCCTCATATCACCAGCGGGCGAGTACCATCTCATATCCGGCCCGCTCCAGGCGCTGCTTCCGTCCATCGTGGATCTGTTGTCGCTTTCCGATCATTGACGGCGGCACTCGATGAGCGCTTTTCGGCACAAGCGAATTTATCGCGCGGCACGTAGCGGTTTTCAAGCCGTGATATTCCGCCCTGTCTGTGATGTTCCGCACATCTCATTGAGGCGGCGGCCTCTATTGTCGCGCTGTCTTAAGCAAGGAGGATAGCCCATACCCCCTCGCGCGGGACAGTTGTACGCTATTCAACAAGAGGAGCTGAAAATGGCAGTCGTCAACATACCACCAGATGGAAAAATACATGTACTAGGAAAAGTGCCGGGGACCTTACACGTATATAATCGCGGTCCAAACGCATCGACGTACAATCTGACGATAATTCACGTCAACAATTGGCAGAACGTCAATATCGCAGCAGGACACACAGATTCTTACGCTGCCAATGGCAATGCAACCTACATTCAGAATCAGAATGGTGGTTCAACCCTCCAGTGCCTATGGGTCGCGGCAGCGGACGAACTTACTCCCCAACAAGCGGGTCTGGAGACGGTGGAGAGCATGCCCAGTGTTTCAGGCCATTAAGGGTGGCGTCTGAGCGGATCGACTGGACGTGGCTCATGGTTTTCGAACCATGAGCCACGTCCGCCGGCCGCGTATTTAAGGTTGGCGCAACCCCCCACCACGCTAAAAGGAACCCCGAGGGCACGACGTAGCT
>NZ_JABAIG010000017.1:0-116726 GCF_012641385.1 Rhizobium sp. P28RR-XV
CTTCTCGAGACGCAAGCAGTTCCGCAGGGTCGCTACGCGCTTCGAAAAAACCGCCGAAAACTACCTCGCAGTCGTCACTATCGCAGCAATCGTCCTATGGATCAGATAACTGTCCACACTTCCTAGCGCTCGCCGCGCTCCTTGCGCAGTTTCGACCACCAGTCCAGCCGCTTGCGGATCTCGCGCTCAAAGCCGCGTTCCGGCGGATCGTAGAAGGTCTGGCGGCCCATCTTTTCCGGAAAATAATTCTGGCCTGAAAAGGCGTCCGGTTCGTCGTGATCGTAGCGATAGCCGTCGCCGTAGCCTTCGGTGCGCATCAGCTTCGTGGGCGCGTTCAGGATTTGCTTTGGCGGCAGCAGCGAGCCATTCTGCTTCGCGGCCTGCGTCGCTGCCTTGAAGGCGGTGTAGACGGCGTTCGATTTCGGCGCGGTCGCGAGATAGACGCAGGCCTGTGCCAGCGCCAGTTCACCTTCCGGCGACCCGAGGTAATCATAGGCGTCCTTCGCGGCATTGCAGATGACCAGAGCCTGCGGGTCTGCAAGGCCGATATCCTCGACCGCCATGCGCACCAGCCGGCGACCAAGATAGAGCGGATCCTCGCCGGCGTCGAACATGCGGGCGAGATAGTAGAGCGCTGCGTCCGGGTCGGAGCCACGAACCGACTTATGCAGCGCCGATATCAGATTGTAGTGTCCATCCTGCGCCTTGTCATAGACCGGGGCGCGGCGCTGGACGATCTTGACCAGCATATCGGGATCGAAAAGCTCATCCTTGCGCGCAGCGCGCCAGACCTCTTCGGCCAGCGTCAGAACCGAGCGGCCATCGCCATCGGCCATGCGGATCAAGCTGGCACGAGCGTCGTCCGTCAGCGGCAGCGGCTTTCCTTCCACCGTTTCGGCTCGGCGCAGCAGTTCCTCCAGGCTCTCCTCGTCATGTGAGCGGAATGTCAGCACACGGGCGCGGGAGAGAAGAGCGGCGTTGAGTTCGAAAGACGGATTTTCCGTCGTCGCTCCCACAAGAATAACCGTGCCGTCTTCCATCACGGGCAGGAAGCTATCCTGCTGAGCGCGATTGAAGCGATGGATCTCATCGACGAACAGCAGGGTCTGGCGGCCATCCATGCGGCGCAGACGTGCCGCCTCGAACACCTTTTTCAGATCAGCAACGCCGGAGAAGATCGCCGAAATCTGCTCGAAGGCGAGACCCGCCTCGCCCGAAAGCAGCCGTGCAACCGTCGTCTTGCCGGTGCCTGGAGGTCCCCAGAAGATCATCGATCCCAGCGACCCCGCCTCGATCATTCGGCGCAGAACGCCGTCCTCGCCGGTCAGATGTGCCTGGCCGGTGACTTCGGCCAATGTTTGCGGCCGCAGACGATCGGCGAGAGGCCGCTTGTTGGCGACCTCTTCCGGAATCCGCGGTGCAAACAGGTCATTGCTCATCGGAAGAACTGCCGGATGCGCTGGCCGTCGCGCTCGATCTCGACGCGCCAGAAGCTTGGATTGGAGGTCACGGTCCGCTGGAGGACCTCAGTCGTATTGATCGCCACCCCATTGATGGAGATAACGATATCGCGCGCGGCAAATCCCAGCCGATCGGCCGGCGAGTTCTGCTTCAGGCTTTCGATGACGACGCCCGTGGAATCCGGCGGCAGATGCAGATCATCGGCGACGCGCGGCGAGAGATTGGCAACGGTCGCGCCAGAGAAGGGATTGTTGCCCTCGATCACCCGCTCGTCGCGCGGGATGGATTCAGGCGCCGCGGCAAGCGTCATCGTGGTCTGATGTTCCTTGCCGTTATCGAGCACGGTCAGCGACACGGTCGCGCCGAGGCCCGCCGTCGTCAGGCGATAGCCGAGCGCATCGGGATGCTCGATGGAGATATTGTTCAACGCCGTAATCACCTCGCCTGGCTTGAGGCCGGCCTTGGCCGCCGGTCCGCCATCGACCACCTTGGTCACCAGCGCGCCGCGCACCTTGTCCAGGCCCAGAGCTTCGGCGACATCGGATGTCACCGGCTCGAAAGTGGCGCCGATATAGGGCCGCTCGAAGGACTTGTCGCCACGGTCGGCCGCGGCAAGGAAGACCTTGACCAGATTGGCGGGGATGGCAAAGCCGATACCGTTGGAGCCGCCGCCCTGGGAGAAGATCGCCGTATTGAGCCCGATCAATTCGCCGGTCATGTTGACAAGCGCGCCGCCGGAATTGCCGGGGTTGATCGAGGCATCGGTCTGGATGAAGAAGCCGACCTCGTTCTTCACCTGGTTGCGGGCGAGCGCAGAGACGATGCCGCTCGTCACCGTCTGTCCGACACCGAAGGGATTGCCGATCGCGAGCACGAGATCGCCGACTTCAATGCCATCGGAATTGCCAAGCGGCAGAACCGGGAAGCTCTCGTTCTTCGACTGGATCTTCAACACGGCGAGATCGACACGATCGTCCTTCAGCACGACCTTGCAGGGAAATTCGCGGCCGTCCGAAAGCGCGATCTTGATGTCGTCGGCGCCATCGACGACGTGGTTGTTGGTGATAACAGTGCCGTTCGCCTCCACGATGACGCCCGAGCCCAGCGAAGACTGCTTCTCGGTGCGATTCGGCATGCGCTGGCCGAAAAACTGCTCGAAGAAGGGATCGCCAGCAAAGGGGGACTGACGCTGAACGACGCGCTCGGCATAGACATTCACGACAGCACCCGCCGTCTGCTTGACCAGCGGGGCGAAGGAAAGCTGCATCTGCGTCTGGCTTTCCGGCAGTGTCTTTGCCGTCTGAGCCTCAGCGGAAAGCGGCATCGCCATGACGAGGGCAATCATCGAAACGGCAGTGCGCTTCAGGAGGACATGCATGGAAATTTCCCTTTTTAATTCTCTTTAAACAACGTTGTAGCGCCCGACGCTAGAAAGAAAAGAGGGCGGAAGCATGAAGCATAAATGGACGCTGGCAACGATAAAAAACAGGCTCGCCGAACAAAAACATGTTGTCATGCATTTGGAGTTGGGAATCGTCAAAGGGAACCAAACATGCGATCGAACCATCTTGCCGCCGCTACCTTCCTCATCTCGCTGGGCATGGCCGGCACCTCCCACGCCGCCAGCTTTGATTGCGAGGCGCAGAACCTGAAGCCGGACGAAAAGACCATATGCGAGGTACGGGCGCTCAACGATGCCGACGTTAAGATGGTGACGACCTTCGACCTGCTCTCCGGCCTTCTCGCCATGGGCGCGCGCGGAACGATGCAGGACCAGCAGACCGAATGGCTGAAGAAACGGCAGGCCTGCGGCGCCGATGTCGCTTGCCTGACTTCGTCCTATCAAGATCGCCTGAAGGAGCTGAACGACGCGTACAAGCAGATCAATCGGCCGCTGTAGAAGCTGCTTTGCGATGACGTTGAGGGCTTTGCCGCACAAGTCCCCTCTCCCCGCCTGCGGGGAAAGGGTTAGGGTGAGGGGCAAGCGCGGGGACAGGCACACTCCTCCGCCGCGGCAAATCTCCAAAAGCCCCTCATCCGTCCTCTCGCGGCCGAGCTCCGCTCGACCGTTCGAGTCCACCTTCTCCCCGCTGCGCGGGGCGAAGGTGCTTTATTATTTCCCGCCCAAATCGCGAACGGCGCCGCGGTCCGCACTCGTGGCAAACGCGGCATAGGCCTTCAACGCCGTGGTGACGTTACGCTTGCGTGCTTCAGCCGGGTGCCAACCCTTAACATTCTGAGCTTCGCGGCGAGCGGCAAGTTCCTTGTCGTCGACGCGCAGGCTGATCGTGCGGTTGGGGATGTCGATGTCGATCATGTCGCCTTCGCGTACCAGGCCGATCGTGCCCCCGTTTGCCGCTTCCGGCGAGGCGTGGCCGATAGAGAGGCCCGAGGTGCCGCCGGAGAAGCGTCCATCGGTGATCAAAGCGCAAGCTTTGCCCAGACCCTTCGACTTCAGATAGCTCGTCGGATAGAGCATTTCCTGCATACCGGGGCCGCCCTTCGGGCCTTCGTAGCGGATGACGACGACGTCGCCGGCCTTGACCTCGTTGCTGAGGATGCCCTTGACGGCAGCGTCCTGGCTTTCGAAGACCTTGGCCGGGCCGGAGAACTTCAGGATCGATTCATCGACGCCGGCCGTCTTCACGATGCAGCCATCGAGCGCCAGATTGCCCTTCAAGACGGCGAGACCGCCATCCTTGGAGAAGGGATGCTGGGCATCGCGGATGACACCCTTTTCGCGATCGAGATCAAGCTCTTCCCAGCGCGCGCTCTGGCTGAAGGCAACCTGCGTCGGGATACCGCCGGGGGCAGCGCTGAACAGCTCCAGAGCCGCCTTGTTGTCGGTGACGGCAATATCCCATTGCGCTAGCGCCTCGCCCAACGTCGGGGCATGGACGGTCGGCAGATCGACGTTCAACAGTCCGGCGCGGTTCAACTCGCCGAGGATCGCCATGATGCCGCCGGCGCGATGCACATCTTCCATGTGAACGTCGGCCTTGGCAGGCGCCACCTTGGAAAGGCAGGGAACACGTCGCGACAGGCGGTCGATGTCATCCATGGTGAAATCGATCTCGCCCTCGTGGGCTGCCGCGAGGATATGCAGCACGGTGTTGGTCGAGCCGCCCATGGCGATGTCGAGCGCCATGGCATTCTCGAATGCACCCTTGCTGGCGATTGTCCGCGGCAGCGCCGTTACATCGTCCTGCTCGTAATAACGCTTCGCGAGAGCGACGACACGGCGCCCAGCCTCGAGGAAAAGTTCCTTGCGGTCGGCATGGGTGGCAAGCGTCGAGCCGTTGCCCGGCAGCGACAGGCCGAGTGCCTCGGTCAGGCAGTTCATCGAATTGGCCGTGAACATGCCCGAGCACGAACCGCAGGTCGGACAGGCCGAACGCTCGATGACCTGAACGTCCTCGTCACTGATCTTGTCGTCGGCCGCGGCGACCATGGCGTCGACGAGATCGAGGGCAACCTTCTTGCCATGCAGGACGACCTTGCCGGCTTCCATCGGGCCGCCGGAGACGAAGACGGTCGGGATGTTCAGGCGCAGCGAGGCCATCAGCATACCGGGGGTGATCTTGTCGCAGTTGGAGATGCAGACCATGGCGTCGGCGCAATGGGCGTTGACCATGTATTCGACGCTGTCGGCGATCAGCTCGCGCGACGGCAGCGAATAGAGCATACCGTCATGACCCATGGCGATGCCGTCGTCGACGGCGATGGTATTGAATTCCTTTGCAACGCCGCCAGCCGCCTCGATCTCGCGCGCGACGAGCTGACCAAGATCCTTGAGGTGAACGTGGCCGGGCACGAACTGGGTGAAGGAGTTGACCACCGCAATAATGGGCTTGCCGAAATCGCTGTCCTTCATACCCGTCGCACGCCAAAGGCCGCGCGCGCCGGCCATGTTGCGGCCGTGGGTGGTGGTTCTGGAACGATAAGCTGGCATGGTGTTTCTTCCTCGTCATCCTGGAATTTGCGCGGCGTCGGCATAGCCCACGGTTTCGAGCCGAAAAGGACGCCGGCAACTCCGCTTTTTGGAATTGTCCTAATCCAATCGTGCGATACTGTCACTATCAACTCAAGCGAATCCGGTACGCTGCCAAGCAAGGCCACGTCCGGGCGAACAAGTCGTACGACCAGAGTTGGGAATGAAACGGCCCGATCGCAAGCGCACACAAAAAGTTGCTTTCACTTCCAAAGAAATGCCGGCCTAAGAGTGTAATAAAATCTGCATCCGCTGCGTATCGCTTATATCGAAGCTGCTAGCGCATAGAGGAACTGTTCCATGGCCGCCTATCGTCCGCCCAAAATCGCATCTTCCGAAATCACACCCCGCTCGATCTATCTCAAGCGCCGCGGCGTCCTGACGGCGGCGGCCGCCGGCATGGGCATGGCGGCCATCGGCGGCAAGGCTGCGATGGCCGAAGCGCTGGCGGCGACCAAGAGCAATTATACGGTCAACGAGAAGCTGACGCCGATCAAGGACGTCACCACCTACAACAATTTCTACGAATTCGGCCTCGACAAATCCGACCCCGCCAATCTCTCCGGCAAGTTCAAGCCGCGGCCCTGGACCGTCAAGGTAGACGGCATGGTCAACAAGCCCGGCACCTTCGACATCGACGCTCTGATCAAGGAATTCCCCCCGGAAGAGCGCGTCTATCGCATGCGCTGCGTCGAAGCCTGGTCGATGGTGATCCCCTGGGACGGCTTCCAGCTCTCCGCCTTGCTCGATAAGGTGGAACCGCAGGGCAGCGCCAAATTCGTCGCTTTCGAAACAATCGTCCGGCCGGCCGAGATGCCGGGGCAATCGGGCCTCTTGCAATCCCTGAACTGGCCCTATGTCGAGGGACTGCGCCTGGACGAGGCGCGCAACCCGCTGACGCTGCTTGCCGTCGGCCTCTACGGCGAGACCCTGCCGAACCAGAACGGCGCGCCGATCCGGCTCGTCGTACCCTGGAAATATGGCTTCAAGGGCATCAAGTCGATCGTCCGCATCACGCTCACCGACAAACAGCCGCTGAATACCTGGCAGGCGACCAACAGCCAGGAATATGGCTTCTACGCCAACGTCAATCCGGCCGTCGATCATCCGCGATGGAGCCAGGCGACCGAACGGCGCATCGGCGAAGGCGGCTTCTTCGGCTCCAATCGTCATCCCACCCTGCCCTTCAACGGCTATGCCGATCAGGTCGCCAACCTTTATAGCGGCATGGATCTCAGGGTGAATTTCTGATGGCCATGTCCTTCGCCCTCCCCAAGCGCTGGCAATCCGCCTCAGTCTGGGCGCTCTATTTTGTCGGACTTTTGCCGGCCGCATGGGAATTCTATCTCGGCGCGACGGACCAGCTCGGCGCCGATGCCGTCAAGACCTTCGAGCTTTTCCTGGGACTATGGGCGATCCGTTTCCTGCTGCTGACGCTTGCGGTCACGCCGCTTCGCGATCTCTTCGGCTGGAATTATCTGCGCTATCGCCGCGCGCTCGGCCTACTCTGTTTCTATTATGTGCTGATGCACCTGACCGTCTATATGGTCCTCGATCAGGCGCTGGATGTGCAGGCCGTCATCGACGACGTGCTGAAGCGGCCCTTCATCATGTTCGGCATGGCGGGGCTCGTCATGCTGCTGGCACTTGCCGTGACCTCGAACAATTTCTCGATCAAACGTCTCGGCAAGAAATGGATCTGGCTGCATCGCCTGGTCTATATCATCGCCGCCTGCGGTGCCCTGCACTTCGCCCTGTCGACAAAGGTGCTGTCACTGGAGCAATATATCTATATCGGCCTACTGATCGCCATGATCCTCTACAGATCCTACAGGCCGATCATGATGGAGAAGCGCCGGGCCGCACGCAGGCCGGCCGTTGCTTCCAGCTCCAGAGCGGCCTGAATTCGGCCGCCCTGCTCTTTTTTAAAGCAATTCCAGGAAAAGTGCGCAGCGATTTTCCGTCCGGAATTGCGGAGAAACAAAGAGATAGAGCGGTTCTGCGATTCCGTGAAAAGCTGAACCGCTCTAGAAGACAGTCATTCCGCGGCGCTGGCGATGTTCGCCTGGTCCTGCTCCTGCACCTCGACGGTCGCTGTCAGGCCGGCAATCAGCTTCGTGCCGTCGGGCACCTTGTCGAGCGCGATGCGCACCGGCACGCGCTGCGCCAGGCGCACCCAGCTGAAGGTCGGCGTGATGTTGGCAAGCAGGCTGCCGGAGGTGCGTTCGCGATCCTCGATGCCGTAGGCGATGCTTTCGACATGGCCGGTCAGCTTCTCGGCCTGCCCCATCAGGTGGATGAAGACCTCATCGCCGACATGGATGCGCGGCAGCTTGGTTTCTTCGAAATAGCCCTCCACACGCAGGGAATCGGTATCGATCAGCGCCACCTTGGCAGTGCCGGCCGAAACATAATCGCCCGGGCGCAGGCTGAGGTTCGAGATCGTGCCGTTGACGGTGGCGCGGACCTCGGAACGGTCGAGGTTCAGCTGAGCGAGCTCGCGATTGGCGGTCGCCTGACGAAGAGCGGCTTCATCCTGCTGCACGGTGGTCAGCGCCTGCTCCTTCTGCTGCAGGGAGGCGGCATCGCCGAGGCGAGCCTGCCGCTGGCTTTCGCGGCGGGCCTGATCGAGAGCGGCTTTGCTGCTTGCAAGGGCTGCATCCGCCTGCTCGAGAGCGATGGCAAAGCGATCCCGATCGACGCGGAAAAGAACATCGCCTTTCTTGACGATCTGGTTATCCTTGACGAGGACCTCGCTCACGAGACCGGAGACGTCAGGCGCGATGCCGACGACATCGGCCCTGAGACGCGCATCGCGCGTCCACGGCTCATCCATATAGTGACCCCAGAGCTGGCGGCCGACATAGACGGCGGCAACGACGAAGATGAGAGTGACGGCCACGCGGCCGATGAGTTTTAACGCGTTCATGTGAAGTACCAACGAGAAACGGAGGAGACGGCGCCGAGCAGCAGGACGTAAAGCGCGAGATCGAAGAGACCGCGATGCCAGACCAGAGTATAGGCTCCGATCCATGCGAGCAGGCGTCGAAGGACGATGACGGCAAACAGCGTCACGAGCATGAGAACGAGAAGGCGGGGGATGTAGACGCCATAAAGATCGAATTCTGCGGGCATGATATTACTCGGCGGCAATGGAATGTGGTTGGGTTATGTCCGATACGGGCGGTCGCCAGCTCGCCGGCGGCTCGGCATGCGGGAAGAGCGCCCGGCGAAGGCCGACAAGCGCATCAAGGCTCGCCCGGCCGGAATGCCGCTTTTCCTGTGCGACCGCCTCGAGGCCACGGTCGATCGACATGCGCAGATCGTCGGAGGGATCGATGGCGCGCTTGGCCTTCAGCCGCGAGCGATAGAAATCCGAAACGCCGATCAGCACTTCGCTGACGGATGCCGCCGCGGCGGGCTTTAGCTGGCCACGCTCCTTCTGCAGCATCAGCACGTTGAAGCCGAGACGAACGTCGGCATAGCCGTCGACCTTCTTCAGCTCGCGATCCTCGATGCCAGCAAGGCGGGGTACGAGCTGGCCGAGACGATCCAGAATGCGGCCGGACAGGCGCTCGTGATCGGCGCGGCGGATGCCGGCCGCAGTTTCGGCAAGATCGGTCCAGCCGGCCCTCACCAGCCGCCAGGCGGCAAGTTCGGCCCCGAACGGACGGGTGAGCAAGGTCCAGACCAGAGCGAAGCCGACACCCGCGAGAGCCCCGACCGCGCTGTTGGCGAAGCTGGCGAAATCGGCCGTATAGCGGTCCTGCAGCGCGATGAAGGTTGCTCCGTTCACCGCCAGCAGCATGGCGAGCATGTTGGTCTGCGGGCGCGGGATCAACAGGCCCATCACCAGGAAGGGCGGCGCAAAGACCAGCACCAGCATTTCGAAGCCGGAGATCGACGGCAATATGCCGAAGATGTAGACGCAGGCGATGACCAGGCTCATGGCGCACCAGACGAACATCGAAGTGATGAAGGGTGCGGGACGATCGAGCGAGGCGAAAAACGAACAGGCTACCGCGGCCATGGTGACGAAGCCCGCGCCATCCTCCCATCCGGAATAGATCCAGAAGAAGCAGGCGACGGCGATGCCAACGACAACCGCGCCGGCCGAGAAGGCAAGCAGGCCATAGTCATAGTGCCTGATGTGACCAACGACATTGCGGTGACGAACGGCGGGGCGCCATGTGCCGACCTGCTGGCCGGAGATGATCTGGTCGCGCAGCGTCAGGCAGTCCTGCCAGAGATCGACGATTTCCTTGAGGCGATCGAGAGCGCTCGACCGGACGAGATCGTCCCAGCCGAGATCGATGTCGTTCTGCTGCAATTCCTCGATTTTTCTCGACAGCGCATCGGCGGTATCGTCGGCCTTGCCGCGACCGCCCTGCTCGAGCCAATCGGCCACCTCGTTCAAAACGGCGACAAGCGGCGGCGGCAGCAGCTTTCCGCCGGCTTTCAGCGCATGCAGGCGATCGGCGAGAGACGAGAAGAGCGGCAGCAACATCAGCAGACGGCCGCGCAGCTCGCGCGAATGCCTGACGATATCGCGGCTGCCCGCATCATAACGCAGCTGGCTGATGACGAGATCGAGCCCGGAAACGTCGGCGGCAAGCTTCTGGCGTTTCAAGGGAGTTGCGGGAGAAGCGCCCTCGCCGCGCAGGATCTCATCCGCCCACGTGCCGGCGTCATCCAGCCAGGAGCTTATGCGCTTGCCGAGTACCGTGCCGACGCTGCTCGGAAAGACGATGGCGCTGACGACGCTCGCGCAGACGATGCCGATGATGATCTCCTCGGAACGGGCAAGCGCCACATCGAATACGGTTGCCGGCGCGCCGACGGTCGGCAGCGCGATGAGCGGCAGCGAATAGCCGGCCAGCATGAAGACATAGCTGCGCGAGGTACGGTCAAGCATCGAGATGAACAGCAAGGTGCCGGTCCACAGCGCGACGACGACGGAGAGCAGCTCCGGCGCATTGACGAAGAGCGGAACGAGGATCACCGACGCAGTGGCACCGATGAGCGTACCGAGAGCACGATAGAGCCCCTTGGAGCTGGTTGCGCCAGCAAGAGGATTAGCGACCACATAGACGGCGGCCATCGCCCAATAGGGACGCGGCAGATCCAGCGACAGCGCGATGAACAGCGCCATGATCGCTGCAATGAAGGCTTTGACCGAAAACAGCCAGTCGCGCCAGGACGGAACGCTCATAGAACCTTCTCCCGCTCCGGCTCGGCATCGCCAGTCTTCGGCGATTCGAATTCCTCGAAAGCCTTGAGAACGCGAACAGCAGCCTCGATATCCGCCGGGTCGACATTGGCGAGGATCTTGCCACGCAGCTCGTCGAGGGCGTCCTCCATGCGGGAGGCAAGCATCTCGCCTTCAGCCGTCAGCCACAGGCCTTTCGCGCGCCGATCCGTCGGATCATCCTTGCGGATGACGAGGTCCATGCTTTCGAGCTGATCGAGCAGGCGGACCAGAGACGGTCCTTCGATGCCGACATAGGTGGCGAGAACCACCTGCCGCACGCCTCCTCCCAGACGACCGATCCAAAGCAGCGGGGCGGCCGCGGCCTCGGATATGCCATAGGAGCTCAGCGCGAGATCGACGACCCGGCGCCATTGGCGTCCGGTGGTCAGCAGATTGGCGGTGAAGAGGCGCTGCAGCGCGTTTGACGATTTCATAGGAATCCATTAGCACTAAACTAATTAGGATTCAAATTATTATGATCCAAAGCGCCATCTGAAATGGGAAATGCAGCTATGAGAATATTGATGGCCAAACGGCAGAATGATCGAGACCGCAAACAATTGGCGACGAGCCGCAACGGCGGCTGGTAGTGGCCGCGGAATGAAGGTCAGGCGTCAGACCAAGCGCTTCCACCTCGATAGCACCCAATCCAGTGCCAAAGCCGCCGCGATACCGGTAACATAGGTCAGAATGTTCCAGGGCGAAAACACTCGCCCCAGCAGCAGAGCCCCCGCCGTGGTCAATCGAAACGCATCCAGCGCCGGCGTATGCCAAAGCCTGAAAAGCTCGACAAGCACGGCGACGACGACTGCCGCCAAGCTGATCCGGAACCGAGGCGTCCCGGCAAAGACCGTCGCAAGCAACCAGTAGACCATGGCTCCCCACAAGATCGAGCCACCATATTTCACGACCTCGAAGGGCAGATGCACGGCATATCCGAACCGCCTGAGCGCAAGGCCGCAGGCTATGGTTAGCAGCAGCGCCAGAGGCAAACCTGTTCTCCTGCGCGTCAATTTCCGCTGCATGCCTGGCTAAGCCCTTCACAGATGGATGCGCAAATCGATAAACGACCCGGCTTGAGAATGTCGATATTCCCTGGTGCTGGTGAGGAATGAAAGGCCGCTTCCGAGATCCACAAACGAGAAAAGGCCGGATGATTTCTCATCCGGCCTTCAATCTCTAGTCCAAAGCTGGCCTTAAGCGGCTGCGGCTTCTTCTTCAGCGGCAACGCGAGCCTTGTCGGCTGCGCCCTTGGCATTGACGTCGCGATCGACGAATTCGACAACTGCGAGAGCGGCATTGTCGCCCTGGCGGAAGCCAGCCTTCATGATACGCAGGTAGCCGCCGTTGCGGGTGGCGTAGCGCGTTGCGATCGCGTCGAAGAGCTTCGAAACGACGGCTGCATCGCGGATCTGCGAGATGGCCTGACGACGAGCGTGCAGATCACCGCGCTTGCCGAGGGTTACCAGCTTCTCGACGATCGGACGAATTTCCTTCGCCTTCGGGAGCGTGGTGACGATCTGCTCATGGGTGATGAGCGAAGCCGCCATGTTGGCGAACATCGCCTTACGGTGGCTGGCGGTTCTATTCAGCTTGCGGCCGGCTTTACCGTGGCGCATGGCTATTCTCCTTCACTTGCAGGCATCGATCGCCTGCCGTTTGAAACGTTAGTATTGGTCTTCGTAACGCTTGGCGAGATCTTCGATGTTCTCGGGCGGCCATGCCGGCACTTCCATGCCGAGGTGCAGGCCCATGGAAGCGAGAACTTCCTTGATTTCGTTCAGCGACTTGCGACCAAAATTCGGCGTGCGGAGCATTTCTGCTTCGGTCTTCTGAATGAGGTCGCCGATGTAGACGATGTTGTCGTTCTTCAGGCAATTTGCCGAGCGAACGGACAGTTCCAGTTCGTCCACCTTCTTGAGGAGAGCCGGATTGAAAGCGAGTTCGGTAACTGCTTCCTCTTCGGTTTCCTTCTGCGGCTCGTCGAAGTTGACGAACACGCCAAGCTGATCCTGCAGGATGCGAGCCGCGAAAGCGACGGCATCTTCACCGCTGATCGAACCATCGGTTTCGAGCGACATGCTCAGCTTGTCGTAGTCGAGAACCTGTCCTTCACGGGTATTTTCAACCTTGTAGGACACCTTCTTGACCGGCGAATAAAGGCTGTCGACCGGAATGAGACCGATCGGAGCATCTTCCGCACGATTGCGCTCGGCCGGGACATAGCCCTTGCCGTTGTTGACGGTGAATTCCATGCGGATTTCGGCGCCCTCGTCGAGCGTGCAGATGACATGCTCGGGGTTGAGGATTTCGATATCGCCGACCGTCTGAATATCGCCAGCCGTTACAACGCCTGGGCCCTGCTTGCGGACAACCATGCGCTTGGCATCATCGCCATCCATCTTGATGGCGATTTCCTTGATGTTCAGCACGATGTCCGTCACATCTTCCCGGACGCCCGGGATAGAGGAGAACTCGTGCAGCACGCCGTCGATCTGCACGGCCGTCACAGCGGCGCCGCGCAGAGAAGACAGCAGAACGCGACGCAGCGCGTTGCCGAGGGTAAGACCGAAGCCACGCTCCAGCGGTTCGGCCACGAGCGTTGCCTTGGTACGGCCGCTCGAGGTGAACTCGACCTTGTTGGGCTTGATCAGTTCCTGCCAGTTTTTCTGAATCATGTTTTTGCCTTCCGTTCGTTGTCACCATCCAATCGTGACAACCGAGCTTGAGAAACACCGGGCCGGACGCATCTGCCCCGGCCAGTGTCGAGAGTGGCGATGATCAGACGCGACGCTTCTTGCGCGGGCGGCAACCATTGTGCGGGATCGGCGTCACGTCGCGGATGGACGTGATCATGAAACCGGCAGCCTGGAGCGCGCGCAGAGCGGATTCGCGACCGGAACCCGGACCGCAAACTTCGACTTCCAGCGACTTCATGCCATGTTCCTGAGCCTTCTTGGCGCAGTCTTCGGCAGCGATCTGGGCAGCGAACGGGGTCGACTTGCGCGAACCCTTGAAGCCCTTGGCACCAGCGGACGACCAGGCAATAGCGTTGCCCTGCGCGTCGGTGATGGTGATCATCGTGTTGTTGAAGGTCGAGTTGACGTGTGCGACGCCAGACGAAATATTTTTACGCTCGCGACGGCGAACGCGTACGGCTTCCTTGGCCATGGTAGTCCTTTCTTGGATCTCTGCACCGCCGTAATGCCAGCGGCTCCACCGAAGCAACGCCCACGGGGCGCCGCTCCAAACTCAAAAGAGGCCGGCGGACCGCCAGCCTCCCCATCCCGGTTTCCCGGAAATTACTTCTTCTTACCAGCGATCGCCTTTGCCGGACCCTTGCGGGTGCGGGCATTGGTGTGGGTGCGCTGGCCGCGAACCGGCAGGCCGCGACGATGACGCAGGCCGCGGTAAGAACCCAGGTCCATCAGACGCTTGATGTTCATCGCGGTGTCGCGACGCAGATCACCTTCGACCTGGTAGTCACGGTCGATGGCTTCACGGATCTGCAGAACTTCAGCATCCGTCAGTTGATGGACGCGACGCTCGGCCGGAATACCAACCTTGTCGCAGATTTCCTGAGCAAACTTCGGTCCGATCCCGTGAATATAGCGAAGCGCAATAACTACGCGCTTTGCAGTCGGGATGTTGACGCCAGCGATACGAGCCACGCCTGTTCTCCTTGCATTCCTTTTGCCTTAGCAAAGGGTTTTGTTATGCAGCCCGGGAGCTGCTTGTTCAATGTGCATCCGCCACATGTCAAAACGACCGTACCCGGACTTCCCGTTGGAAATCCGCGCCGATCGCATAGCATGTCGCGAGTTGGCGCGGTGTTTAGCGGAATCGGCGCAAAAAAGCAACCGCTCCGGCAAGTTTATTTTAGGCTATCTAAAGCTTAGCCAGGATAGCCTCTATGCTTTCGGTCACATGCTCGATATCGGCCATGCCGTCGATGCTCTGCAACTTGCCCTTCGCATAGTAGTAACCGATCAGCGGCGACGTCTCCTTGTAATAGACCTGGAGGCGAGTCGCCATGGTTTCGGCATTGTCGTCAGGGCGGCGCTTGAAGTGGGTCGAGCCGCATTTGTCGCAGACGCCGGCCGTTGCCGGAACCTTATCAGTGTCGTGATAGACGCTGCCGCAATTCGAGCAGGAATAACGGCCGGAAACGCGGCGAATCAATTCGGCATCATCGACCTTGAGTTCAATGACGACCGAGAGATCCAACCCCTTCGACTTCAGCATCCGCTCCGTAGCATCCGCCTGCACCAGCGTGCGCGGGAAACCATCGAGGATGAAGCCTCTGGCGCAATCCGGCTGGTCGATACGTTCGGAGACGATAGCGTTGACGATCTCATCGGAAACAAGCTTGCCGGCGTCCATGACGGCCTTGGCGCGCTTGCCAACTTCAGTCCCGGCAGCCACCGCAGCCCTCAGCATATCGCCTGTGGAAAGCTGCGGGATGCCGTACTTTTCCACGATACGCTGGGCCTGGGTCCCCTTACCTGCTCCCGGCGGCCCTAAAAGTATGAGTCTCATCGCCCCCTCTTTCCTCCACGCAACTTCGATTTCTTGATCAGGCCTTCATATTGCTGTGCGATCAGGTGACCCTGAATCTGCGCCACCGTATCCAGCGTTACGCTAACCACGATCAGAAGCGAAGTGCCACCCAGAGACAACGGAATACCTGTCTGGGATACGAGAATTTCGGGCAGGATGCAGACGAAGACAAGATAGATCGCGCCGATGACCGTGATGCGGGTCAGCACGTAATCGATATATTCGGCAGTGCGCTCACCGGGACGAATGCCCGGAATGAAGCCGCCATGCTTCTTCAGATTGTCGGCCGTGTCCTTCGGATTGAAGACGAGCGCGGTGTAGAAGAAGGCGAAGAAGGCGATCAGGGCGCCGTAGAACACCATGTAGACCGGCTGGCCATGGCCAAGCGCGGCGACGATCGACGTCACCCAGGTCGGAAGCGCCGTATTGTTGCCGAGACCGGCGACGGTTGCCGGCAGCAAGAGCAGCGACGACGCGAAGATCGCCGGGATAACACCCGAGGTGTTGAGCTTCAGCGGCAGGTGCGACGTATCGCCCTGGAACATGCGTGTACCGACCTGGCGTTTCGGATACTGAATCAGCAGGCGACGCTGCGCACGCTCGACGAAAACGATGAGCGCAATGACCAGAATGGCAACGACCAGCACCGCGAGAATAAGGGGCGTGGAAAGCGCGCCGGTGCGGCCGAGTTCAAGAGTGCCGGCGAGCGCGGTCGGAAGACCTGCAGCGATACCGGCGAAGATGATCAGCGAGATACCGTTGCCGATACCGCGCGACGTCACCTGCTCACCAAGCCACATCAGGAACATCGTGCCGCCGAGCAGCGTAATGACGGTGGAAATACGGAAGAACCAGCCCGGGTCCACCACGACGCCGTTGCCGTGCTCCAGGCCGATCGCAATGCCATAGGCCTGCAATGCGCCGAGCAGCACCGTGCCGTAGCGGGTGTACTGGTTGATGATCTTGCGGCCCTGCTCGCCTTCCTTCTTCAGGTTTTCGAGCGAGGGAACGACCGAGGTCATCAGCTGAACGATGATCGAGGCCGAAATATAAGGCATGATGCCGAGCGCGAAGATCGCCATGCGCTGTACGGCGCCGCCCGAGAACATGTTGAAGAGGCCAAGAATGCCGCCCGACTGATTCTGGAAAGCCTGGGCGTAAGCGGCAGGATTGAGGCCAGGAAGCGGAATGTGGGTGCCGAGTCGATAGACGAGGAGAGCGCCGAGCGTAAACCACAAGCGCTTCTTGAGATCCTCAGCCTTGGCAAAGGTCGAGAAATTGAGATTGGACGCCAATTGTTCCGCTGCAGAAGCCATGCAAATCTCCGCACTACCAATTCCGGCATAATCGGCCGGGTCCGGAATCAGTAAGTAAATTGTTCAAAATTCGGGCTTCGGACGGATTGCCATGCAATCGGGCGCCTCACCCTTGGTTCCCGTTGTCAACCGGAAAGACACCGCCGCGTCGTTCAGGTTCGTGAGGCTCACATATGGGAGAAAAATCGCCCGAAGTGAAGCACCTCGGGCGATCTTTGATAATATTATTCTGCGGCAGGAGCTTCTGCGGCAGAAGCAAGCAGCTTGATGGAGCCGCCGGCCTTCTCGATCTTTTCAACCGCCGGCTTGGAAGCGCCCGCAACTTCGAGGGCAAGCTTCGCCTTCAGTTCGCCGTCCGAAAGAACGCGAACACCATCCTTGACGCGGCGAATCACGCCGGCAGCCTTGAGGGCAGCAGCATCGACAGTCTTCTTGGCATCGAGCTTGCCAGCATCGACGGCAGCCTGGATGCGAGCCAGCGATACGACAACGTAGTCGGAGGCGAAGATATTATTGAAGCCGCGCTTCGGCAGGCGACGATAGATGGGCATCTGACCACCTTCGAAGCCGTTGATCGCAACGCCCGAACGGGACTTCTGACCCTTCACACCACGGCCACCGGTCTTGCCGGAGCCGGAGCCGATGCCGCGGCCGAGGCGCTTGCGGCTATGGGTCGAGCCTTCGTTATCCTTGATCTCATTCAGTTTCATAACGATTTACCTCCGGCTCACTTCTCGCCGACAACGCGAACGAGATGCTGGACAGCACGGATCATGCCACGAACAGCCGGAGTATCTTCCAGCGTGCGGCGACGGTGCATCTTGTTCAGTCCGAGACCGATCAGCGTCTTCTGCTGAACGTCCGGACGGCGGATCGGGCTGCCAATCTGTTCGACCGTAACGGTCGCCTTAGCTTCAGCCTTCTTGGTCGTCTTGGCCATAGGTCAAACTCCCTTATTCTTCGGAGGCGTTGCCCGAAGCGGCGCGGCGAGCCTGCAGGGTGGCATACTTGATGCCGCGCTGAGCTGCGATGTCCTTCGGGTGAACCTGGTGCTTCAGGGCGTCGAACGTGGCGCGAACCATGTTGTACGGGTTCGAGGAACCGGTCGACTTGGCAACGACGTCATGAACGCCGAGCGTTTCGAAGACGGCGCGCATCGGGCCGCCGGCGATGATACCGGTACCGACCTTGGCCGAACGCAGCAGAACCTTACCTGCACCATGACGGCCATGAACGTCGTGATGCAGCGTACGGCCGTCGCGCAGCGGTACGAAGATCAGGTCGCGCTTGGCGCTTTCGGTAGCCTTGCGGATGGCTTCCGGCACTTCGCGTGCCTTGCCATGACCAAAGCCTACGCGGCCCTTCTGGTCACCGACAACGACGAGAGCGGCGAAACCGAAACGGCGGCCGCCCTTTACAACCTTGGCGACGCGGTTGATCGCGACCAGCTTGTCGACGAATTCGCTATCGCGCTCTTCACGGCTCTGCCGGTCATCCCGCGAGCCCCTCTTTTCCTGTGCCATTGTCCTCTTCCTTTTTCTTTTCCGGGTGCAATCGGCAAACAACAAAGACCGCATGCCCTCCCCCTAAAGGGAAGCTTGCGGCCCGGTGAACATCCGGCCGGCGCCCGAGAGCTGCCGACCAGAAACTTGATCAGAAGGACAGACCGCCTTCGCGGGCTGCTTCAGCCAGGGCCTTGATACGGCCGTGGTAGATGAAGGCGCCGCGATCGAACACGACTTCCTTGACGCCTGCCTTGGAGGCACGCTCGGCGACGAGCTTGCCAACGAGGGCGGCGGCGGCGGTATCGGCACCGGTCTTCAGAGAACCGCGCAGATCCTTGTCGAGGGTGGAGGCAGCCGCGAGGGTCTTGCCGGCCACATCATCGATGACCTGAACGTAGATGTTCTTCGACGAGCGATGAACCGACAGGCGCGGACGACCATTGGCCACCGACTTGATTTGACGACGCACGCGGTTGGCACGACGTGCAAGTGTTTCTTTCCTGCTAGCCATTTCGCGTGATCCTTACTTCTTCTTGCCTTCTTTGCGGACGATCCGCTCTTCGGCATACTTAACACCCTTGCCCTTGTAGGGCTCCGGACCGCGGTATTCGCGGATTTCAGCGGCAACCTGGCCGACCTGCTGCTTGTTGATGCCGGTGACGACGATTTCCGTCGGCTTCGGCACAGCGATCGAGATACCCTGCGGCGGCTCATAAACCACGTCGTGGCTGAAGCCGAGCGCGAGCTGCAGGTTCTTGCCCTGCATGGAGGCACGGTAGCCGACGCCGTTGATTTCGAGCTTGCGCTCGTAGCCGTCCTTAACACCCTTGAGGATGTTCTCGATCATCGTGCGGGACATGCCCCACTTTGCGCGAGCATCCTTGGTGTCGTTGAGCGGCGTCACGACGATTGCATTGTTTTCCAGCTTGAGACCGATTTCGTCGTTAGCGACGAAAAACAGCTCGCCCTTGGGGCCCTTGGCGGTCACTTTTTGGCCATCAACCGTGGCCGTGATCCCTGCAGGTACCTGAACGGGCTTCTTACCGATACGAGACATTTTTCAAACCTGTCTGTTTCGAAGGAGATCCCTGTTCGATCTTAGAAGACCGAGCAGAGAACCTCACCACCAACATTCTGTTCACGAGCCTGGTGATCGGCCATCACACCCTTCGGAGTCGAAAGGATGGTGATGCCGAGACCGTTCGCGACCTGCGGAATGGACTTGACCGAGACATAAACTCGGCGGCCCGGCTTGGACACGCGGCCGATCTCACGGATCACCGACGAGCCTTCGTAGTACTTCAGCTCAATGTTGAGCTCGGACTTGCCGTTGCCGAAATCGACGACGGAGTAGCCACGGATGTAGCCTTCAGCCTGCAGAACATCGAGGACGCGTGCACGGAGCTTGGACGCAGGCGTCGAAACCGACGACTTGCGGCGCGAAGCACCGTTACGGATGCGGGTGAGCATATCGCCCAAAGGATCAGTCATGGTCATCTATTCTGCTCCTTACCAGCTGGACTTGACGATGCCCGGCACCTTGCCGAGATTGCCGAGTTCACGCAGCGCGATACGCGACATGCGCAGTTTGCGGTAGTAGGCGCGCGGACGGCCAGACACTTCGCAACGGTTGCGAATACGGGTCTTCGATCCATCGCGCGGGAGCGATGCCAGCTTCAGAGTGGCCTTGAACCGGTCTTCGATCGAGAGAGACTGGTTCATGATGATTGCCTTCAGAGCAGCCCGCTTTGCGGATTGAGTGGCAACCGTATTGCGGCGGCGCTTGTTCTTTTCAACTGCGCTTGTCTTCGCCATATTTAGGTTCCTTTTCTACGCTCGTCGTTACGGTTATTGACGGAACGGGAAGTTGAACTCTGTCAGAAGAGCCCGTGCTTCGTCGTCGGTCGTCGCCGTCGTGCAAACGATGATGTCCATGCCCCACATCTGATCAACCTTGTCGTAGTTGATCTCAGGGAACACAATGTGTTCCTTGATGCCCATGGCGAAATTGCCACGACCGTCAAAGCTCTTCGGGTTCAGGCCGCGGAAGTCGCGAACGCGCGGAAGCGCGATGTTGACCAGACGATCCAGGAACTCATACATGCGGGCGCCGCGCAGCGTCACCTTGGCGCCGATCGGCATGTTTTCGCGGACCTTGAAGCCAGCGATGGAGTTGCGCGCGTGGGTGATGACCGGCTTCTGGCCAGCGATGGCCGCCAGGTCGGCAGCAGCAACGGTCGGCTTCTTCGAATCAGCCGTCGCTTCGCCAACGCCCATGTTGATCACGATCTTGTCCAGCTTCGGGATCTGCATCTCGTTAGCGTAGGGGAACTTCTCCTGCATGGCTGCACGGATGCGAGCAACGTATTCCTTCTTGAGCCGCGGCTCGTACTTTGCCTCAGCCATCGATCACTTCTCCCGAGGTCTTGGCCACACGGACCTTCTTGCCTTCTACAACCTTGAAACCGACGCGGGTCGGCTTACCGTGCCTGTCGACGATCGCAATGTTGGACAGGTGAAGCGAGGCTTCCTTGCTGATAATGCCAGCTTCCTGGGTCTGCGTCTGGCGCTGATGGCGCTTGATGACGTTGACGCCACGGACGACCGCGCGGTCTTCCTTCGGCAGCACTTGAATGACTTCGCCGGTACGGCCCTTGTCCTTGCCGGCCAATACGACAACCTTGTCGCCTTTACGGATCTTTTGCATCGCTCCGCTCCTTACAGTACTTCTGGAGCCAGCGAGATGATCTTCATGTGGTTCTTGGCGCGAAGTTCGCGCGGAACCGGTCCGAAGATACGGGTGCCGATCGGCTCTTTCTTGTTGTCGATGAGGACTGCTGCGTTGGTATCGAAGCGGATGACGCTGCCATCCGGACGACGGATGTCCTTGGCGGTACGAACGACAACCGCCTTCATCACGTCACCTTTCTTCACACGGCCGCGCGGGATAGCTTCCTTGATCGAAACGACGATGATGTCGCCGATCGAGGCATACTTGCGCTTCGAGCCGCCCAGCACCTTGATGCACATGACACGACGTGCGCCGGAATTATCCGCCACGTCGAGGTTTGTTTGCATCTGAATCATGTCAGGTCGCCTTCTTGTTGTTACCGGAATGGTTGGGCCAACCGACCCCCTACCCCGGCTTATGGACTAGTCTCTTGTCTGATTTCTCCAGCGCTCGGAACCACCAGGGTCATCTTCGCCGGCCATCAACAAAGCAAAAGAACGCTCGTACTCGAGCGTCCTGCTTCCAAGCTCGTGCTTCATACAGATATTTCGCCCAAGCGCAAGGGCCTGAGCGAAATTCTGTTACTTGGACTGGGCGGAAACGACCGTCCAGGTCTTGTCCTTGGAGATCGGTGCGCATTCCTCGATGGAAACGGCGTCGCCGACCTTGTACTGATTGTTTTCGTCGTGGGCCTTGTACTTCTTGGAACGACGAACGGTCTTCTGAAGCAGCGGGTGAGCGAAACGACGCTCAACGCGGACAACTACCGTCTTCTCGTTCTTGTCGCTGACCACGACGCCCTGCAGAATGCGCTTCGGCATGTTATTTTTCCTTTAGGCCTTTGCTTCTGCCGCCTTCTGGCGGGCAATGGTTTTCACGCGGGCGATGTCCTTGCGGACTTCGTTGATGCGCGAGGACTTTTCAAGCTGGCCGGTTGCCTTCTGAAAGCGCAGGTTGAACTGTTCCTTCTTCAGCTTGGCAAGCTCGTCCTTGAGTTGGTCGGCGCTCAGGGCGCGAACATCTGCGGCTTTCATGAGCTTCTTCCTTACTCTGCAATGCGCTGCACGAAGCGCGTCTTGACCGAGAGCTTGGCAGAGCCGAGGCGCAATGCCTCACGAGCGATTTCCTCGCTCACACCATCGATCTCGAACATCATACGGCCGGGCTTGACCTTGCATGCCCAGTATTCGACGGAGCCCTTACCTTTACCCATGCGGACTTCGGTAGGCTTTTTGGTTACCGGAACATCCGGGAACACGCGGATCCATACACGGCCGGCACGCTTCATGTAGCGCGTGATCGCGCGGCGAGCCGCTTCGATTTCGCGAGCGTTGACGCGGTTAGGCTCCTGCGACTTCAGACCGAATTCACCGAACGCAAGGTCAGACCCACCCTTGGCGACGCCCTTGATGCGACCCTTGAATTGCTTACGGTACTTCGTACGCTTTGGCTGCAACATTTCTCTATTCTCCGAACTTATCTGCCACGCACGCTATCAAGCGTTGTCGCGGCGACGGTCTCTATCGCGATCGCGGCTAGCCGGACCCTGGGCGTCGCCTTCCATTGCGCGGCGTTCGGAGGCCATCGGATCGTGTTCAAGGATTTCGCCCTTGAAGATCCAGACCTTGATGCCGCAGATGCCGAAAGCGGTTTCTGCTTCAGCCGTACCGTAGTCGATGTCGGCGCGCAGCGTATGCAGCGGCACGCGGCCTTCGCGGTACCATTCCGTACGAGCGATTTCCGCGCCGCCGAGACGGCCGGCGCAGGTGATCTTGATGCCTTCGGCGCCAAGACGCATCGCGGACTGAACGGCGCGCTTCATGGCGCGACGGAAAGCAACACGGCGTTCCAGCTGCTGAGCGATCGACTGGGCGACCAGCGTCGCGTCGATTTCCGGCTTGCGCACTTCAACGATGTTGAGGTGCGTTTCGGAATTCGTCATGTCCGACAGCTTCTTGCGGAGCTTGTCGATGTCAGCGCCCTTCTTGCCGATGATCAGGCCCGGACGAGCCGAGTGGATCGTAACGCGGCACTTCTTGTGCGGACGCTCGATGACCACCTTGGAGATACCGGCCTGCTTCAGTTCGTTCATGACGAACTTGCGCATCTTCAGATCTTCGTGGAGGAGCTGGCCATACTCGGCATTGTCCGCAAACCAGCGGCTATCCCAAGTGCGGTTGATGCCGAGACGAAAACCGATCGGATTGATTTTCTGACCCATTATGCGGCCTCCCCTTGAGCTTCAACTTCACGGACGACGATCGTCAGGTGCGCGAACGGACGCTCGATACGAGACGCGCGACCGCGGCCACGAGCGTGAAAACGCTTCATGACGATCGACTTGCCGACGTAAGCTTCCGCTACGACCAGCGAGTCAACGTCGAGATCGTGGTTGTTTTCTGCATTGGCGATCGCAGATTCAAGAGTCTTCTTCACGGCGCCAGCGATGCGCTTGCGCGAGAATTCCAGCTCTGCGAGAGCACGATCAACCTTCTTGCCACGGATCGAAGCCGCGACCAGGTTGAGCTTCTGCGGGCTGACACGGAGCGTGCGCGCAACTGCCTGCGCCTCATTGTCCTTCAGCCGGCGTTCGGTTTTTGCCTTGCCCATTGTTACTTCCTCTTCGCCTTCTTGTCCGCACCGTGACCATAATAGGTACGGGTCGGGGCGAACTCGCCGAACTTGTGGCCGACCATGTCTTCATTGACGCTGACCGGAATGTGCTTGCTGCCGTTGTAGACGCCGAAGGTGAGACCAACGAACTGCGGCATGATCGTGGAGCGGCGGCTCCACATCTTGATTATTTCATTGCGTCCGCCTTCGCGCACCTTCTCAGCCTTCTTGAGAAGATAGCCGTCAACAAACGGACCTTTCCATACTGAACGAGCCACTTGAGACTTCCTCTCTTACTTCTTGCGCTGATGGCGCGAGCGCATGATCATCTTGTCGGTCGACTTGTTCGACCGCGTACGCTTACCCTTGGTCGGCTTGCCCCATGGGGTCACCGGATGGCGACCACCGGAGGTGCGGCCTTCACCACCGCCGTGCGGATGGTCGACCGGGTTCATGACAACGCCGCGGTTATGCGGCTTCTTGCCACGCCAACGCGAACGACCGGCCTTACCGTCGTTGATGTTGCCGTGATCCGGGTTCGAAACCGCACCGATCGAGGCAAGGCAGGTGCCGTGCACGAGGCGCTGTTCGCCTGAGTTCAGACGAAGGATCGCCATACCCTGGTCGCGGCCGACGAGCTGAGCGTAGGAACCGGCGGAGCGAGCGATCTGACCACCCTTGCCCGGCTTCATTTCCACATTGTGGATGATGGAGCCGACCGGGATGAACTGAAGCGGCATGGCGTTGCCAGGCTTCACGTCAACTGCCTTTTCCGAAGCGATGACCTTGTCGCCGGCAGCGAGGCGCTGCGGAGCGAGGATATAGGCCAGTTCGCCGTCCGTGTACTTCACCAGAGCGATGTAAGCGGTACGGTTCGGATCGTATTCGATGCGCTCGACGGTCGCGTCCACGTCGAACTTGCGACGCTTGAAGTCCACCAGGCGATAGGTGCGCTTGTGACCGCCACCCTGGAAACGCACGGTGATGCGGCCGGTGTTGTTGCGGCCGCCCTTAGAGGTCAGGCCTTCCGTCAGCGTCTTGACCGGCTTGCCCTTGTAGAGGGAGGAGCGATCGACGATGACCAGCTGACGCTGGCTCGGGGTCGTCGGATTGAATGTTTTCAATGCCATTTTCTTATTCCTCAGAGACCGGTGGAGACGTCGATCGACTGGCCTTCGGCAAGCGTCACAACAGCCTTCTTCACGTCCTTCTGCTTGCCGACGAGACCCTTGAACCGCTTGGTCTTGCCGAGGCGCAGCAGAGTGTTAACGGCCGTAACCTTGACGCCGAAGAGCGCTTCGACGGCAGCCTTGATTTCAGGCTTCGTCGCGGTCTTGGCAACGTTGAAAACAACCTGGTTGTTGTCCGAAAGTAGCGTGGACTTTTCGGTGATCGCAGGAGAAACGATCACATCGTAATGGCGAAGATCCGTCACTTGAATCGCTCCTCTAGAGCTTCAACTGCAGCCTTGGACAGCACGAGCTTGCCGCGGCGCAGGATGTCGTAAACGTTGATGCCCTGAACCGGCAGAACATCGATGTTCGGAATGTTCTGGGCTGCGAGCTTGAAGTTGCTGTCGAGCTCAGCGCCGCCGATGAACAGAGCGTTCGTCAGGCCGAGCGTCTCGAAAGCGCCAGCGAGTGCCTTGGTCTTGGCTTCGGTTGCGACGAGATTGTCGATGACGATCACGTCTTCAGCCTTGAACTTAGCCGAGAGAGCATGACGCAGGCCGAGGGCGCGAACCTTCTTCGGCAGATCATGTTCATGGCTGCGGGCGACAGGGCCGTGAGCCTTACCACCGCCGCGGAACTGCGGAGCACGAGCCGAATGGTGACGAGCGCGGCCCGTACCCTTCTGCTTGTACATCTTGGCGCCGGTACGCGAAACATCCGCGCGGCCCTTTGCCTGGTGCGTGCCCTGCTGCTTCTTGGCAAGCTGCCAGCGAATGACGCGGGCAAGAATGTCTTCACGCGGCTCAAGGCCGAAAATCGCGTCAGAAAGGGAAACCTTCCCAGCGTCTTTGCCCTCGAGGGTCTTGACGTTCAATTCCATTGGTTTGGCTCCCTTACTTCGCTGCCGACTTGACGGCGTCGCGCACGATGATCCAGGCACCCTTGGAGCCGGGAACCGCGCCCTTGACGAGGATCAGACCGCGATCTTCATCGGTCGAAACCACTTCAAGGTTCTGCGTCGTCACGCGCGTCTGGCCCATGTGACCAGCCATCTTCTTGTTCTTGAACACCTTGCCCGGATCCTGGCGCGAGCCGGTCGAACCGTGCGAGCGGTGCGAAACCGACACACCGTGCGTGGCGCGCAGACCGCCGAAACCGTGGCGCTTGATGGCGCCGGCAAAGCCCTTACCGATCGTCGTGCCGGTCACGTCGACGAGCTGGCCCGCCGTGAAGTGAGCAGCCTTCAGTTCGGTGCCGACTTCGAGCAGGTTGTCGTCCGTAACACGGAATTCAACGAGCTTGGCCTTCGGCTCAACGCTTGCGACGGCGAAATGACCGCGCAGGGCCTTCGTCGTGTTCTTAACCTTAGCCTGGCCGGCACCCAGCTGAACTGCGGTGTAGCCATTCTTTTCAACTGTGCGCTGGGCTACGACCTGGCAGCCATCCAAACGCAATACCGTTACCGGGACATGCTCGCCAGCGTCGTTATAGACGCGGGTCATTCCCACCTTCTGTGCAATCACACCTGAACGCATCGGTTCAATCCTTCTCACTCAGCTCGAGAACCAGGTCTCAGAGCTTGATCTCAACATCGACACCGGCGGCGAGATCGAGCTTCATCAGCGCGTCTACCGTCTGCGGGGTCGGATCAACGATGTCGAGGAGGCGCTTATGCGTGCGCATCTCGAACTGCTCGCGGCTCTTCTTGTCGATGTGCGGGGACCGGTTAACCGTGAACTTCTCGATACGAGTCGGAAGCGGAACGGGGCCCCGGACGCTAGCACCGGTGCGCTTCGCCGTCGACACGATCTCGCGCGTGGAAGCATCGAGAATCCGGTGATCGAACGCCTTCAGGCGAATGCGGATATTTTGGCCGTTCATTCGACGTTATCCTTGTGTTTTGTTATCTCGCGTGCCGCTCAAAAAAGGGCACGGATTGTTCTTTTTCCTAAGGCGGATCACCGGTTTCAAAGATCGAGAGGAACGCCGGCTGCGGCATCCCCATCCACTCTTCAGACCTTTCGGCCCACCTTCATTGTTAATCGCATTGGCCGCTTCGTTATCCGAAGCAGAGCTCAAATCGCGCTCGCGCGCCATTTGCAACATTTCCATGTCATAAGCAAGCGACTACTGCCGCTTGCTTCATATTATTGTCATCGTCCTCGAATCGGCCACTCGGGTGGAGTGGCCGCCTTCGAATTACTCGACGATGGAGGCGACGATGCCTGCGCCGACGGTACGGCCGCCTTCGCGGATGGCGAAGCGAAGCTTTTCTTCCATCGCGATCGGAACGATCAGCTCAACGGCAACGGTGACGTTGTCGCCAGGCATAACCATTTCCGTGCCTTCCGGAAGCGTCACGATGCCGGTCACATCCGTCGTGCGGAAGTAGAACTGCGGACGGTAGTTCGTGAAGAACGGCGTATGACGGCCACCTTCTTCCTTCGTCAGGATGTAGGCTTCGGCCATGAACTTCTTGTGCGGCTTGACAGAGCCAGGCTTGCACAGGATCTGGCCACGCTCGACGCCGTCACGGTTCACACCACGAACCAGCGCGCCGATGTTGTCGCCTGCCTGGCCCTGATCGAGCAGCTTGCGGAACATTTCAACGCCGGTCACCGTCGTCTTCGACGTCGGGCGGATGCCGACGATCTCGACTTCTTCGCCAACCTTGACGATACCGCGCTCGACGCGGCCCGTCACAACCGTACCACGGCCAGAGATCGAGAACACGTCTTCGATCGGCATCAGGAACGGCTGGTCGATCGGACGCTCTGGCGTCGGGATGTAGGCGTCAACCTGAGCCATCAGCTCGCGGATCGCGTCTTCGCCGATCTTCTTGTCCGAATCTTCAAGAGCGGCAAGCGCCGAACCCTTGACGACCGGAATGTCGTCGCCCGGGAAGTCGTAGGACGACAGAAGCTCGCGAACTTCAAGCTCGACCAGCTCGAGAAGCTCAGCGTCGTCAACCTGGTCGACCTTGTTCAGGAACACCACGATCGCCGGAACGCCAACCTGGCGGGCAAGCAGGATGTGCTCGCGCGTCTGCGGCATCGGGCCGTCGGCAGCCGAGCAAACCAGGATCGCGCCGTCCATCTGTGCGGCACCGGTGATCATGTTCTTCACATAGTCGGCGTGGCCGGGGCAGTCGACGTGCGCATAGTGGCGAGCAGGCGTCTCGTACTCGACGTGTGCCGTCGAGATCGTGATGCCGCGTGCCTTTTCTTCCGGTGCGGCGTCGATCTGGTCGTACGCCTTGAACTCG
This sequence comes from Rhizobium sp. P28RR-XV, assembly GCF_012641385.1. Lineage (NCBI taxonomy): Bacteria > Pseudomonadati > Pseudomonadota > Alphaproteobacteria > Hyphomicrobiales > Rhizobiaceae > Rhizobium > Rhizobium sp. P28RR-XV. The sequence goes on from NZ_JABAIG010000017.1 coordinate 27,866, forward strand.
CCGAAGTACTTCGTGATCGCTGCCGTCAAGGACGTCTTGCCGTGGTCAACGTGCCCGATCGTCCCGATGTTAACGTGCGGCTTATTGCGCTCAAACTTACTCTTTGCCATTTTCGGCTCTCCGTTTTTCCTGTCCCCTGGGGGATCAATTCTTGTTATCGGTCAATTGGTATTCCGGTCACTTTTGACCGGAATACTTTGCCTGGATTTCCTGTGCGACGTTCGACGGAACCGGCGCATAATGATCGAAGGTCATCGTGTACTGTGCACGGCCCTGAGACATCGAGCGCAGGTTATCGACGTACTTGAACATGTTCGCCAGCGGGACGTTCGCGTTGATGACAACGGCGATACCGCGGCTTTCCTGGCCCTGGATCTGGCCACGACGCGAGTTCAGGTCACCGATGACGTCGCCGACGTAATCTTCCGGCGTTACGACTTCGACCTTCATCATCGGCTCGAGGAGCTGAGCACCGGCTTCGCGGGCTGCTTCACGGAAGCAAGCGCGGGAAGCGATTTCGAAGGCCAGAACCGACGAGTCAACATCGTGGAAGGCACCGTCGATGAGCGTCGCCTTGACGCCGAGCATCGGGAAGCCAGCCAGCGGGCCCGAAGACAGAACGCTTTCGATACCCTTCTGAACGCCCGGGATGTATTCCTTCGGAACAGAACCGCCGACGATCTTGGACTCGAACTTGAAGTCGTCGCCGTCCGGGTTCGGTTCGAACACGATCTTGACGCGAGCGAACTGACCGGTACCACCCGACTGCTTCTTGTGGGTGTAGTCCTTTTCCGTCTGACGCGTAATGGTTTCGCGGTAAGCAACCTGCGGCGCACCGACGGTCGCTTCAACCTTGAATTCACGACGCATGCGGTCGACGATGATGTCGAGGTGAAGTTCACCCATGCCGGCAATGATCGTCTGGCCAGATTCCTGGTCGGTCTTGACGCGGAAGGACGGATCTTCTGCAGCCAGGCGGTTGAGCGCGAGGCCCATCTTTTCCTGGTCGCCCTTGGTCTTCGGCTCGATCGCGATCTGGATGACCGGCTCGGGGAATTCCATGCGCTCGAGGATAACCGGCTTCAGCGGGTCGCAGAGCGTATCGCCAGTGGTCGTTTCCTTGAGGCCGGCCAGAGCGACGATGTCGCCAGCGAAGGCTTCTTCGATGTCTTCACGCGAGTTGGAGTGCATCTGCAGCATGCGGCCGACGCGCTCGCGCTTGTCCTTGACCGTGTTCATGACCGACGCGCCCTTCTCGAGCTTGCCGGAGTAGATGCGGGCGAAGGTCAGCGAACCGACGAAGGGGTCGTTCATGATCTTGAATGCCAGCATGGACAACGGCTCGCTGTCGTCGGCGTGACGTTCGATTTCGGCTTCCGTCTTGAAGTCGATGCCCTTGATCGCCGGAATGTCGAGCGGCGACGGCAGGTAATCGACGACGGCGTCGAGAAGCGGCTGAACACCCTTGTTCTTGAAGGCGGTGCCGCAGAACATCGGATGGAACTTGACGTCGATCGTGCCGCGACGGACGAGTGCGCGGATCTGATCGTTATCAGGCAGGTTGCCTTCGAGGTAGGCTTCAGTCGCGGCTTCGTCGATCTCGACAACGGTCTCGATCAGCTTTTCGCGGTATTCGGCAGCCTTGGCCTTCATGTCTTCCGGGATTTCAACGACGTCCCACTGAGCGCCGAGCGACTCGTCGCGCCAGATGAGAGCATTCATCTCGATCAGGTCGATGACGCCCTTGAACTCGGTTTCTGCACCGATCGGCAGCTGCATGACAACAGCGGTAGCACCAAGGCGGGTCTTGATCATCTCGACCGAGCGATAGAAATCGGCGCCGGTCTTATCCATCTTGTTGCAGAAGATCATCCGCGGGACATTGTACTTCTCAGCCTGACGCCAGACGGTTTCCGTCTGCGGCTCAACGCCGGCGTTGGCGTCGAGCAGCGCGATGGCACCGTCGAGAACGCGCAGGGAACGCTCGACTTCGATGGTGAAGTCGACGTGGCCGGGAGTGTCGATGATGTTGAAGCGGCGGGTCTTGCCGTCGCGGCCCTTCCAGTAGGTCGTGGTCGCAGCAGAGGTGATCGTAATGCCACGCTCCTGCTCCTGCTCCATCCAGTCCATCGTGGCCGCACCGTCGTGCACTTCGCCGATCTTGTGCGACTTGCCGGTGTAGTAAAGAATACGCTCGGTGGTCGTGGTCTTGCCGGCGTCGATATGCGCCATGATACCGAAATTGCGGTAGTCTTCGATTTTATATTCGCGAGCCATTGTGGACTGCCTTTCCGAAACCGTTCGGGATTACCAGCGATAATGCGAGAACGCACGGTTGGCATCAGCCATCTTGTGCGTGTCTTCGCGCTTCTTGACGGCGGCGCCGCGGTTGTTGGAGGCATCGAGAAGTTCGCCGCTGAGGCGATCGACCATGGTGGTTTCGTTGCGCTTGCGAGCAGCAGCGATCAGCCAGCGGATGGCCAGAGCCTGACGGCGCTCCGGACGAACATCGACCGGAACCTGGTAGGTAGCACCACCAACACGACGCGAACGAACTTCAACGTGCGGAGCGATGTTATCCAAAGCCTGATGGAACACGCCGAGCGGCTCCTGCTTTGCCTTGCCCTGCACGGCGTCGAATGCGCCGTATACGATGTTTTCAGCCACGGACTTTTTGCCGTCGAGCATGATGGCATTCATGAACTTGGTGACGACCAGATCGCCGAACTTCGGGTCCGGGTTGATCTCGCGCTTTTCTGCTCTGTGACGTCTGGACATGTACTTCTCGTCTCTCAACTATTGGCGGCGCTTCACCACGCGGAGAACCTCGCGCAGCACCGGATTACCTGAAACCGAATTACTTCGGACGCTTCGCACCGTACTTGGAACGGCGCTGCTTGCGGTTCTTGACACCCTGGGTATCGAGAACGCCGCGGATGATGTGATAACGGACACCCGGAAGGTCCTTGACGCGGCCGCCACGGATCATGACGACAGAGTGTTCCTGAAGGTTGTGACCTTCACCGGGAATGTAACCAATGACTTCAAAGCCGTTGGTCAGACGGATCTTTGCGACCTTACGCAGAGCCGAGTTCGGCTTCTTCGGCGTCGTCGTGTAGACGCGGGTGCAAACGCCGCGCTTCTGCGGGTTCTCCTGGAGAGCGGGAACCTTATTACGCTTTACCTGTGCCTGACGAGGCTTGCGGATCAGCTGGTTTACGGTAGGCATTCAACCATCCCTTGTAAATCTATCTCGACACCCTTACGGGCTTCACTTTCGCCGTCACCGGCAACGACACACGTTCGTCTCAATGCGCAAAACGTGGCCCGATCCGCTTTCGCAGATGGACCACAGAAAAGCAGAGGACGCTGTAATAGCGTCTTGCGTGCAGCATTCGTGTCTTCAACGTGCGTTTAGAACCTTGTTTGAGGTGAACTCCAGAGCGCGTCGCTCCGAACAGCCATGCCTCACATGGGTCCCGATGGCGGCGGTACTACTGGTTTCCCGCCGTTTCGTCAAGGCCGGTTAAGAAATTATCTTTGTCACAAAGGCCTGAAAGGCCGGGAAAACCAGCCATTTGAGGCTTTGGATACGGAAATGCCGCCTGTTCGGCAAGATCGACTTTGGTATTTCGTTAAAATCCCTATAAGGAATCACGGAAAGACAATTCCATCCGACGCCCGTGCAACCACAGGGAATCGCCGGGTCGATTCGACACTCCCGAAGGAAGACACATGATTACTGCGCCAGATAACGACAACAATTCCGACGGCCCCATGGTCTTCATCATCATCGGCAAGGGCTATGAAACCGATGGCGGCGAAGGCATCGATCTGCATGTCATGCTGAAGGCACCCGACGACGATACCGCCGTGCGCGAGGCGCTGAACGCGCTTGCCGAGGAAGGCTTCATCGAGGCCGACCTCGACCAGATCGGTCTGCTGACGGACATACCGGATGAGGAGCCGCACGCCTCCGCCTATCAGGGCGCACTCGAAGGCGAAGTCGCGATCATCCGCTTCCGCTGACGCGCCGGCTGTCGCCGCCCTCTGTGGAGGCGACCCGCCCTCGCCTATCGACTTTACACCATGCAAAAAGAAACCGCCCGGATCGCTCCGGGCGGTTTTGATTTTTTCAATGCCGTGCCGCTTACTCGGCCGGAGTGTTCTCGCTTGCGAGATCCTGCAGCATCGGCGTTGCGACGTTGGCACCCGTGCCCTTGCGACGCTCTTCCAGGATGAGCTCGTCGCGCGCCGTGGCGATACGGCGGATCTGCGTCATGGTACCGCCGGTACCGGCCGGGATGAGGCGGCCGACGATGACGTTTTCCTTCAGACCCTGCAGGCCGTCGGTCTTGCCGGCGATTGCAGCTTCGGTCAGCACCTTCGTCGTTTCCTGGAAGGATGCGGCCGAAATGAAGGACGGCGTCTGCAGCGATGCCTTGGTGATGCCGAGCAGAACCGGATCGCCATAAGCGGGCTTCTTGCCTTCTTCGATCAGACGGTCGTTGGCATCGTCCAGCTCGATACGATCGACGTTGTCGCCGACGATGTACTGGCTGTCGCCTGCATCGGTGATCTCCACCTTCTGCAGCATCTGACGGACAATCACTTCGATATGCTTGTCGTTGATGACAACGCCCTGCAAGCGGTAGACTTCCTGGATTTCGTTGACCAGGTAGGAAGCCAGAGCTTCCACGCCCTTGATCGCCAGAATGTCGTGCGGTGCCGGGTTACCGTCGAGGATGTAGTCACCCTTTTCGATATAGTCGCCTTCCTGAAGGTGGAAGGGCTTGCCCTTCGGGATCAGGTATTCGACCGGCTCGACACCGTCTTCCGCCGGCTCGATGATGACGCGACGCTTGTTCTTGTAGTCGCGGCCGAGGCGGATCGTACCATCGATTTCAGCGATGATGGCGTGATCCTTCGGACGACGAGCCTCGAACAATTCGGCAACACGCGGCAGACCACCGGTGATGTCCTTCGTCTTGGCACTTTCCAGCGGCGAACGGGCGAGAACGTCACCCTGCGACACCTTCGTGCCCGGCTCGACGGACAGGATCGCTTCGACAGAGAGCAGGAAGCGGGCTTCACCGCCACGCGACAGCTTGGCAACATTACCGCTAGCGTCCTTGATGACGATCGCCGGCTTGAGATCCGAGCCGCGCGGCGTCGAGCGCCAGTCGATAACCTGACGCTTGGTGATGCCGGTGGACTCGTCGGTCGCTTCGAGAACCGAGAGACCGTCGACAACGTCTTCGAAGTGAACCGTACCGGCCACTTCCGTCATCATCGGACGGGTATAGGGGTCCCATTCCGCCAGACGCTGACCGCGCTTCACCTTGTCGCCTTCGTCGACATAAATCTTGGAGCCGTAGGCGACACGCTGCGAAGAGCGTTCGACACCACGTTCGTCCAGGATCTGAACCGTCATGTTGCGGCCCATGGCAACGAGGTTGCCTTCGGAGTTGCGCAGCATGTTGCGGTTCTTGATCTGGACCGTGCCCTCGTAAGAGGCTTCCAGGAACGACTGGTCGACCACGGTCGCCGTGCCGCCCAAGTGGAAGGTACGCATAGTCAGCTGCGTGCCCGGCTCACCGATCGACTGTGCGGCGATGACGCCGACAGCTTCACCGATGTTGACAGGCGTACCGCGAGCAAGGTCACGGCCGTAGCAGACCGAGCAGACGCCCGTCTGGATTTCGCAGGTCAGCGCCGAACGGATGCGGATCGACTGGATACCAGCCTTCTCGATCTCGATGACATCTGGCTCCAGGATCATCTTGCCGGCGTCGACGATGCGCTCACCCGTGACCGGATGATCGATGTCGTCCAGGGCCGTGCGGCCGAGGATACGGGCACCGAGCGAGGCGACGACCTGACCGGCATCGACGATGGCGGTCATGGTGAGGCCGTTCTCGGTGCCGCAATCGACGTGCGTGACGATGCAATCCTGCGCGACGTCGACGAGACGGCGGGTCAGGTAACCGGAGTTCGCGGTCTTCAAGGCGGTGTCGGCCAGACCCTTACGGGCACCGTGGGTCGAGTTGAAGTACTCGTTAACGGTCAAGCCTTCCTTGAAGTTCGAGATGATCGGCGTCTCGATGATTTCGCCCGACGGCTTGGCCATGAGGCCGCGCATGCCGCCCAGCTGACGCATCTGGTTCGGTGAACCACGAGCACCCGAGTGGCTCATCATGTAGATCGAGTTCATCGGCTTCTGGCGACCGGTCTTTTCGTCGAATTCAACGGCCTTAATGCGGGCCATCATTTCTTCGGCGACCTTTTCCGTGGCCTTGCCCCAGGCGTCCACGACCTTGTTGTACTTCTCGCCCTGGGTGATCAGGCCGTCGTTGTACTGCTGCTCGTATTCCTTCACGAGTGCTTCGGTATCGCCGACGATCTTAACCTTGGTATCCGGGATGACCATGTCGTCCTTGCCGAACGAAATGCCGGCGCGGCAGGCATGAGAGAAGCCAAGCTGCATGATGCGGTCGCAGAAAATGACCGTGTCCTTCTGGCCGCAATGACGGTAGACCGTGTCGATCATCTTGGAGATGTTCTTCTTGGTCATTTCCTGGTTGCAGATGTCGAAGGTCACCTTGCCGTGCTTCGGCAGCAGTTCGCCGATCAACAGGCGGCCAGGCGTCGTCTCATAGATCTTCGAATAGGGCTTGCCCTCTTCGTCGACCGACTTGAAGCGGCCGCGGATCTTGGAGTGCAGCGTCACGACCTTGTTTTCGAGGGCGTGATGCAGCTCGCCGAGATCGGAGAAGGCCATGCCTTCGCCCGGTTCGTTCTGGTTCAGGATCGACAGGTAGTACAGGCCGAGAACCATGTCCTGCGAGGGAACGATGATCGGCGCGCCGTTTGCCGGATGCAGAATGTTGTTGGTCGACATCATCAGCACGCGGGCTTCAAGCTGGGCTTCCAGCGAGAGCGGCACGTGAACAGCCATCTGGTCGCCGTCGAAGTCGGCGTTGAAGGCCGTGCAGACGAGCGGATGCAGCTGGATCGCCTTGCCTTCGACCAGCATGGGTTCGAAGGCCTGGATGCCCAGGCGGTGCAACGTCGGCGCGCGGTTCAGGAGAACCGGATGCTCGCGGATGACCTCGTCGAGGATATCCCACACTTCCGGCTTTTCCTTTTCGACCAGCTTCTTGGCCTGCTTGACGGTCGAGGAATAACCCTTGGCGTCGAGACGGGCGTAGATGAACGGCTTGAACAGCTCGAGCGCCATCTTCTTCGGCAGGCCGCACTGATGCAGCTTCAGCTCCGGACCGGTCACGATGACCGAACGGCCGGAATAGTCGACGCGCTTACCGAGCAGGTTCTGACGGAAGCGGCCCTGCTTGCCCTTGAGCATGTCGGACAGCGACTTCAGCGGGCGCTTGTTAGCGCCGGTGATGACGCGGCCACGGCGGCCGTTGTCGAACAGCGCATCGACAGATTCCTGCAACATGCGCTTTTCGTTGCGGATGATGATGCCCGGAGCGCGCAGTTCGATGAGGCGCTTCAGACGATTGTTACGGTTGATGACGCGGCGATACAGATCGTTCAGATCCGAAGTCGCGAAACGGCCGCCATCGAGCGGAACCAGCGGACGCAGGTCCGGCGGGATGACCGGGACGACCTTCATGATCATCCATTCCGGACGGTTGCCCGATTCCATGAAGTTCTCGACGATCTTCAGGCGCTTCATCAGCTTCTTCTGCTTGAGATCCGACGTGGTGTCGGCAAGCTCGGAACGCAGGTCGCCGGCGATCTTTTCGAGGTTCATGCTGGCCAGCATCTCGTAGATCGCTTCAGCGCCGATCATGGCGGTGAACTGGTCTTCGCCATACTCGTCGACGGCGAGCATGTACTCTTCTTCCGAGAGAAGCTGGTGCTCCTTGAGGGCGGTCAGGCCCGGCTCGGTGACGATATAGTTTTCGAAGTAGAGAACGCGCTCGACATCCTTCAGCGTCATGTCGAGCAGTGTCGAAATACGCGAAGGCAGCGACTTCAGGAACCAGATGTGGGCAACGGGAGCGGCGAGCTCGATATGGCCCATGCGCTCACGGCGAACGCGCGACAGCGTGACTTCGACGCCGCACTTTTCGCAGATGATGCCCTTGTACTTCATGCGCTTGTACTTGCCGCACAGGCACTCGTAGTCCTTGATCGGCCCGAAGATGCGCGCGCAGAAGAGACCATCGCGTTCTGGCTTGAACGTACGATAGTTGATCGTCTCCGGCTTCTTGATCTCGCCATAAGACCAGGAAAGAATCTTCTCCGGCGACGCAATCGAAATCCGGATGGAATCGAAATTCTGCGCAGGCATCTGCGGATTGAAAAGATTCATGACCTCTTGGTTCATGCCTATCTCCTTTAGGGGCGAAACGCCCTCGAATTGCGAACAGTGCCGGCAAATCCCGGGAGCCGGCCTGACGCTTTAAAACCGCCTTGCGGCGCCATGCATCCGAAGGGACGTCGACGGCGCTGCAATATTCCAACGGTGCGCGCTGACCAACAGCGCGCACCCGACAGGTTATTACTCGGCTGCGTCCGGAAGCTGGCTTGCCGTCTGCAGATCGTCGACCTTGGAATTTTCCAGTTCGACGCTGAGGCCCAGCGAGCGCATTTCCTTGACGAGAACGTTGAAGCTTTCCGGAATGCCCGCCTCGAAGGTGTCGTCGCCACGAACGATGGCTTCGTAGACCTTGGTGCGGCCGGCCACGTCGTCCGACTTGACCGTGAGCATTTCCTGCAGCGTGTAGGCTGCACCGTAAGCTTCCAGCGCCCAGACTTCCATTTCGCCGAAGCGCTGACCGCCGAACTGCGCCTTACCGCCCAGCGGCTGCTGGGTAACGAGCGAGTACGGACCGATCGAACGGGCGTGGATCTTGTCGTCGACAAGGTGGTTCAGCTTCAGCATGTAGATGTAGCCAACCGTGACCTGGCGGTCGAACTGCTCGCCGGTACGACCGTCATACAGCGTCGACTGACCCGTCTGCTTGAGACCTGCCATTTCCAGCATCTCGTTGACGTCTGCTTCGCCGGCGCCATCGAAGACCGGGGTCGCGATGGACACGCCACGCTTCCACTGGTCTGCCAGACGCAGAACCGACGCATCGTCATACTCGTGCACGTCGTCGCTCTTCGGACCGTCACCGACGACCATGTCGATCGTCTTGCGCAGAGGCTCGATGTTGCCACTTGCCTTGTAGGCTTCGATCAGCTCACCGATCTGGCGACCCATGCCGGCGCAAGCCCAGCCAAGGTGCGTTTCGAGAATCTGACCAACGTTCATGCGCGAGGGAACGCCCAGCGGGTTCAGCACGATATCGACATGCGTGCCGTCTTCCAGGAACGGCATGTCTTCAACCGGAACAATGCGCGAGACCACGCCCTTGTTCCCGTGACGGCCGGCCATCTTGTCGCCCGGCTGGATCTTGCGCTTCACCGCAACGAAGACCTTGACCATCTTCATGACGCCCGGAGGCATTTCGTCGCCGCGCTGGACCTTCTCGACCTTGTCCATGAAGCGCTGTTCAAGACGCGACTTGGATTCGTCGTACTGGCCACGCAGGGCTTCGAGTTCGCCCTGGATCTTCTCGTCTTCGACGGCGAACATCCACCACTGCGAACGGGGATACTCCGAAACGACGGCGTTCGACAGCTCGGTGCCCTTCTTGAAGCCCTTCGGACCAGCAAGAGCGACCTGACCACGCAGCATCTCGACCAGGCGGCCGTAGACGTTACGGTCGAGGATCGCCTGCTCGTCGTCGCGGTCCTTGGCGAGACGCTCGATTTCCTCGCGCTCGATCGCCATAGCACGTTCGTCTTTTTCGACGCCGTGGCGGTTGAAAACGCGAACTTCGACGACCGTACCGTAGGTGCCGGGCGGCATGCGCATGGAGGTGTCGCGAACGTCGGACGCCTTTTCACCGAAGATGGCGCGCAGGAGCTTTTCTTCCGGCGTCATCGGGCTTTCGCCCTTCGGCGTGATCTTGCCAACGAGGATGTCGCCCGGCTGAACTTCAGCGCCGATGTAAACGATGCCTGCTTCGTCCAGGTTCTTCAGCGCTTCTTCCGAAACGTTCGGAATATCGCGGGTGATTTCTTCCGGACCGAGCTTGGTGTCACGCGCCATCACTTCGAATTCTTCGATGTGAATGGAGGTGAACACATCGTCGGCAACGATACGCTCGGAGAGCAGGATCGAGTCTTCGTAGTTGTAGCCGTTCCACGGCATGAACGCGACGAGCACGTTACGGCCGAGCGCGAGATCGCCGAGGTCCGTCGACGGGCCGTCCGCCAGGATGTCGCCCCGGTTGACTACGTCACCGACGGTAACCAGCGGACGCTGGTTGACGCAGGTGTTCTGGTTCGAACGCTGGAACTTCATCAGGCGATAGATATCGACGCCGGACTTCGACGGATCGAGGTCTTCGGTGGCGCGGATAACGATACGCGTTGCGTCGACCTGGTCGACCACGCCGCCGCGGCGGGCGCCGATGGCAGCACCAGAGTCACGCGCGACGACCGGCTCCATGCCTGTGCCGACGAACGGGGCTTCGGCACGCAGAAGCGGCACGGCCTGACGCTGCATGTTCGAGCCCATGAGAGCGCGGTTGGCGTCGTCGTTTTCCAGGAACGGGATCAGAGCGGCTGCGACCGAAACGAGCTGCTTCGGCGAGACGTCCATCAGGTTGATGTTGTCGCGCGGAGCGAGCATGACTTCGCCGGCATGACGGCAAACGACGAATTCTTCGATGAAGGAGCCGTCGGTGTCGAGCTCGGCGTTGGCCTGAGCAACGTAGTACTTCGCCTCTTCCATCGCGGAGAGGTAGAGCACGTCGTTGGTCACCTTACCGTCGATGATGCGGCGATAAGGGCTTTCGATGAAGCCGTACTTGTTGACGCGGGCAAAGGTCGCCAGCGAGTTGATCAGACCGATGTTCGGGCCTTCCGGCGTTTCGATCGGGCAAATACGACCGTAGTGCGTCGGATGCACGTCGCGGACTTCGAAGCCGGCGCGCTCGCGGGTCAGACCGCCCGGGCCAAGAGCCGAAAGACGGCGCTTGTGGGTGATTTCCGAAAGCGGATTCACCTGGTCCATGAACTGCGACAGCTGCGAGGAGCCGAAGAATTCGCGCACGGCGGCGGCGGCCGGCTTGGCGTTGATCAAATCCTGCGGCATGACCGTGTCGATTTCGATCGAGGACATACGTTCCTTGATCGCACGCTCCATGCGCAGCAGGCCCAGACGATACTGGTTTTCCATCAGCTCGCCGACCGAACGGACGCGGCGGTTGCCGAGGTTGTCGATGTCGTCGATCTCGCCCTTGCCGTCACGCAGCTCAACCAGCATCTTGACCACGGCCAGGATGTCGTCCTTGCGCAGGGTGCGAACGGTATCTTCGACGTCGAGATCGAGGCGCATGTTCATCTTCACGCGGCCGACGGCGGAGAGGTCGTAACGCTCCGCATCGAAGAACAGCGAATTGAACATGGCTTCGCCCGACTCCATAGTCGGCGGCTCACCCGGACGCATTACGCGGTAGATGTCGAACAGAGCGTCCTGACGGTTCTCGTTCTTGTCCGCAGACAGCGTGTTGCGGATGTAGGCGCCGACGTTGATGTGGTCGATGCCGAGAATCGGGATTTCGTCGAAGCCAGCCTTCAGAATGACCGGCAGGGTCTTTTCGTCGATTTCGTCGCCGGCTTCAAGATAGATCTCACCGGTCTGGACGTTGACGATGTCTTCCGCCAGGAAGAGGCCGTAAAGCTCTTCGTCCGTCGCCTTGAGGGCCTTGAGGCCCTTGTCCTGCAGCTGACGCAGCAGGCGCGGGGTGAGCTTCTTGCCGCCTTCGACCACGACTTCGCCGGTGTCGGCGTCGATCATGTCGGTAACGGTCTTGGCGCCCTTCAGCGTTTCCGCCTTGAAGGGAATGCGCCAGCCATCGCCGGAGCGCTCGTAGAGCGACTTTGTGTAGAAGGTCGACAGGATTTCTTCGCCGTCCATGCCGAGGGCCATAAGGAGCGACGTCACCGGAATCTTGCGGCGACGGTCGATACGGGCATAGACGATGTCCTTGGCGTCGAATTCGATGTCGAGCCAGGAACCGCGATACGGGATGACGCGCGCGGCGAAGAGCAGCTTGCCGGACGAATGGCTCTTGCCCTTGTCGTGATCGAAGAAGACGCCCGGCGAACGGTGCATCTGGGACACGATAACGCGTTCGGTGCCGTTCACGACGAACGTACCGTTGTTCGTCATGAGCGGCATATCGCCCATGTAGACGCTTTGTTCCTTGATGTCCTTGATGGACTTCGCGCCCGTATCCTCGTCGATATCGAACACGATCAGACGGAGGGTCACCTTCAGCGGCGCGGCATAGGTCAGGTCGCGCTGGCGGCACTCATCGACGTCGAACTTCGGCGGCTCGAACTCATAGGAAACGAACTCCAGCATGGAAGCGCCGGAGAAATCGGTAATCGGGAAAACCGACTTGAAGACAGCCTGAAGACCTTCGTCCGGGCGGCCGCCCTTCGGTTCTTCGACCATGAGAAACTGATCGTAGGACGCCTTTTGAACCTCGATGAGGTTCGGCATCTCTGCGACTTCGGGAATCTTACCAAAAAACTTGCGTACGCGCCTGCGACCGTTGAACGAAAGGGTCTGAGCCATCGTCGCTCCTTTAAAATCCTGCACCCGGGCCTGCAACGGATGGGAATCGCTGGCCAGGCGACCCCATCAATCAATGAGTAATTCAATCTCGTCTATTTAACCGAAAACCGCTCAGCCGGATTGCGTCGCGGTTCGGTTTGAGACCATCCTCTTGAAGAACCCATTACCCAAAAGCCGTTTTGCCCGCGGCTTTTGGGTAATTCGTTCAGAAAAACGGCGAATGGGAGGCGGCAAAAAGCCACCTCCCAAAAGCAGTTTCAAGCTTACTTAACGTCGACCTTAGCGCCGGCGTCTTCGAGCTTCTTCTTGATGTCAGCGGCTTCAGCCTTGGAAACGGCTTCCTTGACAGCCTTCGGAGCGGCTTCAACGAGGTCCTTGGCTTCCTTGAGGCCCAGGCCGGTGATGGCGCGGACTTCCTTGATGACGTTGATCTTGTTCGCGCCGGCATCCGTGAGGATGACGTCGAACTCGGTCTTTTCTTCTTCAACGGCAGCAGCAGCGCCAGCACCACCGGCAACGGCAGCAACAGCTACCGGAGCAGCGGCGGAAACGCCCCACTTTTCTTCGAGAAGCTTGGACAGTTCTGCGGCTTCGAGAACGGTCAGCGAGGAGAGGTCGTCTACGATCTTTGCGAGATCAGCCATTTTTGTAGTTCCTTTTGTTCGGTTCGAACTGGTTGGTTATGAACAGCGAAAAACCGCCTTACGCGGCTTCGTCCTTCTTGGCGTAAGCCGAGAACACGCGAGCAAGCTGACTTGCCGGCGCTGCAACAACACCTGCGATGCGGGTAGCCGGAGTCTGGATCATGCCCAGCAGCTTCGCGCGCAGCTCGTCCAGCGAAGGCAGGGTCGCGAGCGACTTTACACCTTCGGCGTTGAGCGTTGTTGTTCCCATGGCGCCGCCCAGAACAACGATCTTATCGTTGCCCTTGGCGAAATCCACGACGACCTTCGGAGCGGTAATCGGATCAGTGCTGTATGCGATCAGCGTCTGACCGGTGAAGAGATTGGAAATCCCTTCCGCATCCGTGCCCTGAAGAGCAATTTTGGCCAGGCGGTTCTTCGCGACTTTGACGGTGCCGCCAGCAGCGCGCATCTTGGAACGAAAATCGTTCATCTGAGCGACTGTAGCACCAGCATAGTGCGCCACGACAACCGAACCCGAAGCCTTGAAGACTTCGTTCAGTTCCGTGACGAATTCGCGTTTTTCCGCTCTTTCCACTGCTTTTCTCCAGTTGACAGGACCGGGTTAACGGGCCTGCCGGGTTGCCTTTTGCCTCCTGGGATCAATGTAGATCCCAAGCGACGCTTGAGGATCCTGTCCCCTCGCGCTCGAGCCGAACGGCTCCAAGGCACAAGGCATCCAAGGCTCGAACCGAGTTCATCGAAGCGATGCTTCTTCAAAATTCGGGTCTTACCCGTCTCATGCAGGCTTAAGTGATTAAGGGATAACCACCTGCAATCTCGGACAGGAATTCCGGATTTCTCCGGAAATCCCGGCCCCGAAAGGCCGGGAATTCTTAAAAGCCGGACTTACCGCCCGGCAAAACCAATCAGGCGACCGGCGCCGTGACGGAGGACAGCTCGATCTTGACGCCCGGACCCATGGTCGAGGAGATCGCTACGCGCTTGACGTAGTTGCCCTTGGCGCCAGCCGGCTTCGCCTTGATGACGGCGTCGGCGAAGGCGCGGATGTTTTCTTCCAGAGCCTTGGCGTCGAAGGAAGCCTTGCCGATACCGGCATGGACGATACCAGCCTTCTCGACACGGAACTCGACGGCGCCGCCCTTGGATGCCTCAACGGCAGACTTGACGTCCATCGTAACGGTACCGACCTTCGGGTTCGGCATCATGCCGCGCGGGCCGAGAACCTTACCGAGGCGGCCGACGAGCGGCATCATGTCCGGGGTGGCGATGCAGCGATCGAAATCGATCTTGCCGCCCTGAACGATTTCGACCAGGTCTTCGGCGCCGACGATGTCTGCGCCGGCAGCCTTGGCTTCGTCAGCCTTGGCGCCGCGAGCGAAGACGGCAACACGAACCGTACGGCCGGTGCCGTTCGGCAGGTTGACGACGCCGCGAACCATCTGGTCGGCGTGACGCGGGTCAACACCGAGGTTCATCGAGATTTCGACGGTTTCGTCGAACTTGGCGATGGCACGTTCCTTGACCATGCCGATGGCCAGATCCAGAGCGTAGAGCTTGGTCGGATCGACGCCTTCACGAATCTTCTGAATACGCTTAGCTACCATGGTCTTAACCTACCACTTCCAGGCCCATGGCGCGGGCGGAGCCCTCGATCATGGCCATTGCGCCTTCGATATCGGCGGCGTTCAGATCCTTCATCTTGGCTTCGGCGATTGCCTTGACCTGAGCCCTGCTCAGGGTGCCAGCCTTGGCGCCCTTGCCCGGGGTCTTGGAGCCGGACTGGATCTTCGCTTCCTTCTTCAGGAAGTAGCTGACCGGCGGCTGCTTCATGATGAAGGTGAAGGACTTGTCCTGGTAGTAGGTGATGACGACCGGGATCGGCATACCCTTTTCCATTTCCTGCGTGGCGGCATTGAACGCCTTGCAGAATTCCATGATGTTAATGCCACGCTGACCAAGCGCAGGACCGATCGGCGGCGACGGATTCGCCGAGCCGGCCTTAACCTGCAGCTTGAGCTGGCCTGCAACTTTCTTAGCCATTTCTCTCTGCCTTTCTACTTGACCGGTTGCCCGGCCGACTAATGCCGGATCGCTCCGGCGGCTGCGGTTGCGTGGTGCGGATGACCAGGCCCGGCTAAGACCCTACCCTTCCACGCGGATTGCGGCTTCGCCGCGAGATATAAGTAAGCAATTACTCATATCCAAACTCGAACGAAAGGCCAGCAGCCAAGCCGGCCCCTCGCAAAGGATACAATCAAACTTTTTCGACCTGACTGTATTCCAGCTCGACCGGCGTAGCGCGGCCGAAAATCGACACTTCCACCTTCAGGCGCGAACGCTCTTCGTCCACATCCTGAACCGTGCCGTTGAACGAAGCGAACGGACCATCGGAAACGCGGACCTGCTCGCCAATCTCGAAGGATACGGAAGCCTTCGGCCGCTCGACGCCTTCCTGAACCTGACCGAGAATGCGCTCAGCTTCATAATCCGGAATCGGAACAGGCTTATTGTCGGAGCCGAGGAAGCCAGTCACCTTCGGCGTGTTCTTGATCAGGTGGTAGGCTTCGTCCGTCAGATTGGCGCGCACCAGCACGTAACCCGGGAAGAACTTGCGCTCGCTATCGACCTTGCGGCCGCGGCGCACCTCAACGACCTTCTCGGTCGGCACAAGAATCTTCTCGAACAGATGCTCGAGACCCTTCTGCCTGGCCTTCTCCTCAATGGATTCAGCCACTTTCTTTTCGAAATTAGAATAAGCGTGGACGATGTACCAACGTGCCGCCATGTTCATCTCCACCCGATATCAATTGCCGGTATTCAACACGTAGCCGAGAATCCAGCCAATGAGCTGGTCGGCAGCGAAGAAAAACAGCGAGGCGAAAACAACCATGACAAGCACCATCACCGTCGAGATCATGGTCTCGCGGCGTGAAGGCCAAGTAATTTTCGACGTCTCGGAGCGCACCTGCTGCAGAAACGCTAGTGGATTCGTTTTGGATGCCATTGACTGCCCACGCAATTACGGCGCGTAAAGCTGAACATATCAGCCCCACGCACCGCGTGTCTGTTGAACCCTACATAAACACCGATTCCCGATTTAACAAGAGGCAATACGGTGTTTTCTAAAATTTGCCGCCGGTTCGGCATAATCCTCAACCCGAGAAGCAGCGAAAAGACGCGCCAGTCAAATCAAGGAAAATGGCAGGGGCAGCAGGGCTCGAACCTACGACCTGCGGTTTTGGAGACCGCCGCTCTACCAACTGAGCTATACCCCTTCTTCCTTCGACTATTCGCTTCAAGCGGTGGACCGCCCGAGCAGTTCGAAGACATGGCGCTCCCTTTAAGGCGGGACGAAACGATTGGCAAGAGCGTTTTTTGTTTTTTCCCAATCGAACCCGCAGCTTCGCGCAGAGCACGTCCGCACCGCCGGACGTACCGCGAAGGGGAAGCCGCTGAAACGGCGCTTCCGGTTTCGCTATTCTCCGGAAGAGCCCTTCGGCTTGCGCTTGAGGAATTTCGGCCTGAGCCGGCGCAGGAAATTGTCCGTGGAGCGAATCACATTCGTCAGAGAGATCAGCTTGTCCACTTCGGCATCCGTATTGCCGAGCCGTTCCGACAGCACGTCCGCGGCTGCCAGCGAAATTTCGGCCGGCGGCAGTTCGGTGAAGCGCTGGGCAAGCCGGATATAGGGGCTCAGTGCAACGCCGCCATGGATGGTGATCTTTCCGAGCCGGGCAAACAGGCGCAGGAAGGTCTGCTCGAAGGTCCAATCATGAACGGAAACCACCCTCCACTTCTGACTGCGCCTGGCCGAGAAACCGGCGAGCACGATCGCGCCGGGCAGCTTCAGATCGCTGAGCCAGAGCGCCAGGGCAAAGCCGCTCGTCGGCGTCTTGCCTTCCGTATAGAAATCGGAACAGAAGCCGACCAGATCGAGATGACCGGTCGGAGCACCCTGGAAATCCGCGGCCGGATTGAGCCTCTCCTCCGAGCCCAGACGGATATTCATGATGCCGAGGAAATATTCCTTCGGAAAGAATTTCACGACCTCGCCCACCTCGCCGCGATAGACGATGTTTGCCCCGCGCGGCTGGCCGCGCGAGATCAGCAGTGAATGTCTATGAAACGGGCGGTCCAGAACCTTGTAGACCTTGTTGAAGAAGACGAAGAGCGCAGTCTCCGGAAACTGCGCCTGCAGGTTTGCGATATCTACCGCGTCGCTATTGGCGACCAAGACGATATGGGAAAACCCGGCCAGAATGGTCCGCCACTCGTCGGCGCTGTTCAGGCCGGCCGCGGAACCCGCAGCCGGTATGCCGACATCGATGTTTCCCGTCGTCTTGTGATCCAAATCGTTCACTTCTGCTGGACGTGCAGCATGCGGTCGCGCATGGCGAACCATTCCTCGGCATAGTCGTCGTTGCGATATTCGTCGAAATAGGGACCGCCATCGGTGAAGTGTACCAGCTTGGCATCTTCGCGGCGGTCGTATTCGTTGACGAGATAGTTCCAGGTCACCGGCACTTCGCCGATCTGATCGTCGCTATCCAGCCACTTGAACTGGTGGAGCTGCAGGCCGGTCGCCGTGTTGACGAAGTCCTTCGTCAATGCCGTGCACTTGGCATTGTTGAACAGGATCATGCTCGACCAGTTCTTCTTCTCGTATTTGGTCTGTGTCTGGCCGAGGAACTTGGTTTCGACCTTCGGCTGGTAGTCGTGCTTCACGCACATGGCGGCATAGCGGTCGTCACGCAATGCCCAGAGTTCGGCGATATCGGCACGGGCGAGCATGTCGCAATCCATGAAGATGCTCCAGCCTTGATAGTCGCTGAGATAGGGAACGAGGAAGCGCGAGAAGGAAAACTCGGTCGACTGCAGCGGATTGCGCTCACGCGTGAAGATGCCATCGAGATTGTTGAGCACGATCGGCGAGAAGACCACCGGGATCGACGAGCGCTCGATGATGCTCTGGGTCAGGACGTGATAGGCCACGACTTCCTTGGAATCGAAACCGACAAAAATACGTGCAACATTATCCTTCATGATACCTCCGAAGCGGCTGAACGCTTGCAGGTCAGCCGGCAAACCATTTTTCGTCGCGACACTGGCCGCGCCCACCCCATCCCTTAGCGCGCTCTTGCCGAGGATGCTCGTTCGAAACAGGGGCCGGACGTACCGCACCTCGGCTACAATCTCCAGGAGATGCGCCGCGAACGCAACCCTACTTAAATAAACGGGGATATTTGTCGAGTGTTTGCGGAAGCATTTTTGGTTTTGCTGCGTAACAAATGGAGAGGCAGTGCCGGCAGCAGCCCCTCACCCTGCCCAGCGCCGCGAGAGAGCGCCGGGAACGCTTTAAAGGCAGCACCTCAAACGTTCACATAGCGACGCCAGTTATGCTCTTCCTTGAAGCCAAGCACTTCGCGGATTTTGCGGTTGGACAACAGGCCCTCATACTCGCCGATGTCGCGGGTAAAAGGCACGTTCGGAAAGTGCTTCGCGGCAAGCTCACGCGATGGCGTGTTGGCCGAGATCGTGTCGTTCGCGGCATTGAACACCTGGAAACCGAGGCCATCCTTCCCGATGCAGAGATGGACGATCTGGCCGAGGTCGCGGGCGTCGATATAGCTCCAGGCGATACGCTTGCGGATTTCGCTGTTGGCGAAAAACTCGGGGAACCGCTCATATTCATGAGGCTCGATGACATTGCCGATGCGCAGCGCATAGATGTCGATGCCGAAACGCTCGGCGAAAGCCCGAGCCGTCTTCTCGTTCACGACCTTGGACAGGCCATAGGAATCCATCGGATTGACATCATAATCTTCCTCCAGCGGCAACTGGTGAAAATCGCGATGACCTTCGGCAAAGCAGATGCCATAGGTTGTCTCGCTGGAGGCGATGATGATCTTCTTCACGCCGAGCTTCGCGGCCGCCTCGATGACATTGTAGGTGCTCATCGTGTTGATGCGGAACGTCTCGTTGTCGGGCTTAATCAGGATGCGCGGTATGGCGGCGAAATGCACGACGGCATCGAAAGGTTGCACGCCCTTGCCCTGATCGAGATCCGGGAAATCGCGATGCATGGTCAGGACATCATATACCTGTCCCGCATCGGTGACATCAGCCTGCAGATTGGTGACGCCGGGGCTGTTCAGCGGCACGAGATCGACATTGTGGACTTCGTAGCCGGCATTCACCAGCCACGGAACCGCGTGACGTCCGGCCTTGCCGCTTCCGCCCGTGAACAAAATACGTTTCTTCATGAAAATCTCCTCCTTGGAAAATCGAGCGATAAATAGGCCCTTGAGCTCATTTCGCAAGACAAGCCTTGGTGAGCGAAGGCTCTTCCGGCGAAATAATCGGATCGATGCGGCCGGCTTGCCAAGGAAGCTAACGGCGACTGGGGTCACTATACCGCCGGCAAGAGCGATTTCGTTGCGGATGTCGTGCGTCGTGCAAAAGCAGAACTCACGCCGGCGAGCCATATCACCATCCGGCGATAATATGTTTTAAGACTACCGGAACAGATGTTTCAGCACCGCATCCACGCTCTGCTCGATCGAGAGACGGCTCGTGTCGAGGATCTCGCAGCCATTTGCCTGGGCTTCGCGACGCAGATAGGCCGCCCAGTTCATCATATTCGCGTCGGCAAGCTCCGGCTGGTCTCGCTCGACTGCTAGGCGATGGGTGCGCGTTGCGTCGTCGCAATCGATCAGCAACAGGCGATAGTCGTCGATGTCGGCGGCGGCCGCTGCCTCCTTGATGAAGGATGGCCGCATCTGCCCTTCGAAGAGAACGGCCCTGGCCTTCCGCACCTGTGGCGCAAGCTGTGCCAGCCATTCCACGGTCTTGTCCCGCTGCCAGCCCTCGGGCGAACCATGATCGCGGATCATGGCGGCAAGCGACGGCACGCCGATACTGTCGAAATGATAGACGGCTAAGGTAGACGCATGGTCCCTGGCGATCGCCTGCGCGATCGCGGTCTTTCCCGAGCCCGAAGCACCGGTCAGAATGATCAGGCTCATGCAACACCTCCCAATAAGAAAAGGCCCCGCTGTTTCCAGCAGGGCCTCTTTATAAAGGAATAATCCGAAGATTACTCGACGATGGAGGCGACGATGCCTGCGCCGACGGTACGGCCGCCTTCGCGGATGGCGAAGCGAAGCTTTTCTTCCATCGCGATCGGAACGATCAGCTCAACGGCAACGGTGACGTTGTCGCCAGGCATAACCATTTCCGTGCCTTCCGGAAGCGTCACGATGCCGGTCACATCCGTCGTGCGGAAGTAGAACTGCGGACGGTAGTTCGTGAAGAACGGCGTATGACGGCCACCTTCTTCCTTCGTCAGGATGTAGGCTTCGGCCATGAACTTCTTGTGCGGCTTGACAGAGCCAGGCTTGCACAGGATCTGGCCACGCTCGACGCCGTCACGGTTCACACCACGAACCAGCGCGCCGATGTTGTCGCCTGCCTGGCCCTGATCGAGCAGCTTGCGGAACATTTCAACGCCGGTCACCGTCGTCTTCGACGTCGGGCGGATGCCGACGATCTCGACTTCTTCGCCAACCTTGACGATACCGCGCTCGACGCGGCCCGTCACAACCGTACCACGGCCAGAGATCGAGAACACGTCTTCGATCGGCATCAGGAACGGCTGGTCGATCGGACGCTCTGGCGTCGGGATGTAGGCGTCAACCTGAGCCATCAGCTCGCGGATCGCGTCTTCGCCGATCTTCTTGTCCGAATCTTCAAGAGCGGCAAGCGCCGAACCCTTGACGACCGGAATGTCGTCGCCCGGGAAGTCGTAGGACGACAGAAGCTCGCGAACTTCAAGCTCGACCAGCTCGAGAAGCTCAGCGTCGTCAACCTGGTCGACCTTGTTCAGGAACACCACGATCGCCGGAACGCCAACCTGGCGGGCAAGCAGGATGTGCTCGCGCGTCTGCGGCATCGGGCCGTCGGCAGCCGAGCAAACCAGGATCGCGCCGTCCATCTGTGCGGCACCGGTGATCATGTTCTTCACATAGTCGGCGTGGCCGGGGCAGTCGACGTGCGCATAGTGGCGAGCAGGCGTCTCGTACTCGACGTGTGCCGTCGAGATCGTGATGCCGCGTGCCTTTTCTTCCGGTGCGGCGTCGATCTGGTCGTACGCCTTGAACTCGCCGAAGTACTTCGTGATCGCTGCCGTCAAGGACGTCTTGCCGTGGTCAACGTGCCCGATCGTCCCGATGTTAACGTGCGGCTTATTGCGCTCAAACTTACTCTTTGCCATTTGAATGCTTCCTGTGAACGTAATGAGTGACCCCGGCGAACCGGTTTAGTGCCGCCGTTTAAGGCTTTCATCGCATTTGCGCAAGACTTAATTGCAGGGCCTATTCCGGGCGAAGCCTGGTTGGCCACGGATGATCTGCGGCCCCCAACATTCCTTCGCCGCGCAAGGTTCGACGGCCGATCCGGAAAGACAAAAAAGCATTTGCCGGTTCAGACGCTTAGATAGGGAAGTACAGACGAGAATTCCAGTGCCGGATGCGGGAGCGATCCGCCCATCCGCATGAGAAGGGCCATCAACGGAAAGCGCCCTCTCCCGACGGGAAAGGGCGCATGACTATCAGGCGGCGACATTCGCTCCGCCACCATGCATGATCCGGCACGTCGGCAGATACGAGCGGACCGGGACTTGGCGTGGTCAGTCAAGAAGATCAGCTGGCACCTTGCCGCCATTGTCGGCGAGTTTCTTCAGAAGCGCCTTGTGCAGGAACATGTTCATCTTGGCGGAATCGCCGGCATCGCCGGTATAACCGAGTTCCTGCGCCAATTCCTTGCGCTCCGAAAGGCTCGCATCCATGCCGAGCGCCTTCATGAGATCGACGATCGAATGTTTCCAATCCAGCTTCTGGCCGCTCTTCTTGACGGCAGCGTCGAGGATCGAGGCGATATCCACAGGAGCGGACGGCGCACTGGTCGCGGGCGAAGTTGCTGCCGTGGTCGCTGAAGGAGCCGGTGTCGGCGCAGGCGCAGGCGCAGGATTGGCGGTCGCCGCCGTGCTCTGCGTCGGGGCCGGAGCGGCCTCCGCAGCCTTTGCCTGCCCCCAGATTGCACCCTTGATCTTATCGAAGATACCCATTTCCGCTCTCCCGTTTCGGTTGCCAGAGCAATATCTATCGCTCGCGAGAATATAAGCAACCCTTCATGTCAAATATGCAAAGGCGGATGAGTATCCACCTTTGCCCAGCGACAGGCGGCAATTCAAGTGCAACCGCACCCAACGGCCAGCTTCGTGAGATCAGTGAAGTTCTGAACGTTCCGGTCGAAGCCTTGCGAAAGCATTGTCCGCATGCCGTCAAGCGGCTTGAAACGGGCTTGGCGAAAAATTCCTCTTGCAATATTATCTGCGCACAGATAATCTGTTCACGGATCAAATGATTGATCGAAAGAGATGGATGGAGCGAAAGCCATGTGGATCAACGAGTATACCGCCGTTTCCCCCCTTTCGGCGCAGGCAATCTGGGCCGCGCTCAAGGCGCTGCACGAAGGTCGCCTTACTTACGAGGGCGCCGATACATTCGTGCTGCATGGGCCATTCGCCAAAGGCTCTCGGGTCTCTGTCACACCCGTCGGGCAGGACACATTTGAAGCAACCATCGTCGACGTTATCGACAATGTGACCTATGCCGACGAGACCTCGTTCGGCGATACGAAACTGTTGTTCCGGCATACGTTGGTGCCAATCGCGGATGGCACACAAGTGACACATCGGCTTGAGATTTCCGGCCCCTCCGCCGCCGAGGTCGGACCGGAACTTGGGCCGCAGATCAGCGGGGATTTCGATACATCGATGGCCAAGTTATTCGAGCAGGCGCAGGAGTTTGCGAACCTTGGCTGAAGAGCAGAAACTCAACACCCGCTTCAAGGGCGGCCCTTCGGAGAGTCCGGGATTGTTGCTGTGGCGAACCACCATGCGCTGGCAGCGTGTCATGACGGCGGCGCTGGCTCCGCTGGACCTGACACATGTCCAGTTCGTGCTATTGGCCTCGGCCATGTGGCTCGGCCGCGATGGTCAGCCACCCAACCAGGTGCAACTCGCCGCTCAGGCGGGCACCGAGGTAAAGATGACGTCTGACGTCGTTACCCGGCTCGAGGCAAAAGGATTGATCGCACGGGAGACCGACCCGCACGATTCCCGAGCCAAGGTGATACGCGTTACCGCAGCCGGGGCGGCGGCGGCACAGCGCGCCATCGTCGTCATCGAGACCGCCGACGCGGAATTTTTCGAGCCGGTGGACGAGGTACAGCTCGCCGGCCTGCTGCGACAGCTTGCCGGCGAAATCCGCTAAGCTCGGCGGGATGGCACCGCCTACCCAGAGCGTTTCCGCTTTTCTTCGAATGCGAAGGAGGAGGCGCGCTTCACGCGCAGCAAGCTCCTCGTCATCTATAAAGAGCCTCTGCAGATTTCAGCGAAGCACCGACTGAGAAGCGCCTGTTCAGATTACTTAAAACTCGGGAAACATGGAGCGGGT
This sequence comes from Rhizobium sp. P28RR-XV, assembly GCF_012641385.1. Classification (NCBI taxonomy): domain Bacteria; kingdom Pseudomonadati; phylum Pseudomonadota; class Alphaproteobacteria; order Hyphomicrobiales; family Rhizobiaceae; genus Rhizobium; species Rhizobium sp. P28RR-XV. Next base: position 51,706 of record NZ_JABAIG010000017.1, read on the forward strand.
AGCGGGAATCGAACCCGCGTATTCAGCTTGGAAGGCTGCTGCTCTACCATTGAGCTATACCCGCGCGGGTGGTCAAGATCCGGTCCGGAATGGTGGAGGGAGTTGGATTTGAACCAACGTAGGCTGAGCCAACGGATTTACAGTCCGTCCCCTTTAACCACTCGGGCATCCCTCCAGTATTCCGACTGGATCTTGCGACCAAGTTGCTCGATGTTGGCGTCGCCGCCGTCATCTGCGCCGCGTATATGACCGGACGATTTCCGTCTGTCAACACAAGGAATTGGCAAAAATGACGAAAAATTCAGCCTGTGGGAAAAGCTCGCGGCCGAAAGAGGGCTATGCGCCCCGGAAGGCGCTGGTTATAAAGCCGCATGAGCAAAGACAAAACATCCGGCCATTCCGGCCCTGAAAACACCGCCGACGACAAATCGGCCAAGGACACGCATTACGCCACCCTGCGGCGCGCGCATCGCGACGCCAAGCGTGAGCGTGGCGAAATCCCGACGCCGGCGCCGCAGAAGCGAAAGCGGGCCGGTGCGGACGACTGGAAACCGCCGGCGATCGCGCCCGATCAGGTCTTTCTCTATGGACTGCACACGGTTCGCGCCGCTCTCGGCAATCCCGAGCGCAAGAACATCAAGCTGTCGACGACGCAGAATGCGCTTGTGCGGCTGGAAATCGGCCCGGCTGACGCACTTGGCATTCCCGTCGAGATCGTCTCGCCACAGGATATCGACAAGGTGCTGGGGCCAGAGGCCATCCATCAGGGGGTCATGCTGGAAACGCGGCCCCTGCCCGTGCGTCGCCTCGAGGCGCTGAAGAACAGCCCGCTGCTGCTCGTTCTCGATCAGGTGACGGATCCGCACAATGTCGGCGCCATCATGCGCTCGGCCGTGGCCTTCGATGCTGGCGCCGTGATCACGACGCAGCGCCACAGCCCGACCGAATCAGGCGTGCTCGCCAAATCGGCCTCCGGCGCGCTCGAGCTCATACCTTATATACAGATCACCAATCTCGCGGACGCGCTCGAGGAACTGCATCGGCTCGGCTTCACGACGATCGGCCTTGATTCGGAAGGGCCGACGCCGCTGGAAGGCACATTCACCGGCGACAAGATCGCGCTCGTTCTCGGTTCAGAGGGCAAGGGGCTACGCCAGAAGACCCGGGAAACGGTGACTGCACTGGCTCGGCTCGACATGCCGGGCGCCATCAAATCGCTCAATGTCTCGAACGCAGCCGCGATCGCGCTATATGCGACGCGATCCTATCTCAAATCATAGAGCATGATGCCGAAAAGTGTGAGCGGTTTTCGGACGACATCATACTCTACTTCTTTGATCCTAGAGCGGATTCAGATTTTAGGTCGAATCGACCTAAAATCATCCGGCTCTAGCGGCGCCCCTGGCAGCCGCGGCATGTTGGGAGAATTTGCCTTGATCCGTGCTTTCGGTCTAGCGGCGGTTTCCGCCACCCTTGCTTTGACAGTGGCCCAGCCCGCTCCAGCCGCCGACGACGAAGTCGTTCAGGCACAAACCGGTACCTGGCTGGTCGCGCCTGAAAGCGGCGCCAAGGGCTGCCGTCTCACCTTCGGGACGAACGCAGTCCCTGGCGGTCACGAAATCACCGGTGCCGATGGCTGCGCGACACCCCTGCCCGCTCTCGCCAAAGCCCGCGCCTGGAACTTCACGGACGACGGTGCTCTCGCCATTGCCGATGCCGAGGGCAAGCCGTTGATGCGCTTCCAGCAGGAGGAAGGCTCCCCGTGGGAAAGCGAAGGAGGCGATCCTAAATGGCTGTTGCCGGCGCTGGGCGATGTCGATCACGTGCCGACGGTCGCAAGTCTTGCCGGCGCATGGCGCATCCAGCAGCTGGATGGAAAGCCGGTCTGCGATATCACGCTGACCACCGACAAGGATCAGGACGGCACCGCCAAAATGTCACCAAGCGGAAACTGCATCGCCGAGATCGGCGAGCTCAAGCTTTCACTCTGGGCGGCCGAAGGTTTCGGGCTGGTGATGCTGGGCAGCGATGGCTCCTCGCTCTCCTTCGACATGAAGCCCGATGGCAGTTTCCAGAAGTCCGAAGAAGAGGAAGGCGAACCGCTCCTGCTGGTCCGCAAATAAGGCGGCTGAAGCATATCGAAGCACGCTCACCACCAGCGCAAAATCAAGTCCCCAATGCTCATCGCACGATCATCGGCGCCGGGTGCCAGGCCGATTGGCGCCAAAGCACTCTCTCGGTGACCGGGCATCCGTCCTGCAGCTTCGCCCAGGAGGTGACATTGAGGTTCATCTCGCATTGCGCGAGATAGCTCCGGTCACCGACGGTCATGCAAGCGACCTCGCCGACCGCATGCTGCTTTCCATCCGTATTTTTACAGTAGCAGTTTTCACCGGCTAATGCTGGTGCGCCTATGATCGCCGTGATCACGACAAGCGGCAATCCCAAGGCGACATGCCGCGATATCTCGCGCATGAACGTATCCTCCCCGCCATTGACGGATGAAGTCTATGCCTATTTTGGACATTGTAAATGCGCCTACGATTCCGGGCATGCAGGCAAATGCATGCATGCAGAACTGAAGGGCTATTTGATGCAACTCGCCAAGACGTGTCGACAGGCTCAGTGAATCACGGGATCCGCGTCGTCGAAGAACGATCTGATGCCGTCGCGCGCGATCGTCGCCAGGAATTCGTCGAACGCCTCGCGATCGGTCGCAAAGGGCTCTTCCCATTCGATCAGATCCTCTTCCGGCGTAATGACTTCCATCCGCCAATCGGCATTGGTGCCGGCCGGACGAAAGATATCCACCAAGACGGTTACACCGTCATCGGTGAATTCACCTGAAAGTTCGGAATGCTCTAGCTTGGGCTTCTTGGGCTTGCTGGTCATATGTTTCCAGGGACGGGATGTTGCGTTGACGACTTCGCCGACATGCTGAAGATTTCGGCATCCATAAATTATCTTGTCGCCACCGATTTTCCATACCAGCGATCAACAAGGCAACCAAGTCTTGGAAAAATCTGGTGCCCCCGGCAGGGTTCGAACCCGCGACCCCCTGATTACAAATTAGAGGGTCGTTACCCTGGGGCATCTATCGCCACATATCACAACATACCAACAAATCCCCCTGGATATAAGGCTTGCGCCGGACGTGTGAAGCACTGATAATATCAGAAGCTACCGTAGATTATCGCGCCAACTCGTTACCCGCGCGTTACCCGAGGCGAGATCATGGCGAAAGCCCTAACTGTTAAGTCCATCGAAGCACTCAAGCCAGAGGCATCCCGCAAGGAGATTCCGGACGGCGGCATGCCTGGTCTCTACCTCATTCTGCAGCCTAAAAAGGTTCGCGACGGGAAAGAGCTGCCGCCTTCCATAAGCTGGGCGGTGCGATACCGTTTCGATGGGAAGCCGAAGAAGCACACGATTGGCCCCTATCCTGCCTATGGGCTGTCAGAGGCGCGCAAGGCCGCTGGCGCGGCGCTGAGGGCCGTCTCCGAGGGCAGAGACCCGGCCAGCGAGAAGAAGTTTGCCAAGCACGCCAGGACGGCTGATCAGAACCTCATTGAGAATGTGCTCAACGATTTCGTTACCCGGCACGTAGAAGCGAAGAACCGGGATAGCTCGGCCAAGGAGAGCAAACGCATCATCGAGAGCGAGATCAAGCCACGATGGAAGGGGCGACAGATCCAGACCATTACTAGGCGTGAAGTCATCTCCCTCCTCGATGACATTGCCGACCGCGGCGCACCCGTCATGGCGAACCGTGTGCTTTCGTTGCTTCGAAAGTTCTTCAATTGGGCTTTAGAGCGTGACGTCGTGCAGACTTCGCCCGTAGTGAACGTAAAGGCGCCGGCAGCCGAGACGAGCCGGGATCGAGTTCTAGCGAATAATGAATTGCGGCTCGTCTGGAAGGCAGCGGACAAGATTGGGTGGCCCTTTGGCACGATGACGAAACTGCTCATCCTGACAGCGCAGCGACGGGAAGAGGTCTCTGCCGGCCATCGCTCGGAGTTTCATCTTCACGATAATCCGTCCGAGTGGATCATCCCGAAAGAGCGGGCAAAGAATAAGAACGGCCACACGGTGCCGCTCGTCGACGATGCCGTGACCATCATTTCGAAGATGCCGGTGATCGAGAACAGCAAGTTCCTATTCACGACAAACGGCGAGACATCAATCTCAGGCTTCTCGAAGGCGAAGCTCCAGCTTGATCGCGAAATGCTCACAATCGCCCAGAGTGAGGCAAAGGAGCGCGGCGAAGACGCGGAGGCCGTCATACTGCAGCCGTGGCGTTTTCACGATCTGCGGCGCACAGCGGCCTCAGGCATGGCGTCGCTCGGTTTCCCGGTACACGTAGTCGAGGCCGTGCTCAATCACAAGAGCGGGACCATCAAGGGTGTGGCGAAGGTCTACAACCGATATGAGTATGCCGACGAGAAGCGGCGCGCTTTGAATGCATGGGCCAATCTTGTCGCTACCATCGTGGAAGATAGATCAGGAACGAACATCATCCCGCTGAAGAAGGCTTGACTTGGATCTTGATCGCCTTTTGCGTCTCTTCCAAGACCGCCATTAGATCCTCGGCCGTTGTCAATTTATCCACCTTCGATACAAACAAGGCGACTTCCTGGCCAACGCTTAGGACGGTGGAAAGAAGTTCGACAAATGACCTCTCTAACTCCGTTGACAAATCAGGGTTGGTCTCCCGAAGCGCTTGAAGCGATGCCGCGGCGTTGTTTTTTAAGGCTCGAGCGGACGCAAGCGCCTCGATCGTAGCTTCAGTCAAAGGCACGACGGCATCGTTCGCCTTCATGCCGATCTGACACAACCTACGAATAGCCTCGGCTCTGGATCTTATCTTTCTGGCAAAACCCCAGTCGTCTATCTGACCGGCTTCTGTTTCGGACAGCATCATCTGGAATTTAATTGTCTTCAGCTCGTCCGCCATCGCAGTCCCCTTTTGCGCCTTATGCACGGCTTCCATCGGTTCCGCAATATGTGGAACTTCCATCAGTCTCTGTTGTAACGGATATATTCCTATGTTATCAATATCCATCACTGATGGAACTGATGGAGGTTTTAATGCAGGCTTACTTAACCCGTCCCCAGGTCAAAGAACGATACCAAATCAGCGAAATGACCATGTGGCGTTGGGAGCAAAATCCCCTGCTCAATTTTCCGAAGCCGATGGTCGTGGGTCGACGGAAGTACTTTAGGGAGGAAGATCTGACGGCTTGGGAGCGCGAACGCGCCAAGGTGTCGGCATGATAGGACACGATCACCAGCATAGCGAGGCCGTCGTAAAGGCGGCCATGTGGCTTTCCGAACAAGACCCAGCGCCGCAACCGATCATCCCCGAGCTGCGCAAGCGGTTCCATCTCGGTGCCCTAGAGGCAACCCAGGCCGCGGCGTTGTCGCACAAGTATCGGATTGTCCGGAGGGCTATGTCTTGAGGAACTTCGCCACCATACCGCCATCGGTCTGGCAAACTGATCTGAAAAAACTTCGAGGTGATGTCGACGCCATAGCGGTCCATTACCATCTAACGACTGGTCCGCACTCGACCATGATCGGCATTTATCCGTTGCCGATGATCTACCTCGCCCACGAGATCTGGGGCTCATCGGAAGGGGCTTACCAAGGGGCTTCGAAGGGGCTTCGAAGGGTAATTGAAGCCGGTATCGCCTCCTACGATGAAGAGACGGAAATCATCTGGGTGCACGAGATGGCGGCGACGCAGGTCGCACCTCGCCTAAGCCCGAAGGACAACAAGGTTTCAAGCGTCGCGAAACAGCTCGCAGCTTTGCCTATATGCCCGATTACGTTGAGCTTTTACCGACATTACCGCGATCTTTTTCATCTTAAAGATCAGCCGATTCTTGAAGAATTTGAAAGAGCCTTGCTAGGGGCTACCCAAGCCCCTTCGGAGCCCCTTCGAAGCAAGGATAAGGAAAAGGAACAGGATAAAGACCTAGGACAAGGGAAAGGATCACTTAGCTCTGAAGATAAAAAGGATACGTATACGCACGCGCAAGAAAACGACGATCAGGAGTTTCCTTACGATCCGCCGAAGAGCCTCGAGGACGGTCGGACGTTCTTGGTAAGGGTCGGCGTTCCAGCCCAATTTATCGAACAAGCATTGCAGCGCCACATGCGAGGCATGCTTTATCCTTGCGATGTCGAAAGCTGGAAGTTCGAAGCTCGAGGTGTAGTATGAGGAAAGTCCATCCGGATCAGCTTTCGTTGTTCGTGTGGGCCGATGCCAAGCCATCGAATGTGATCGATGTCATGCCGGCTCTAATCCGGAAAGCGGCGATCGAAACCATCTACAATATTCCGCGCCCTAAAGGCGGTGGCGATCCTATCCAGCTCAAGAGGAACGTCGCATGACCGCTGCCACGATTGCCTTTCCAGCTGCTCGCGACGTCGGCAATGTCCGCGACGTCGCTGCAAAGATTCTTGACGAAGCCGACGACCGCCAGGCTGATCATTACCGCCTGCAGGTGACCGAAGCCATCGTCCGGCAACTCGATCGCATCGGTATCCCTGCGCATGAGCGAGACGAACAACTTGGCGCCTTCTGGCAGGCGGTCCAGCACGAGATGATCCGCCAATGCTTCGCGCGCATCGCCAGCGGCAATGATCCGCGAGGTACAGCATGAGCAACGTGCTTTTCCCAAGCAGCGACCTGCCCTCTGCCGATGGCCGGGGGTCCGTGGCCGATCTTCATGACAATCGCTTTGGGCGCCAACATCGAGTTTTCGGCAGCCCTTACGCGTGCGAAGCCGGCCGCAATGATCCGCTTGGAGCGGCATGAAGACTTTTCCGAAGTCTCAACGCGCGATGAATTTTCCGAAGCCGCAAAAAAGCGGTCGGCAATAGTAAGTCCTGTTGACCGATGCTGACCAGGACGCCACCTGTTGAAGAATGTTGAACGGCGCAACCTGCCAAAACCGTACATCATCAAGAATTTTCTTTCCGGCCGATAGAATAAGATAGCTCCTGATATATGATCAGCGGGTAGCTATAATATTTATTGCTATAAAACAGTATGTTAAGGTGCTTTCCCGAGCACGTGATTTGCTGCGGGTATCCTTCGGGTAACGGGAAGCACGCTACATGCAGGCTCAAATAGCCACCGACCACATCCCAGACTGGACGACTCGCAAGAACGAAGCCCATGTGAAGCTGGAACGGCTGAGGCGCGAACGCGGCGTTGCGTTGCTCGACGGGAAACCATTCGACAATCGCATGATCACCCTTGCGGAGGCAGAGCTAGACGCTATCGAAGCTGCAGAGGTGGAGGCAGAGCGCCGGCACCGTGAAGATCATAGGGCAGCTGTGGAAGCCCGTATGGCTGCTTTACGGGCTCAGATGGAAGAAACTCTCGATCGGCGCTCCAAGGCCATCATAGAGGCTGAGCTTGCCACCTATAAGCTCGCTTCTGCCATCGAGGTTCTGCTGTCCACCAGCAAGGAGACGACGCGTATTGCCCTCGCATTGGGTCATCATGCGCCGATGATGCTGGATGACTACGCGGTGCGCCTCAGGGCCGGTTTGCGCGTGGCGGCCATCCTGGGGCCGGTGTGCGGCAAGTCGCTTGGCAAGATCTCCATCCCAGATGCCCGCGGACCGATCCTGTCTGACGGTACCAAGCTGATCGATAGCTGGCACGACTCAGACGCCGAGAAGATCGGCTTCGAAATCGCCCGAATCCTCAATCCGAAGGAAACCACCCAATGAGCGATATCGCCTCCCCTGAAATGCGCAAGCTGCTCCGGATCAATCCGGCCAATGTGAAGATGAATTACGACGGTTTCATCTTCCGCGAACTGTTCGTTCGCCTGCCGACCGGATTGATCGCCGACGACCTGAAGGAACCAGAAATCTGGGAGAAGGTGCAGAAGAGCTCCTCTGTTGCTGTCCGCAAGCTCGATCGCCTGATCATGATGTCCTTCGATGAGACGTGGATGGCGGAAGCCTACGTCGAGCAGGCCGGACATATGGGCGTCACCCTAGCAAAACCCAGACTTACGACGCTCAGCCAGCGCACCGAGAAGCTGTTCAGCGATGAAAATTACCGCGTGGTCTGGACCGGTGTTGGATACCGCGTGGAGCGTATCAGGGACGGCGTTGCCGTCTCGCAAGCCTTCGCAAATGCCACTTTGGCAGAGCGGGCGCTCACAAACATGTACCCTCGCCGAGCCTGATCGCCATGGCCGCCTCCACTCGCCTCAGGTGGAGGCGGCCTTTCTGCAACGGAGATGACCTATGTCGAACGAATTGGTGATTTCAGATCAGAGCCTACAAGTGGCCGGGGATGATTTACGTGCCGGCGTGGGTGTAGGCAGCTCCATTTCAGATGCGCCTATAGAGGCCCTGCCAGTTGAAGAAAGCCGCTCTCAGATGCTTGCAACATCAGAAGGCGAGAAATTCGTCTATGGACTGGAACGCATGGGCGGATTCAAAACGCACATCCAGCGCGTTCAGAGTGCAGTTGCCGGCATGATGGCCGATTTGGGTAGCGAGCGCGATCAGCGGGCATTTATGGCCCGTTTCGACAATGATCTTCCGGAGCCCGTTCGCTACGGGCTTTACGAACAGATCGTGATTGGTCTGCCGACTTTCTCCACTCCCGTATCGGATGAGGATTTTGCCAAGTTCACAGCCGGCGGCGAGGTCGGCCGAAACCTGGCTGCCGAATGGGGCTCCATGGCCCGGGAGAACATCTACATCATCTGGATGCGCATGAACTACCTGAAGGCTCGGATCGGAAACGATGGCATGCGGATCTTTGTCGGCTGGTTCGAGCGTCTTCCCACAAGATCACAATCCAGAATCCTCAAATTCATCGCCACAGGAAAGTGACGCAATGACCTCCATTCAGATCGACCGCACAGACGGGCTCTCTTCAAGCGTCGCGGTAAAGGGGCCATGTCGTGTGGCAACCACGGCGAATATCGCGCTCTATGGCGAGCAGACGATCGACGGTATAGCTGTCGTGACGGGCGACCGCGTCTTAGTCAAGAACCAAACTGTCGGCTACGAAAACGGAATCTATGTCGCCGATACCGGCCAATGGCGTCGATCGAAGGATTTCAACAAGACGCGAGACGTGGTGACAGGGACCCAGGTACTCGTCGTCAACAGCGACCTCGATGACTATGTGGTTTACGCCTTGGTGACGACCGATCCCGTTGTGGTCGGTACGAGTGATATCCAATTCGAATTGATCCACCTCACGGACTCGGCCGCCGCTGAGGCCGCAAAGGCGGCCGCTGAAGCTGCTGCGGCTGCTGCTGCCGCCTCTGCTGCTGCGGCAGCTGCTGTTTCCGCTACTTTCGTTGCTAGCCTGACGGCGCTTAAAGCTCTCGATACGACCCTTTCAACAAGTGCCTATCTCAAGCAATCCGCCATGGAGGGAAACTTCGTGTGGAGAACCGGGGACTATTCTTCCCAGATCTCTACCGATACGCTCGGCGGCGTGTTTGTCAAAGCCAATGCGATCGCCGCTACTGCCGGCGCATGGGTCCGAGTGACGAATGGCATTCTGCGCCCTGAATGGTTTGGCGCCGTCGGCGATGCGGTCACGAATGACACCACGGCGCTTCTCGTTTTCGCCGCCGTCGCCAACCTTATGGTGCTGCCGACGTTGAAGCTCAGCAAGATCTATAAGAAAACCTCACTTCTGGCCTTCACAAGCGACAGTTTCCAGATGGAAGGCGTTGGATCTGGAAGCGGATTCCTCAATGCGAATTGCGATGGCTTCACTCTGACGCAGGCGTTTCGCTGGGCCACCCTGAAGATAGCGGATTTCGTCAACCTGACCGATCAAGTAAACACGAAGATTGGCTTTGCGTACAATAACACGACTGCCACTACAGTCACCGATGGCGTTGTGACGAGGTCCGTCGAGGCAATCTCCTCTATGGGCTATGGTCGGTGGACGAATTTCGCCTCTGGTGTCGGTGGCTGGCTGAACGACTTCAAAATCACCAACGGCGACGGCATCCACTTCAAGAATTGCCTTGCCTGGGGCGACAACAATGAACTCGCGACGGGCGCCCCCTTCCCGGCGGAAACTTGCGCTTATTATTCGAACGCCGGCACGGACGTCGTCTTCGAGAACTGCCAGGCCTGCATCCGCAAGTATGGAATCTACGGCACCGGGCAGAGCGAGAGCAATCGCGTCTACGGCGGCGATTATATCGAGTGCTATAACTGCATCGACTACAGCACCGTCATTTCGCCATCGAACGACACATGCTGCCTGGATGTCGATCTGTATTTCTACCACGTCGGCATCGATCTCGGCTCGGCCATGGGTTCCACCCATGAAGAGACCATGGGCACGATATCCGGTTGCCTGATGTTCTGGGCTTCGAATGTCCTGGGCTCCGGGTCGATGTCCGCTCAGTATGTGCGCCTCAATGGCTACGGCAATCAGGTCACCGGGAACTACTTCTACTGCGCCGACAATACGGCCGGTACGTACCAGACGATCTGTGTGAACGTTTATGCTGGCAACGATGGCTTCTCGCCGCCGATCGGTAACACGATCACAGGAAACGTTTTCTACCATCAGTATAAGGCACTGAATAACCAGTCGACGGTTCAGGGCACGGTGTTCGCTGGCAATACGTTCATCGATAACCCCGCCGATCTCACCACGGCGGGCGTGAACCCCGTCACGAATGCAAGCAGCTATCCGATCTACTATGGTCAGAATTTTGGTGATCGCTCCAACTACTGCGCGTACACGTTCTTCAATGACGGTGGTCAGACGTTTGGCACTACATCCGGCAAGGGCTTCTCGATAACGAATGTTGCCGGGATCTCGGTCAACAATCTCGATGCCATCCCGGCCGCGGCGAGTTCTCCTCCACAACTCCGCGCAGTGGGTTCAGATACCAATATCGATCTGAAGCTTACGCCAAAGGGAATCGGCACTGTGACGACGGGCGCCGCGTTCCGGACAGGCGGCAATACCGCCGATCCGGCTTTCCTGCAGTCGGCCGGCGTTACCGTGAATTCCGCGGGCCTGGTCAGCGCCTTCGTTGCTGCCAGCGAATGTCTACATCTCGGCACGACCACCGGAACGTCGGTGGCGAAGTTCGGCTATAACGCCAGCATCGTAGGCTCGATCGGGGTGAACTCAACGACAACCACGTACAACACCACGTCCGACCGCCGCCTCAAGGAAGATATCGCCGATCTCGATGCGGATGCGGCGAGCGCCTTCATCGATGCCCTGAAGCCCCGCACGTTCACTATGAACGGTGTTGCCACGGCCGGCTTTGTTGCCGACGAATTCCAGGCTGTATCACCCCTCTCAGTCACCGGAGAAGCCGGCTCGGTCGACGATGACGGAAACCCGATCTACCAGACTATGCAGGCCTCCACGGCAGAGGTTATCGCCAACATGGTGGCAATGCTGAAATCACTTCAGGCGCAGATCGATCAAATTCAGGAGATGAGATAATGGCAGCTCTAGCAGCAATCACTTATGATATCTTCGCCGTTGGCCGATGCATGGGCGACCTAATACCGGAGGGAGCGACACTGCAGGCCGATGCGGCAACCGAAATTCGGCCAGGCCAAATCGTTGCTGTTGTTCTAGAGGCGCGTGGCCCTTTTCGGGAATTGAATGGGATGCTTGAGACGAGCGGTAGCCTCGGCGTCATAAAACTCTACCTCGGCAAAACCGCGACCGCCGCCGGCGAGACAGTTTTCCTGCTGGGCCAATTGAACCCGCCTGTTGTCTTCGCAGTGCCGTCGGCTAGCCTGCTGGCGATGCACAGCATTACCGACACGGTTAGCGAGGCTCCGCGGATGGACGACGTGCCGGAAGATGCAAAGGCGATCCTCACCGCCCAGCTCGATCTCATGTCGCCTTTTTTTTGCGAATCGGAAGCCACGGCACCCGTAGGGCCGGACTGGCGCCCTGTCGATCTCGATGCCCTCATCCAAAGCGCAAATCTGGAGACAGCCGATGAATAAGCTTCCGACCTTCCACTGCGGCGCGCTGGAGACGTTCTCCGGGCCGGCGATCGGCACGTTATCCGATATCATCAATCTGCCACTCAAGGCCCGTGACCAAGTTTTCAATGGAAAGCCGGTGACGACGGCCGGCGATCTTCTGAACATCATTTTGCAGAACACGCCTTACATCAATCTCAGCTACGTGCGGCCGGCGCTCGACACGCTTATCCTGAACGCGCTGCATAACACCTCATGGGCGAAGAGCCTGGAGCACCAATACGATCAGCGGCGGAAGCAATACGGACAGTCGCATTTCGATATTATCCAGGCACTCACCGGTAAGCGCTAATGATCCAAGCGATAGCTGAGGAATTGGCCCGCAGCCGGTTTCGGTTCCTCACCGACGTCCAGATCGGGACTGTGCGCCGGAAATATGGTGCCTCGCGAGATGAAGTCAGATCGGCCGCCATCATGGCAGATCGCCTCCGCCGGCGACGTCAGCTTGAGGAACGTCGTCACGGCTTCACCGTCAGCCCTCAGATAGCCCCAGACGCGCCGATCGTCCTTCCGGTGGAGCAGAAGGTCACCTCCCGCAAATTTAAGGATCGTCAACGCGCTCGTTGATCTTCGCCTTCACGGCATCGAGCTTTTGCGACGCGTTCCTCTTGGCTCGGATGATTGCGGCCGCCGAATTCAGAAATCCTTCTGAGGCAGCGCGACCGATCTGCCTGTATTTCGATAAAATGACAACCAAAAGAAACAGGGCAAAAAGCCCTATCACTGAGAACGCAAGCTTTTGCTGGACCATCTCCTCGTGATGCTTTTGGAACTCCAGCACCCTGACGATATATGCGTCATCAGTCATGCCATTCCCTTGCGGGTTAGGTATAAATTTGAAGGTCATGACTGCCCCCGCTCTCATGCGCGCGGAGATTGCCGTGACTATCTAACAAATGCAAGCGCTGCGTCCCATAACGGGCAGTGATTCAAATCATCCAGCCGCCGGAAGCCAAGCCTTTACGACGACTTTAGGAATCCATTGCTCGCAAGCCAGTCCCGTAGAATAGACCGGATCGCTTCTGATTGGTTGGGGATCGGCTTCACTGACGCCCGGTACGCATCCAGCGCATCAAGCATCTCTTGATCAAAGCCGACGAGTTTCTTGAATGGAAATTCCGGAGGACGACCCATTTTGAATATTTCGCATATGCCTTATTGACGATAACCAATATACAGCATATACGAAATATGCGGACTAGGCAAGAGTTGGAGCTCTGGCCCGGTCCTGACCACCACGAACATAGGAGAGTTCGATATGGCTAAGGCTCGCAATACCACGGAACATGCTTCCCACACCACTGTCGCGGAAGACAAGGTCAAGGTCGCGGCTAACTTTGCACGCATGGTTAGCGCGAATGAGCTTGTTGGCGACGATAATGCACATCGCATCAACCTACCAAATCTGCGCGCGATGAAAATGAAAGAGCTTAACGCACTCTTCGATGCGGTCGAGATCATCACAGAAACGCTCTGCGGTATCATCAATCAGCCGAAGTTTTACTCGAATGATCAGCTCAATGCCGCTGGTGATGAAGTTAGTGTATTACTGGACTATCTGAGCAATTACAAAGCGGCCGTCGTGGACGCTGCCGAAGAGGCCGTGCTTGAAAAAGATGATCCTGACGAAATTGAAATCCGTGCCTGGATCCGTCTGAAATGCCATGTGGGCTGTGAAGACGATCTCTACGAGTTCACTAAGCTTGTTGGGGAAGAAGTAGCAAACCTATCAAGAGCGGAATCTCTTGCTAGATGGAAGGAGAAGATGGCGCGAGCAAAGGCAAATGGGTAATCCGGGGATCTATCGGTTCCGCCGAGCCGAGATCGAGAACCGAACTAATTGCCTTGCTCGATCTCCTAGACGGCGATTCTGTAAGAGATAAGCGCTTCCTGAAAGCGGCTTAATCGGCATCAAAACATGATCGTCGTTACCCCAGGAGTTACCCCATCGCCCGCAACTCTAAGAGCAATGAATTAAGATAACGAATTAAGTTCTTGAAAAGATTATGGTGCCCCCGGCAGGGTTCGAACCCGCGACCCCCTGATTACAAATCAGGTGCTCTACCAACTGAGCTACAAGGGCATATGGGGATGCCAACTAACAGATTTTGAAATCCTGTAAAGCGAAAATCACTCGTTCGACCTTAAAGCTGGGGATCGATACGCAGCTTCAGCGATTTACCAGTCCGAGTGAAACGTCTTGTCGCAGGAGAGGAATAACACTACCTAGTATGGCCACTTAAAGGACATTGCATGTCACGCAATCTTCAATCCGTTTGCTTTCTCGCCTCCACCGCGCCGGAGGCACAGGCTGCGCAGCAAGAATTGATTCGCCTCTACGGCCAGACGCCGCAGGAGAGTGCGGATGTCGTCGTGGCACTCGGTGGCGACGGCTTCATGCTGCAGACGCTGCATAGCACCATGAATTCCGGCAAGTGCGTCTATGGTATGAACCGCGGTTCGATCGGCTTCCTGATGAATGACTATCGAACGGATTGCCTAGCCGAACGCATCGAGGCGGCTGTCGAAAACGCATTCCATCCGCTGCAGATGACCACGCGCAATGCCGATGGCAGCTCCCGTGTCGCGCTCGCCATCAACGAGGTGTCGCTGTTTCGCCAATCCTATCAGACGGCGAAGCTGAGGGTCGAGATCGACGGCCGGGTCCGCCTGCCGGAGCTGATCTGCGATGGCCTGATGGTAACGACGCCGGCGGGCTCCACGGCCTATAATCTCTCCGCCCATGGCCCTATCCTGCCGCTGGAGGCGCCGCTGCTGGCCATGACGCCGGTCAGCGCCTTCCGTCCCCGACGCTGGCGCGGCGCGCTGCTGCCAAACAAGGTCACGGTCGACATCACCGTGCTTGAAGCGGACAAGCGGCCGGTCAACGCCGCCGCCGACAATGCCGAGGTCAAATCCGTCCTCGGCATCCAGATCCGCCAAAGCGAAGATACGACGGCCCGCATTCTTTCCGATCCGGACAGATCGTGGTCGGATCGGATTCTCGCGGAACAGTTTTCGGATTGACGCTGGATTCAACAGCGCACCTGCCAATAAAAAAGCCCCGTCTCCGGGGCTTTTTTATTGGTGCTGATATGTTCGAACTTACTCGACGTCGTCGACGACCGCATCGGCAGCACCGCTGATGCGATGCGCGAGTGCGGCTTCCATGAATTCGTTGAGATCACCGTCCAGCACGTCGCCGGGAGCCGTGCTCGCAACGCCGGTGCGGAGATCCTTGACCAGCTGGTAGGGCTGCAGCACATAGGAGCGGATCTGGTGACCCCAGCCGATATCCGTCTTGGAAGCGGCTTCGGCGTTGGCGGCTTCTTCCCGCTTCATCAACTCCGCCTCGTACATGCGGGCGCGCAGCATATCCCAGGCCTTGGCGCGGTTCTTGTGCTGCGAGCGTTCCTGCTGGCACTGCACGACGATCCCGGTCGGGATATGCGTGATGCGCACGGCCGAATCAGTGGTGTTGACGTGCTGGCCGCCGGCGCCCGACGAGCGATAGGTGTCGATACGGCAATCGCTTTCGTTGATCTCGATCTGGATCGAGTCGTCGACGACCGGGTAGACCCAGATCGATGAGAACGAGGTGTGGCGACGCGCATTGCTGTCATAGGGCGAGATGCGAACGAGGCGATGCACGCCCGATTCGGTCTTCAGCCAGCCATAGGCATTGTGTCCCTTGACGAGCAGGGTCGCGGACTTGATGCCGGCTTCTTCACCGTCATGGACTTCCAGCAGCTCCACCTTGAAGCGCTGGCGCTCGGCCCAGCGGGTATACATGCGCAGCAGCATGTTCGCCCAGTCCTGGCTCTCGGTGCCGCCGGCGCCGGAATGGACTTCGAGATAGGTATCGTTGGAATCGGCCTCGCCCGAGAGCATGGCTTCCACCTGCCGGCGGGCAGCTTCGGCCTTGAGGGCCTTCAGGGTTTCTTCCGCGTCACGCACGACGTCGGCATCGCCCTCTTCCTCGCCGAGCTCGATCAGCTCGATATTGTCGGCAAGCTGCTGTTCGAGGGCGCGCACGCCGCTGATGCCGTCGTCGAGCTGCTGGCGCTCGCGCATCAGTTTCTGTGCTTCGGAAGCATCGTTCCAGAGGGTCGGATCCTCCGACTTGTTATTCAACCAGTCCAGTCGTCTTACCGCCTGATCCCAGTCAAAGATGCCTCCTCAGCAGGGTGATGGCCTGCTTGGTTTCATCGACTATTTTCTCGATTTCGGCTCTCATGATCCTGCTTCTTCATTTCGCCGCTCGAGACGAACGGCCATCCAATTCAAAGAGTGCTGGTGACATAAATACACAGGCCGCGGCTGTAAAGCCCCCACGGCATGGCGATCTGACAAATAGGATGGGATCAGAAGAGACCGCCCGCCCCGGACGTAACCGCCTGGTTCGCCTGCGGCGAAGTCCTTAGAATTTCCTCCGGCGCCACCTGCGCGGCAGCATCGCCGCCGCCAATGACCTGGAGGCTCGTTGCCGGGCCGGTGCCGGGCTTGAAGGCTTCCATGATGGCATTCGGGTCGCCCTGCTGCGCGGCCATGCCGGTCGCACGATTGACTGCGACCATTGTCATGCCAGCCGGAACCTGGAACTTCTCCGGTGGTTGATCCTTCGTCGCCGCCTGCATGAATTCGTTGAAGACCGGCGCGGCGAGCGCGCCACCCGTGCCGCCCCGGCCGAGCGTGATCGGCGTGTCGTAGCCGACGTAGAGGCCGGCGACGAGGCTCGGCGTGAAGCCGACGAACCACGCATCCTTTTCATCGTTGGTGGTGCCGGTCTTGCCGGCGACATCGGTGTTGAGCTTGATCTTGCCGGCGGCCGTACCGCGAATGATGACGCCCTGCATCATCGACGTGACCTGATAGGCCGTCATCGGATCGAGCACCTGCTCGCGATTATCGGCGATGACCGGCTCGTCCTGATTCTGCCAGGCATTCACATTGCAGTTGTCGCAGACGCGCTCCTCATGCCTGAAGATCGTCTTGCCGTAGCGGTCCTGGATGCGGTCGATCAAGGTTGGCTTGATCTGCTTGCCGCCGTTGGCCATGACCGAATAGGCCGAAACCATGCGCAGCACTGTCGTTTCGCCTGCGCCCAGCGACATGGCGAGAACCGGGTTCATATGGTCGTAGATGCCGAAGCGCTCGGCATATTCGGCCACCAGCGGCATGCCCATGTCCGAGGCGAGACGGACCGTCATCAGGTTGCGGGAGTGTTCGATGGCGAAGCGCAGCGTGTGCACGCCGCCGCCCTCGCCTTCGTAGTTCGTCGGCTTCCACACATCGCCGTTGCTGAGCGTGATCTGCAGCGGATCGTCGAGAATGACGGAGGCCGGCGTATAGCCGTTATCCATCGCGGCGGCGTAGACGAAGGGCTTGAACGACGAACCCGGCTGACGCTTGGCCTGGGTCGCGCGGTTGAATTCGGACTGTGCATAGGAGAAGCCGCCGACCATGGCGAGCACGCGGCCGGTATGCGGATCCATGACGACCAGACCGCCCTGCACCTTCGGCGGCTGGCGTAGGCGATAGCTGCTCGAATCGGCGTTGCCGGTCTTCTGCACGTAAACCACGTCGCCAGCGCTCAGCACACCACTCGGCGATTTCACCGACTTGCCGCCTGCCGACCGGTAGGCCCAGCGCATATCGACAGCGGCGATCGTACCACGCTTGCGCTCGGCCGAAACCTTGCCTGACGCATCGACGCTCGGCTGCAATCCAATGTCGACACCCTGATCGGAGGCGGAGAGGACGACGGCGACCTGCCATTCCGGCACGTCGCTCAGCGCGGGAACCTTGGCAAGCTCGGCACCCCAATCCTGCGAAGTCGCGATCTGCTTGAGCGGGCCACGATAACCGCGACGCTCATCATAATCGACCAGGCCGTCCTGCAGGGCCTTGCGCGCTTCGAGCTGCATCTGCGGGTCAAGCGACGTGCGGACGGAAAGACCACCTTCATAAAGGGTCTTTTCACCGTATTGGTCGATCAGCTGGCGGCGGACTTCTTCGGCGAAATAATCCGAGGCGAAGAGTGACGGACCGCTCTTCGGCGGCACGACGCCGAGCGGCTGCTTCTTTGCCTCTTCGCCGTCGCTCTGGATGACATAGCCGTTCTCCACCATGCGGTCGATCACCCAATTGCGGCGCGTCAGCGCTGCCTCGGCACGGCGGAACGGATTGTAGTTGGACGGCCCCTTGGGAAGCGAAGCCAGATAGGCCGATTCGGCAATCGTCAGCTCATTGACCGATTTGTCGAAATAGGTGAGCGCGGCGCCGGCGATACCGTAGGAATTCAGGCCGAAATAGATCTCGTTCAGGTAGAGTTCGAGGATCTTGTCCTTGCTGTAGGCCTGTTCGATGCGGAAGGAGAGAATGGCTTCCTTGATCTTGCGGTCGAAGGTCTGATCGGCGGAAAGCAGGAAGTTCTTGGCGACCTGCTGCGTGATGGTCGATGCGCCGACGAAGCGGCGGCCGGAACCGATATTCTGCAGGTTCACCACGATGGCGCGTGCCAGGCCACCGACGTCGACGCCGGGATGGTTGTAGAAATTCTTGTCTTCGGCGGAAAGGAACGCTGCCTTGACGCGATCTGGAATGGCCTGGATCGGCACGAAAAGCCGGTTCTCCCGCGAATATTCCTTCATCAAGGCGCCGTTGCCGGCATGAATGCGCGTCGTCACCGGCGGCGCATATTTCGCAAGCACCTCATAGTCGGGAAGTTCCTTGGAGACCACGCTCAGATAGATGGCCGCCGCAGCCGCCAAACCCAGAAACAGGAGGCAGCCCAGCCCAAAGAAATATCCAATCAGTCTGATCATATGATACTACCGGTGCTTGTTCTTCATGCGGCATGTGCGTGAGGTCATCGCATAACCACGGGCGTTTTGCATGCTCCCGGTGTTAATGCAAGACGGCAATGAAACAAAGCCGTGCTTCACTCGCGAGCGGATGATAGTTCGCTGTAAAGGCGGGAATGTGAGCAAAATAGGGCTTGCCTCGGTATTCCCAGTTTCATTTAATTCTAATATTTAAAGCTGTGACATGGAAGCCACGACCGATCATAGCATTTGGCGTCGTTAGCCGCCGTTCGCGATGATCGACACGCGATACTTCTTCACCGCCTCGGTCAGCCTGTCGGCGACCTTTTGCCGCCAATCTTGATCGAGCAACAGCTTCTCGTCTTCCTTATTGGAGAGAAAGCCGAGTTCCAGCAGGATCGAGGGCACATCCGGCGCTGTCAGGACCTGGAAACCGGCGTGGCGGTGCGGGTTGTTGATCATGGATATCTGGCCGTTGAACGAGGACAGCACATCCTGCGCCAGCGAAATGGAGAAGGCCTGCGTCTCGCGGCGGGTCAGGTCCATCAAAATGTCGTTGACGGCGGCCGGCTGCGCCTGAGCGTCGGTCCCGGCGATCCGATCGGAATTGTTTTCACGGTCGGCGACCTCGCCGGCAAGCCGGTCCGAAGCCTTGTCCGAGATCGTATAGACGGTCGAGCCGCGAATATCCTTCTGCTTCAGCGTATCGGCGTGCAGCGAGATGAACAGCGAGGCGCGATTCTGACGCGCGATGGTCACGCGCTCCGACAGCGATAAATATTGATCCTTGTCACGGGTGAGGAAGGCCTTGATGCCGGGCTGGGCGTTCAGCTTGTCGGCAAACATCTTCGCGAAGGCGAGCGTGATGTCCTTTTCCTGCGTGACGCCGTCGGTGCCGGTCGCACCCGCATCAATGCCGCCGTGACCGGCGTCAACGGCGACGAGGAAGATATTCGGATCGGCCTTTTGCGTCGGCTCGACGGGACCGACATCCCTGGTGGTATCATCGCTCGTCCAGCTCTGCTCCTTCACCAGTTCGGCAAATTGTTCGGCCGGCACCATCTCGGCATCGAGCACGAGCCGCTGCCCCTTGCCTGCTTCATCGGCCTGCACCTTGGCCATGACCAGCTTCACCGGCTTTTTTGCCGTCAGCACGATGCGGGCGCTGTCTGCATCCATCGTACCGTAGCGGATATCCTTGAAGAGACCGGTCGGTTTGAGATCGGCGGCCGGAAAGCCGAATGCCGTCGCCGGCAGATCGACCACCACGCGGGCGGGATTGTCGAGATAATGGACCGTGAAGACCGGCTCTCGGTCCATGTCGATGACGATGCGCGTGCGGGCATCGTCGCCGGCTATGCGCGCGCCATAGGCTAGCAACGGACCATCCGCCGCCGCCGCAGGCGCAAATGCCGAAAACATCACGAGAACCACAAGGGCAAGGGCCGCTGCCGCAAATCGCAAAGCCCTCACGCCAATCTCCGCCACATGCCGCAATCCCTTTACCAAGTGTCCAACGCGCCCCATGTTGGTTTCGGCGTTGTTTTTGAAGTCCCAATAGCGGGAACCAGGTTTGACGTGAGGGCCGCATCCGGTGATGCGCCGGGAGACGAATCGTTGACAGCCGCTCCCGTGTCCTCATCATCCGAGGAATCCATCAATATTATGGCATACTTGGCTTTTCCCTTGCTATTGCGACAGATAAAACATACAACGCATATTAGGGTAGAAGTGTCGACGGGATAGAGTCGCCGCAAAGGCAGCCGCCTCGAGTACCAGGCGCCATAAGCGGCAGTCATCCGCCGTCTGCAGTACTTCCGCTCCGAACAGTGGATATCTGAATTTCCGGTTTCAGACGGGAAATTCATCGGTGGAGAGCCACCAAACGCTCTTTAGAGAGCACATTCATCGGACCCATTTGGGTCTAAGGCATAGTCGATCTCGCTTGGTTACGGATGCTACCGCAGCAGCTTTTCAAGAAAGTCAACAGACCCCAGGGAACTGATGCCCCGGCTGCCGTCTGGATGCTGTCATCTCCGAACCACTTGCGACTTTCATTATCCGGTGCAGCAACGGCGGACCGTGTCCGGCTTGTCCCAGTGACAGGCAGGCCCCCATCCGGTTGCCGGCGCCGAGGAGCACAGCTTTCATGGCAGACAAAATGCTTATCGACGCGTCTCACGAGGAAGAGACGCGCGTCGTTGTCGTTCGCGGGAACCGCATAGAAGAATTTGACTTCGAGTCTCAGCACAAGAAGCAAATCCGCGGCAACATCTATCTCGCAAAAGTGACGAGGGTCGAACCTTCGCTCCAGGCCGCTTTCGTGGATTACGGCGGCAACCGGCACGGTTTCCTGGCCTTTGCCGAAATCCATCCCGACTACTATCAGATCCCCCTCGCCGATCGTCAGGCGCTTCTGAAGGCCGAGGCCGAAGAGCATCGCCGTGACGATGACGTCGAGCACGTGGAAACCGCGCTCGACCTTTCGCAGCAGGAACAGCCCGATATCGGCATCCTTCCCAAGGGAAGCGAAGAAGCCGAAGTGCCGGCCGCGATCGCGGAAGAGGCCTCTTCCCCTGAGGCAGCGGCACCCGCCGAGGAAACAGCTCCAGCCAAGAAGGCGAAGCCGCGCCGCAGCCGCAAGAAGGTGGTAGCGGAGGCGGCCGCCGAAGAGGCAGCCGCCCCGGAAGCGACGGCAGCCATCGATGCGCCGAGCGAGGACGAGGACGGTCCGTCGGGCGAAATGGCCGCCATGGTCGAAACCGATTCGATCTCCGAAGACGTCCGCTCCTCCAAGCGTCGCCATGATGACGACGACGATGACGATCACGACCATGAAGAGGAAGTGATCGAATCCGTCGGCGCCGAAGATGCGATGGAAGAAGTTCCCGACCGTACCCAGCGCAGGCCGCGCAAGCAGTATCGCATCCAGGAAGTCATCAAGCGCCGGCAGATCCTGCTGGTGCAGGTTGCCAAGGAAGAGCGCGGCAACAAGGGCGCGGCCCTTACCACCTATCTCTCGCTCGCAGGCCGCTACTCGGTTCTGATGCCGAATACGGCGCGCGGCGGCGGCATCTCCCGTAAGATCACCAATCCGCAGGACCGCAAACGCCTGAAGGAAATCGCCAAGCTGCTCGAAGTGCCGCAGGGCATGGGCGTCATCCTGCGCACCGCCGGTGCCAACCGCACCAAGGTCGAGGTCAAGCGCGACTTCGAATATCTGATGCGCCTGTGGGAAAACGTCCGCACGCTGACGCTCGCATCGACCGCTCCCTGCCTGGTCTATGAAGAAGGCAGCCTGATCAAGCGCTCCATCCGCGACCTCTACAACAAGGATATCAGCGAAGTCATCGTCTCCGGCGAAGAAGGCTATCGTGAAGCGAAAGACTTCATGAAGATGCTGATGCCGAGCCATGCCAAGGTAGTTCAACCTTATCGCGACATCCATCCGATCTTCTCGCGCTCGGGCATCGAGGCGCAGCTCGACCGCATGCTGCAGCCGCAGGTGACGCTGAAATCCGGCGGCTACCTGATCATGAATCAGACGGAAGCGCTGGTTTCGATCGACGTCAACTCCGGCCGTTCGACCCGCGAACATTCGATCGAGGACACCGCGCTTCAGACGAACCTCGAGGCTGCCGATGAAGTGGCCCGCCAGCTCCGCCTGCGCGATCTTGCCGGCCTGATCGTCATCGACTTCATCGACATGGAAGAAAAGCGCAACAACCGCGCCGTCGAGAAGAAGCTGAAGGAATGCCTGAAGAACGATCGCGCCCGCATTCAGGTCGGCCGCATCTCGCATTTCGGCCTTCTGGAAATGTCGCGCCAGCGCATCCGCGCCTCGGTTCTGGAAAGCACGACGCAGATCTGCTCGCATTGCGGCGGTACCGGCCACGTGCGCTCGCAATCCTCCGTCGCGCTGCATGTCCTGCGCGGCATCGAGGAATACCTGCTCAAGAACACGACGCACGACATCACCGTGCGCACGACGCCTGATATCGCGCTCTACCTGCTCAATCACAAGCGCCAGACGATCATCGACTATGAAGCCCGCTTCGGTGTCGCGATCGTCATCGACGCCGACAACGCGGTCGGCACGCAGCATTTCGCGATCGACCGCGGCGAGCCTGTCGCCAATCCGGTGAAGATCGAAAGCCTGTTCAACTTCGCGGCTATCCCTGACGATGATGACGACGATATCGTCATCGAGGCAGATGAGGACGAAGAAGAAGAACTCGAAGAAAAGGCTGCGAGCACCGAGCAGCAGCCTGCCCGCTCCGAAAGCAGTGAAAGCGGCCGCAAACGCAAGCGCCGCCGCCGCCGTCGTGGCCGTGGCAATGACGGCCAGGCAGCACCGGCTTCCGATGATATCTCCGCGGCCGATGCTGCCGAGGACGCAGACGGTGAAGAGGGCGACGAGGATGAGGGCGATGCCGGCGACGAGAGCGCCGCATCCGCCGGCGATGAAGACGACGCACAGCAGAAGCGCAAGCGCCGCCGGCGCGGCAAGCGCGGCGGCCGTCGCAACCGCGAAAACCAGGGTGGCGAACAGGACGAAGGCAGCGAATCCGAAGCCGGTGAGGCCTTCGAGGCCGATGCGGGCGACGACGCTGATCGCGAAGAAGAGGCAACTGTAGCGGAGATTGCCGTTGCCGAAGGCGAAGCCGCTGTCGAGGGCCAGCCGGCCATGGCAGCTGTGGAAACGGCCGCCATCGTCACCGAAGATGTGAAGCCTGCCAAGGGCCGCGGCCGCCGGAAGGCAAAGGCTGCCGATGCATCGCCGGTCGAGGCGCCTGTTGTCGAGGAAGCATTCGCGACCGAGGGCGAACCCGAAGTGGCTGCCGAGATTGCCGAAGCTCTCGACAATGTTGCGGCACCCGAAACAATCGAGGATGCGGCCAAACCGGCACGCGCCAACCGCGAATCCAATGTTTCCTCGTCGGCGCCGGTGGTAACCTCCAACCGCCCCAATGAAGGCGGTGACGGCGAAGGTGAGCCGACCAAGCCGAAGAAGGCTGGCTGGTGGCAGCGCCGGGGATTCTTTTAAGAAGACCGATTTAGAATGAACCGACGAAAATCCGGCCGTGGCGACACAGCCGGATTTTCTATTTCCGCAAGCCGATTAACATACTCCAGCCAGGCATGCGCGCGGCTCCGCGATATGCGAAAGTACATCCGCAAGCTCCTGCAATTCATTGATTTCCTAAATTATTTCAGCCAGGCGGCCATACGTTCTGTGGCTTCCTCGATTTCGGCATTCGAGCCGGCATAGGAGAACCGCATTGCGCGATGTCCTTCCACGGGATCGAAATCGAGGCCGGGCGTGGCGGCGACGTTGATTTCCGCCAGCATCTTACGGGCAAAGGCCATGCTGTCATTGGTGAAGCGGCTGACGTCGACGTAGGCGTAGAAGGCACCATCCATCGGCGAGGCGATGCGAAAGCCGATCTCAGGCAGTCGGCGCATCAGGAAATCACGGTTGCGGCCATAGCTTTCGCGATAGATATCGAGTTCGGCGCCCGCGCCGAGGGCGGCCTCGGCGGCGATCTGCGACAGTTCAGGCGCGGAGATATAAAGGCTCTGAGCCACGCGCTCGATGGGCCGCACCAGCCGCTCCGGCAAGACCATCCAGCCGATACGCCAGCCGGTCATGCAATAATATTTCGAGAAGGAATTGATGACGATCGCCTCGTCGGTCAGCTCCAGCGCACTCGTCTCCTCGCCGACGAAGGTCAGCCCGTGATAGATCTCGTCAGAGATGAAGGCGATGGAACGGTCGGCGCAATAGTCGGCAAGCGCCTTCAGCGCCGCCCTGCCCGTCACCGTGCCGGTGGGATTAGCGGGGCTCGCCAACAGCACGCCCTTCAGCCGTTTGCCACTGGCTGCCTGTGCGGCCTCCAAGCTCTCAGGCGTCAATGTGAACCGCGTTTCCTCGGTGACCGGCACTTCGATGACATCGAGGCCGAGCGCTGCGAGGATATTGCGATAGGCCGGATAGCCTGGCCGGGCGATAGCCAGGCTGTCGCCGGCATCGAATAAGGTCAGGAAGGCGAGATTGAAGCCGGCCGACGAGCCGGTGGTGACGGCAATCCGCTTGGGATCGATGCTCAAGCCATGGCGTGCCTGATAGTGAGCGGAAAGTGCCCGCCGCACGGCAAGTGTTCCCAGCGCATCCGTATAGCCGATGCGGCCATGGCCAAGGGCCGCGCGCGCTGCCTCCAATGCCGCCTGCGGCGCGGGATGCGAGGGTTGCCCGACCGCCATGGAAATGACCGGGTGCCCGGCCTGGCGGCGTCGCGTCGCCTCCGCCAGCACATCCATGGCGTGGAAGGGTTCGACATCGCTGCGCTTGGATAGGGAAAACAAGGTCAATTCTCTCTTGGATCGGATCGGCATGCGACATTTGCCGCAATATCGGCTCGTTCACAATCCTGCGATTGCGGCTTTGTCGTGAAAATTCCTGTTTCTGGAAATAAGGACGCACCGTAAATTGTCGATGCATGTTTGCGGATGTTAACCCGACGATGCTATGGCGCATCCGAGAATGACGTCTCCGCTCAGATCCAAACGAGGACCCAATGACCTTTTCTCTCAAAAGCCTGCTGACGGTTTCGGCGATTGCCCTGACAGCGTCCTTCGCCACAATCCAGCCGGCCGCCGCGCTGGATGACCAGCAGAAGAAGGAAATCGGGGATTTCATCAAGGAATATCTCGTCGAGCATCCGGAGGTGCTGCTGGATGCGCAGGCAGCGCTCGAAAAGAAGCAGGACGACGCCCGCGTTGCGCAGTCGTCCCAGGTGATCACCCAGAACAAGGACGCGATCTTCAATTCCAAGGACGATGTGGCCATCGGCAATCCGAAGGGCAGCATCACCGTCGTGGAATTCTTCGACTATAATTGCACCTACTGCCGGCATGCGCTCGGCGACATGGACACGCTGCTGAAGCAGGACAAGGACGTGCGCTTCGTGTTGAAGGAATTCCCGATCCTCGGTCAGGATTCGGTTGCCGCTTCCCGCGTCTCCAGCGCTTTTCGCGAGCTTGCGCCTGAAAAATACGAGCAGTTCCACCGCAAGCTGCTGGGCAGCGACGGCCGCGCCTCCGAAGATACCGCCATCGAGGTCGCCACTTCGCTCGGCGTCAGCGAATCCGCCATCCGTGCCGAAATGGCAAAGGCACCGAACACCGACATGATCAAGGCGACCTACCAGCTTGCTTCGGATCTCAACGTCACAGGCACGCCCGCCTATGTGATCGGCAACGAGATGATTTCCGGCGCGATCGGCCTCGACGCCATCAAGCAGAAGATCGCCAATGTCCGCAGCTGCGGCAAAACCAGCTGCTGATCGGTGTAAGCGCCGGTCTTACAACGGGAAAGCAGATAGCCCACCCGCATTTTGACGGCTTCGAAACGGTGCCGCGTCCCCGCGCGGCGCAAAAATGCCAAAATCGCGGCGTTTCCACACCTAGAGACATGCAACCTTCGCTCCGGGGCTTTCCTACAGGGCCTCGGGAGTCTATAGGTTGCGCTGCACTTTGACGGAACATCTGATGGCGCAAACTATTTTTGTCCTCAACGGACCCAATTTGAATGCCTTGGGCAAGCGCGAGCCGGGCATCTATGGCGGCAAGACGCTGAAGGATATCGAAGCCGACTGCAAGTCCGCGGGCGAAAGCCTGGGCTTCGTTGTCGATTTCCGCCAGAGCAATCACGAAGGCGTGCTGGTCGACTGGATGCACGAAGCCGACGACAAGGCCGTTGGCATCGCGATCAATCCCGGCGCCTATGGTCACACTTCGATCGCGCTACACGATGCGATCCGCGCCATTTCCATTCCCGTGGTGGAGGTGCATATCTCCAACATCCACGCACGCGAAGAATTCCGGCACAAATCGATGATCGCGCCCGCTGCAAAGGGCATGATCTGCGGTTTCGGACCTTATGGCTACATCCTGGCGCTTCATGCGCTTAAATCCATCACCCAATAACAAAAATACAGGGCAAGAAATCCTATGGCTGAAAAGAAATCGGGTATCGACCAGGCGCTGATTCGCGATCTCGCCAACATTCTCAACGACACGGATCTGACCGAGATCGAAGTCGAGCAGGAAGATCTGCGTATCCGCGTGTCGCGCGCCGGCACGATGCAATATGTTCAGGCGCCGATCGCCGGCCAGGCCGCTTTTGCCGCTCCGGCTGCTGCAGCCGCCGCCCCGGCCGCTGCAGCACCCGCAGGCAAGACCCGCAATCCCGATAACGTCGTCAGCGCACCGATGGTCGGCACTGCTTACCTGGCGCCGGCGCCGGGCTCGGCTGCCTTCATTCAGGTCGGCTCGACCATCAAGGAAGGCCAGACCCTGCTGATCATCGAAGCCATGAAGACGATGAACCAGATTCCCGCGCCAAAGTCCGGTACGGTAACCGAAATCCTCGTTCAGGATGGACGGCCGGTCGAGTACGGCGAAGCCCTGGTCGTCATCGAGTAAGCGCCATGCCCATGATTTCGAAGATTCTCATAGCCAATCGCGGAGAGATCGCCCTGCGTGTGCTGCGCGCCTGCAAGGAACTCGGCATCGCGAGCGTTGCGGTGCATTCCACCGCCGATGCGGATGCGATGCATGTACGGCTTGCGGATGAGAGCGTTTGCATCGGCCCGCCGCCGTCGCGAGAAAGCTATCTCAATATCCATCAGATCGTCGCCGCCTGCGAGATCACCGGCGCGGACGCCGTGCATCCAGGCTACGGGTTTCTCTCGGAAAATGCCAAGTTCGCCGATATTCTCGAGGCGCATGGCATCACCTTCATCGGTCCGACGGCGGAACATATCCGCCTGATGGGCGACAAGATCACCGCCAAGACCACGGCGCAGCAGCTCGGCATTCCCGTCGTTCCGGGTTCCGATGGCGAAGTGAAGACCGAGGCGGAAGCGCTGACGACGGCGCGCGAGATCGGCTATCCGGTTCTCATCAAGGCAACCGCCGGCGGCGGCGGCCGCGGCATGAAGGTTGCCCGCACGGAAGACGACCTGATCGAGGCCTGGTCGACGGCACGCACGGAGGCCGCAGCCGCCTTCGGCAATGAATCCGTCTATATGGAAAAGTATCTCGGCAAGCCGCGCCACATCGAAATCCAGGTATTCGGCGATGGCGAAGGCAATGCCGTGCATCTCGGCGAGCGTGACTGCTCGCTGCAGCGCCGCCACCAGAAGGTCTGGGAGGAAGCCAATTCTCCGGCACTCAACGTCGAACAGCGCATGAAGATCGGCAAGATCTGCGCCGACGCGATGAAGAAGCTGAAGTATCGCGGCGCCGGCACCATCGAGTTTCTCTACGAGAACGGCGAGTTTTATTTCATCGAAATGAACACCCGCCTGCAGGTGGAGCATCCGGTGACGGAAGCCATCACCGGCATCGACCTCGTGCACGAGCAGATCCGCGTCGCCTCCGGCGGCGGTCTCTCGGTGACGCAGGATGAAGTGCATTTCCATGGCCATGCCATCGAATGCCGCATCAATGCCGAAGACGCACGCACTTTCGTCCCCTCGCCCGGCACGATCACGCATTTCCATGCGCCCGGCGGCCTTGGCGTCCGTATCGATTCCGGCGCTTATCAGGGCTACCGGATCCCGCCTTATTACGACAGCCTGATCGGCAAGCTGATCGTGCACGGTCGGACCCGCGTCGAATGCATGATGCGTCTGCGCCGCGCACTCGACGAATTCGTCGTCGATGGCATCAAGACCACTCTGCCGCTGTTCCAGGATCTGGTTTCCAACCAGGATATCGCCAATGGCGATTACGATATCCATTGGCTGGAAGACTACCTGGCCAAGACCTCGGCTTGAGCCATGCCCGGAGCGCGCGGCAAACGTCCCGGTGTTACCCCGGAGATCTTGCTGCGCGCCTATTCCATCGGGCTATTCCCGATGGCGGAATCGGCTGACGATCCGGAAATCTTCTGGGTCGAGCCGGAATTGCGGGGCATCATCCCTCTGGATACGTTTCACGTCTCCAAGAGCCTCGCCAAGAAGATCCGTCAAAATCCCTTCGCTATCAGCTTCGACATGGATTTCGAGGGTGTTATCGCGGCGTGCGCCGAACAGACCAGCGGCCGCCCGAGCACCTGGATCAACGAGACGATCCGCTCGCTCTATTCCACCCTGCACCAGATCGGCCATGCCCATTCCGTGGAGGCCTGGGAAGGCGATCAGCTGGTCGGCGGTCTTTACGGCGTTTCGCTGGGCTCCGCCTTCTTCGGGGAAAGCATGTTTTCCCGCCGCACGGACGCTTCCAAGATCTGCCTCGTCTACCTGGTGGAGCGCCTGCGCGAACGCGGCTTCACCCTGCTCGACACGCAGTTCACCACCGAGCACCTGAAGACATTCGGCGCCATCGACGTCCCGAAGGACGCCTATGCCACGATGCTGGAAAAGGCGATGGAATCACCCAATCTGAGCTTCTCGAACGGCTGATATTTTCACTAGAGCCGGACGATTTTAGGTCTGTTCGACCTAAAATCTGAATCCGCTCTAGGATCAAAGAAGTAGAGCGTGATGCCGTTCGAAAACCGCCTACACTTTTCGGCATCACGCTCTAATCGCATTGATTCTAATCAAGAATGCCCTAAGGTCAACTCGACAGCCGGGGGTAGTATATTGAAGAATCACCTTGCAATCGTTTTTATCGCCGCATTGGCAGCTGCAACACAGGCCGACGCCAAATCCTTTCACGATATGTTCGGTGCCGAACCGCCGACCGGGCCGGAAGGCGCAGTGCTGAAACAACTCGATTTCAAGCAAGGAGCGATCACGCTTTCGGCGGCAAATGCGACGCTGAATGTTTCGGATCAGTTCTACTATCTCACTCCGGACGATGCGAGAACGGTGTTGGTGAAGCTCTGGGGTAATCCAGAGAGTGCCGCCGGCACCACGCTCGGCATGATCTTTCCCGCAAAATATCCGCCGACCGACCCACATTCATGGGGCGCAGTCATGGACTATGACAATAGCGGCCACGTCTCCGACGACGATGCCGCCTCGACGGATTACAACGAGGTGCTGAAGCAAATCCAGGATGCGATCAACGAGGCGAATCCGGAGCGCGAGCAGCAGGGCTACGATCCGATCAAGCTTGTCGGCTGGGCTGAGCCACCGCACTACGACAAGGCGACCCATGCCCTGCATTGGGCTCGCGATCTGATCTTCGGCAAGGATCAGCAGGCAGACCATACGCTGAATTATTCGGTGCGCGTGCTCGGACGCGAGGGTGTCACCGAACTCGATTTCGTCGCCGGGCTCGATCAGTTGCAGGAGATCAACGCCGCCATTCCGAGCGTCATCAACACGGTGCAGTACGACAGCGGCAAACGCTATGCCGACTTCGTCAACGGCGACAAGATCGCCGCCTACAGCATGGCGGGAATGATCGCCGCCGGTGCTGGCGTCAAGATCGCTGCAAAGCTCGGCTTTCTGGCAATCGTCCTCGGCTTCTTCAAGAGTTTCGGGATCGCCCTTCTCGCACTGAAGAAGGGGTTGATTGTCGTCCTGGGAGGCGTGGTCGCGGCGGGCCGCAAGATTCTAAGTGTGTTTCGCCGCAAGGGAAAGACGGACACCTGAAGCAATCCTTGCCTCAAGCTTTCGGACTTCAAACTCTGGTCGTTATTTGCTATCCCTCCTAGCGAAGAGCGTTGGTGCATAGAGGTTCCACTTTGCCATCGTAAATACCGGTCTCATCCAAATCACCCACTGCATCGGGGCGGCATAACGCCGTCCGATGCATGTTCATGTCCATCGGGTGATGGCCTGAGACCGGTTTGGCATTGTCAAAACGCGCCCTACGCAGCCACTGCTGTCTCAGCTCTTCAGCCGTCCCGCAACATCGCCATACCGTGCCCTGACGGGCTGTCTCACCGCCAGCTTGGTGGACTTCCAGACGGAAGACCAAGACGGTATGTGCAATATTCTTCAGGTCCGTTGGACCATTTCACCTCGAATTTCGCCTCAGCCATGGATCGCCTGCAGCGGCTGCGGATCTCCTAGACCCTTCAGATCGAGCGGCAAGGTCAGGCTCAATGCCAATGGCAAGAGACTCGATGCCTGGCTCGTCTACAAATGCATCGATTGCGAGAAGACCTGGAACCGAACGCTCTTCGAGCGCCGGACCGTTCACGATCTCACTCCCTCCACTCTCGAGGCGCTGCAGCGCAGCGATCCGGATTGGGTGCGAGCACAGGAATTCGACCTCGACGGGCTAAAGCGAAGGGCCAAGCGCATCGAAGAACCGCCGGATGTCATTATTCGGAAGGAGATGATACGTGCCGCAAGCGACTGGACTGGGCTGGGCATCGAGACAGCAGCCGAATTCCCGGTGAACCTCCGCCTCGATCGGCTGCTTGCATCGGAGCTGGCAATTTCGCGTTCGCGGCTCGAAGCTCTCCGAGACGGAGGTAAATTGAAAGCTGATCCGGGTCGCAGCGATTTTCTTCGCCACAGGCCCAAAGGCGGGATGAGGATCAGCCTCGACCTGTCCGAAGTCGCCGATCGTCAAGCGATGGGCGAAGCGGCGACCAATACGGAACGACGCTAAAATTATGCCCGCAGGAGCAAGGCTTCTGCGGGCTGTACAATTCTGCGGCGTATGTCTTGAAGGCGATTATTTCGTGCCGGCGGTGTCCGGCGGCGGAAGGTCCGACTTCTGCTTGCACTCTTTCAGCCAGACGTCATAGATCGGATGCTCAACGGCGTTGAGGCCGGGACTGTCGGCAAACATCCAGCCGGTGAAGATGCGGCGGATGCGACGGTCGAGGGTTATTTCGTCCACCTCGACGAAACCGTCTACCTTCTGCTGCTCGGTTTCGTCTCGCGAATAGCAGGCCCGGGGCGTCACCTGCAGCGCGCCGAACTGTACGGTCTCATTGATATAGACATCGAAGGTGGTGATGCGGCCGGTGATTTTGTCGAGGCCGGAGAAAACGGCGACGGGATTGGCGATGCGGGCCGCCTCGGCGGTGGGGGCTGTCATGATGCCGATGAAGAGAGCTGCGCCCGCTACAGTCACTGCACGCAAAGAAGCGCTCCGCGTGAAAAACGTCATATCCGCCAATCTCCGCTTGGTCTCGGTCAAGACGCCGAGCATGAGCCAGCATATGTCGCGCCTAAAGCCTAATTGTGGCCAAAGGACGAGCCGGCCACTCGGTTACCCGGTCCGCTCAGTTGCCCGGGGTCCAGGCGTCGTAGTCGCCGGTCACGCGCGGACGCTCGCCGGCAACGGCCAGAGAACCCGGCGGACGGTAAGCCTGCGGCGAGCCGGTCGGGTTGGCGCGATGTTCTTTCTGCCAGTCCTTGGCGACGTAGTTTTCCTTGGAAGGGGCAACATCGGTACGATGATGCATCCAGCCGTGCCAGCCCGGAGGAATGGCCGAAGCTTCGGCATAGCCCTTGTAGATCACCCAGCGCTTCGGGAGGCCGTAGGAGGACATGCCGCCTTCGTAATAGACGTTGCCGAATTCATCCTCGCCGACACGCTTGCCAAACCGCCAGGTCGCGAAGCGCGTGCCCATGGTCTGACCGTTCCACCAGGTAAATGTCTGTACGATGAAATTCCACATGTCTTTTCCTCGATACCCGCTAAGCGGCGAGCGATACCAGAATTCGATAGTTTGCTTATGCCGCCACCGGACTGGCTTGTCCAGTGATTCCAGCAGGCAAACGGCCTCATTTCAATGTCATCTTGAAGCCCAGATGTGTCGGCTTGAAACCCAATCTCTCATAGAAGCGATGCGCGTCCTTGCGCACCGCATTGGAGGTCAGTTGCACCATCCGCATGCCGCGGGCTCTTGCCTCGCCGATGCAGAAATCGATCATCGCCGCCCCGATCCCCTGCCCGCGTAGATCCGCACGCGTCTGGACCGCCTCGATGATCATCGCGGACGACCCCCGCCCGGTCAGCGTCGTCGTGATCATTGTCTGAAACGTCCCGGCCACCTCGCCGGCGAGTTCGGCGACATACAGCGTCTGATCCGGCGATATCGCGATAGCACGAAAGGCGCGGAGATAATCGTCATAAGCGGAAGGGTCGGTCGTATCGCCGTGGCCGCCCATGGTGTCGGCGGCGAAAAGGCCGATCAGGGAAGGAAGGTCGGATTCTTCCGCTTCGCGGATCACCAGGCGGGCGTCTTCCATGAACGATCTCGTCTATTCTCTCAATGACCCGTCAGCGGCTTCTCGAATATCAGCGCCGGAATGGCCGACTGGCCGTTGCCGCAATTTTCCGTGCGGCCGACCTCGACAAAGCCGTGGGCCTTGTAGAAGGCGATCGCGGGCTCGTTTTGCGGTTCGACCTCCAGGCGCATGATCTCCGCATCCGGGAAACAGGTCTCCAGTTCGGCGAAGATATCGCGGCCGATGCCCTCTCGCTGATGGCTGGGGCTGACATAGAGCATGTGGAGCATGACGGTCTTGGTCATTTCTTTGGACATGGCGGCATAGCCCATGCCGCCGATTGTCTTGCCGTCGTCGGCCACCAGGAATTCCGAGTTCTTGTTCGCCAGCCGCGCCTTCAGCGCAGCCGGTGAATGCCAGGAGGCGTGCAGCTCGCTGACCTTTTCCGGCCCGTAGATCCGGTCATAGGTCGCATGCCAAGTCTCGCCGAGCAGAGCGCGGACCTTTT
Source organism: Rhizobium sp. P28RR-XV (assembly GCF_012641385.1). Lineage (NCBI taxonomy): Bacteria > Pseudomonadati > Pseudomonadota > Alphaproteobacteria > Hyphomicrobiales > Rhizobiaceae > Rhizobium > Rhizobium sp. P28RR-XV. Next base: position 85,245 of record NZ_JABAIG010000017.1, read on the forward strand.
CCAGGTCCTGCTCGCTGGCGGTGCGAACGAAGAACACCGATTATTCCTCTTCGATGCCGAGCTTGGCCTTGACCAGCGCCTGCACCGCCTGTGGGTTCGCCTTGCCGCCCGTCGACTTCATCACCTGGCCGACGAACCAGCCGGCGAGCGTCGGCTTGGCCTTGACCTTGGCAACCTGATCCGGGTTGGCGGCTATGATCTCGTCGACAGCCTTTTCGATGGCGCCGGTATCGGTGACCTGCTTCATGCCACGGGCTTCAACGATCTCGGCGGGGTCGCCGCCCTCGGTGAGCACGATTTCAAACAGATCCTTGGCGATCTTGCCGGAAATGGTTTCGGCCTTGATGAGGTCGATGATCGCGCCGAGCTGGGCGGGCGAAACCGGAGTCTCTTCAATGTCTTTGCCGATTCTGTTCAGAGCGCCCAGGAGGTCGTTGATCACCCAGTTGGCAGCCATTTTGCCATCGCGGCCGGCGGCAACCGCTTCGAAATAATCGGCGATGGCCTTTTCCGAGACGAGCACGGAAGCGTCGTAGATCGAGAGGCCGAGTTCGCGGACGAAACGTTCCTTCTTATCGTCCGGCAGCTCAGGCAGATGCTCGGCAAGCTCGGCAACGAAGGCATCGTCGAATTCGAGCGGCAGCAGATCCGGATCGGGGAAATAGCGATAGTCGTGCGCATCTTCCTTCGTGCGCAGCGACCGCGTCTCGCCCTTGTTCGGATCGAACAGGCGGGTTTCCTGATCGATGGTGCCGCCATCCTCAAGGATGCCGATCTGCCGGCGCGCTTCATATTCGATCGCCTGGCCGATGAAGCGGATGGAGTTGACGTTCTTAATCTCGCAGCGCGTGCCGAATTCACCGCCCGGACGGCGCACCGAAACGTTGACGTCGGCGCGCATCGAGCCTTCGTCCATGTTGCCGTCGCAGGTGCCGAGGTAGCGCACGATCGAGCGCAGCTTCGTCATATAGGCTTTCGCCTCGTCGGACGAGCGGATATCCGGCTTGGAGACAATTTCCATCAGCGCAACGCCGGAACGGTTGAGATCGACATAAGACATGGTCGCGTGCTGGTCGTGCATCGACTTGCCGGCATCCTGTTCCAGATGCAGGCGCTCGATGCCGATCTCGATATCCTCGAACTGGCCCTGACGATCCGGGCCAAGCGAAATGACGATCTTGCCTTCACCGACGATCGGATCCTTGAACTGCGAGATCTGATAGCCCTGCGGCAGGTCGGGATAGAAATAGTTCTTGCGGTCGAAGATCGAACGATTGTTGATCTGCGCCTTCAGGCCAAGGCCGGTGCGCACAGCCTGCTTGACGCATTCTTCGTTGATCACGGGCAGCATGCCGGGCATGGCGGCATCGACCAGTGAGACATTGGAATTCTGCGGCTTGCCGAACTCCGTCGATGCACCGGAGAAGAGCTTGGATTTGCTCAGCACCTGGGCGTGGACTTCCATCCCGATAACGACTTCCCAATCGCCGGTGGCACCGGGAATGAAGCGTTTCGGATCTGGCGTACGGACGTCGACAATGGTCATGGGAAGCTCTTGTATAATGCTGTTTTCTGCTTTGGTGAGGTAGAGCAATTGACGAGGCGGCGCAAGGCTTTCGGCGTATGGCGATGCGCTATATGCCCGGTCCGTAGGCGCCGTGGCTTTCCTCGACCAGCGATTTCGAAAGCCCGATCGTGGGAACGTCGCTGTCGAGCTTCGGGGAATAGACGATCGACAGCCAGTGGATTGCATAGCCGCGCGCCCTGAAAAAGGCGATGGCATCCGTATTCCCCGCGTGGCTCTGCAGGGAAACCTTTTCCAGCCCCTGCCCACGCACGTCCTCTTCGATCCGCGCAAGGAGCGCGGAGCCGAGACCTCGCCGAATGAAATCCGGATCGATCCAGAAATCGGAGATCGCCTCGTCAAGCGCCTCGCGCGCGGCCCAGCCGACCGCCTCCCCATTCAGCTCGATAACGGTGATCGTCAGCCAGAGATTGCGGGTGAAATTCGAGAAGGCCTCGCTTGCGCTTTCCAGCAGCTCGCCCGTGCCGCCGATCGCGCCCATGGCCTGCTGCCAGGAGCGCAGGCCGATGCTTGCCAACACCTCGGTTTCGCCTTCACGGGCATTGCGAATATGGATCATCAGGCCCCGCCATTTGGACCAGTAAAGCATCAGTCAAAAGCTTTTGCCAGCGGCGAGATTCGCCAGCATGGCCGACGGCGGCACACGCCTGCTGAGTTGAACTTGACCTCGGGGCGCAACCTGCTTTAGAAAGGTGTATCAACGGAGTTTTCATGTCTAACTTTTGTCAGTCCCGGTAAAGGCCCCGCTCGCAAGTCTTCTTGCGTGCCGGGCCTGAAAAACGAAGCCCCGACTTCCCCAAGGGAAGGCTCGGATCGTTTTTGTGCGCCCTTTGGCGCTATACGGATTCTGACAACAATGGACATTTCCCGCGCCGAACAGCGCATCCTGCACCTGCTCGCCCAGGGCGGCCGCATCGAAATCGAACGCAGCGACAACAAGAAGATCGAGACCGCTTATTGCTTTACGCGTGACGGCTGGGTCTACCCTGATTTCGGCCTCGAGCTCTTCCGCCGACTGAGGCGCCTAAAGGCCATCAAATCCACCGACGGCCATCCCTATCGCATCAGCGAAAAGGGATTGCGGCTGGTGAGGGCGCAATTGAACAATCGGTAAGCTAAACACGAGAGCCGCCCCACGGAGCGGCTCTCACCATTTGATGCTGTTGAGATGAAGACGTGCGCGGCGATTAGAACGTCCTGATGAGTTCCGCCACCTGATCGCCCAGCCGATCACTTTCCTCTTGCACCGCAGCGCGCTTTTCACCGACGGCAGCGATTTGATCTTCGCTATGCGCGAGATCCTTCAAATAGCGCTTCTTCAAATCGCTATTCTCAGGCACGGCGCCGATATTCTGTCTTATCCGCTGTTGTTCATTGGTGATTTTCTCGATCTCGCTGTCGAAGCTCGCGAGATCATTCTGGGAGGCGACCTGTTTCTTACGCGCCTCCGCGAGGTTTGCGAGCTTGTCCGTCAGTGCCTTGTCGTGTGTCGACGCCGACCATCCAAGCAGCATGTCCGGCTCTGCATCGACCAGAGCATAGCTGTTGCTCTGCAGCTGCTCATCGACAGCGGTCAATGTCTTTTCCGTGCCAGCCGGCACAACCGCCTTGAGCCGCTGGTGCGTTGCCGTTTTGCCGAAGCTTTCGCCCGACGAAAATGACCAACCATCCCTGATCGGGTGCTCGACGATGACAGTCCTTTCGCCGTCAAGCGCGCCTGAAACCGTATATGTCGTTGCCTGACGATATTTTACGACGGCATTCATCATGCCATCGGAAACCTTCAGGGAGGCGATCTCCTCCGTCGGCGTCTGCTGCTCGCTGATCGACACCTTTCGATCGGTTGCGAAACTGGCAAGGCGGGTGTCCTCCTTGGGCAGGGCAGATAGCAGGGAATCGCCGATATAGCCGGTCTTGCTATCATATAGCGTCAGAATTCCCGCCGGCATGCTGACCCCCGTGGTGTTCTTGAGCATCACGGCGGCGATGGGATTGCGAAGGGTGCTGCCCGCCCGATACATGTCCACCATGTCGGCTTCCACCTCCGCATCCATGATCGGCACCGACAAGGTGTCGCCATTGGCCAGATCGTAAGTCCCCGGAAGCTCGAAGGTGGCAGAGATATCGCTTTCGGTCGCGGTGGTGGGATTGGCCGCGGCAATTTGCATTGGCTCTAAAGGCCTTTCCAGCTCGTCGGCCGCGTATTCTTTTCTGCGGACGCCGCCCATCATTGCCTTGGCAGGCGCGGGCGCGGCTCGCTGCTCGGCATCCTCCGGCAGACGCCGCCTGTTGGACAGGTCGCCGCTGTCGGGATCAGTGACATTGTTCGACGCCGTGTTGACCGGCACCTCCTGCCGCTCTCTCCAATAAAGCTGGTGCAGACCCTGTTTCAGCGTCACCGGCTCGGCCGAAGTCAGCGTCAGCTTGATGCCCTTCCAATCCTCGCCGCTGGCGTTTTCCAGCACTGTCCATGCCTGCAAGTGCGCCTTGTCATTTCCCTCGATGACGACCTTATAGGCCGTTTTCCAGATCGGAGACGGGACGACATAGGTCAGGCCGACATCGCCGCTGTTCTTTACACCGTTCACCTTGATGTCGATGGCACGCGTGCGGTCGTTCTTGCCGCGGGCAATGGCTGCCGCCGCCTTGGCGAGCTTTGCTCTCATGTCGGGATCGTCAAGCCGGACGGACGCATCCTCGCCAAGCGCCAGCGTCTCCACGGCGCCATCCTTGTCGATAACAGTCAGCAGATGAACCGTCGCTTTCTCGTCGGCCTTCCTCGTCTCGATTCCCAGGATGTTTCCATCGACGGTCTTGCCACCGCTGGTTACCGATACTTTGGCGCCCTGCATCGATGTCAGAAGCGACGGTACGGATGAGAGCGCTTCCAGACTGAACGGCAGGCCCTTGAACGTTTCCTGCAACGGCCGCGGCCCCGCCAGCGACATGCCGGCCACCGCGCCCGCGGACCCGTTGACCACAAGGCTCTTCAGGATATCGTCGACCTGATCAAGGGGAACCTCGATCCGGATCACGCCGTCGCTATTGACATCGGCTGCTCGGGAAACCTCGGCCAGGCCACCCGAGGACAGGGTAATGGATCGAATGGCCCCATTGTCGGCCGCCAGCGCAATCGCTGGACATGACGCGCTGAGGAGCAGGATCGCCGAGACTTGCTTGAGCATGAAGAGACCTTCCGATTCGGTTGCAGAGGACGAGACCAAGCGGCTCGCTGCAATTTATGATCGTATTTCGGTCCAAAATGTGATGGCAACTGGGCGGAATATTGGGATTTTTAAGTCTTGCGTCCAGCGCGTCGCCGCTCAGTTAAGCGGCAAATTAAACCGCGCCGACCATATCATGATCGGCGCAGTCATAGATCTTAGAGGATGCTGCTTACCACCACTTCGCCGGCGTGAACTTGCCGGCGGCCTGTTCGATGACGTGGGCGGTCTTGAAGAGGGTCTCCTCTTCGAACGGCTTGCCGATGAGCTGCAGGCCGAGCGGCAGGCCCTTCGGGTCGAGGCCGGCGGGGACGGCGATGCCGGGCAAGCCGGCCATGTTGACCGTCACCGTGAAGATGTCGTTGAGGTACATCTTCACCGGATCGGAAGCGAGGTCCTCGTCGGCGATGCCGAAGGCCGAGGACGGTGTCGCGGGCGTCAGGATGGCGTCGACGCCAGCGTTGAAGGCAAGCTCGAAGTCGCGCTTGATCAGCGTGCGGACCTTCTGGGCGCGAAGGTAATAAGCGTCGTAGTAGCCGGCCGACAGCACATAGGTGCCGATCATGATGCGGCGCTTCACTTCCTGGCCGAAGCCGGCAGCGCGCGTCTTTTCATACATGTCGACGATATCCTTGCCGTCGATGCGCAGGCCGTAGCGGACGCCATCGTAGCGGGCGAGGTTCGAGGACGCCTCGGCGGGTGCCACGATGTAATAGGCCGGCAGCGCATATTTCGTGTGCGGCAGGGAGATGTTGACGATCTCGGCGCCGGCGTCTTTCAGCCAGGCGATGCCCTGCTGCCAGAGCGTCTCGATCTCTGCCGGCATGCCGTCGACGCGATATTCGTTGGGGATGCCGATCTTCATGCCCTTCAGCGACTGGCCGAGCGAGGCTTCGTAATCCGGCACCGGCAGGTTGACGGAGGTCGTGTCCTTGGCATCGACACTTGCCATCGACTTCAGGAGGATGGCGGCATCGCGCACGTCGCGGGCGATCGGGCCGGCCTGGTCGAGCGACGAGGCGAAGGCGACGATACCCCAGCGCGAGCAGCGGCCGTAGGTCGGCTTGATGCCGACGGTGCCAGTGAAGGCGGCCGGCTGGCGGATGGAGCCACCGGTGTCGGTAGCGGTTGCGCCGGCGCAGAGATGCGCGGCAACGGCAGCAGCCGAACCGCCGGATGAGCCGCCCGGAACGAGCTGCTGGTTCGAGCCCTCGGCACGCCAGGGGTTGATCACCGGACCGTAATAGGAGCTCTCGTTGGAGGAGCCCATGGCGAACTCGTCCATGTTGAGCTTGCCCAACATGACGGCGCCGTCGTTCCAGAGGTTCTGCGTGACTGTCGATTCATAGTGCGGCTTGAAGCCGTCGAGAATGTGGCTGCAGGCCTGGGTGTGGATGCCTTCCGTGCCGAACAGGTCCTTGATGCCGAGCGGAATGCCTTCCAGCGCACCGGCTTTGCCTTCCGCGAGGCGCGTGTCCGACACCTTGGCCATTGCAAGCGCCTTTTGCGGCGTCACCTTCACATAGGCATTCAACTGAGCATTGGCCGCCTCGATCGCCGAAAGATAGGCCTCGGTCAATTCGGTTGCTGTAATCTGCTTGGCGCGCAGCTTGTCGCGGGCTTCGGCAATGGTCAGGCTGGTCAGTTCGCTCATTTTGTTTCGCTTCAGATCTGGAATTGGGCAACGGGTCGGAAAAAGGCTTGAAGGGAGCCGCTATTCGACGACTTTGGGCACCAGGAAGAAATTCTGATCGGTATTCGGTGCATTGGCGACGATGTCGGCGGCCTTGTTGCCGTCGGTCACCGCGTCGGTGCGCTTCTTCATTGCCATCGGCGTCACCGAGGTCATGGCTTCGACGCCGTCGACATTCACTTCGGAGAGCTGCTCGACGAAGCCCAGAATGCCGTTCAGCTCGCCCATCATCCGCTGCGCTTCGTCTTCATTGACGGCGATGCGGGCAAGATGGGCGACGCGTTTGACGGTGGCGAGATCGACGGACATGGCATTCTCCGGATAGGATTTTTCCTATCGCTATAAAGGCCATGCCCGCCATACGCAACGGGTATCGTCAGGCGGAAACGCTCTCGCCCACCTTCGGCGCGGCAACCGCGGTCTTCGAACCTTCCATGCCGGCGATGAACTTTTCCGGGGTCTGGTCGATGATCGGGAAAGTGCCGTAGTGGCAGGGAATGGCGGTCTTGAAGTTGAAGAAGCGCTGGCAGGCGAGCGCGGCAACAGCACCGCCCATGGTGAAGCGGTCGCCGATCGGCAGGATGCCGATATCGGGCTGATGCAGCTCGTTGATGAGAGCCATATCCGAGAAGATATCCGTATCGCCCATGTGGAACAGCGTCGGCTCGTCGTCGAAATGCAGCATCAGGCCGTTCGGATTGCCGAGCGCGTGGGAAACGCCGTCCTCGGTGATCTGGGCGGAGGAATGCAGTGCATTGGTGAAGGTGGCCGAGAAACCGCCGAGGCCGACTGTGCCGCCGGTATTGCCCATTTCCAGCTTCTCGACGCCCTTGGTGCCGAGCCAGGAAGCGAGGTCAGCATTGGCGAGAACGACGGCGCCGGTATCCTTGGCGATCTGAACCGTGTCGCCGACGTGGTCTGCATGTCCATGCGTCAGTAGGATATGGGTCACGCCTTCGGCAACGTCCTTGATGTTGAGGCCGGCGGCGGCGAAGGAGGAATTGTAGGTCAGGAAAGGATCGATCAATATTTTTGTCGTGGCCGTCTCGATGCGAAAAGCGGAATGGCCGAGCCAGGTGATCTTCATTGGATTTCTCCTTATTACTTGATTTGAAATGGAAGGCTGGTGTCCAGAGCATTTCCGATCGAAATGCCCTGTCATTTGTTCTTCCGCATCTCCGGAGGCAAAACCGCTGTGCGCTTTTGCTGGAAATGCTCTAGGAGATATCCCAAACCGCAGCAAAGAAAAGCGGCTTTGGCTTCAATTTGTTTTGACGAGAGCGAGACCTGATGACGACGCTGACCATCGAAGACCTAGCCGCGACGCTCCTGCCCGGCCAGCCGATTGCCGGCCTCGACCTGGGCACGAAGACGATCGGGCTTGCGATGTCGGATCTCGGGCGGCGCTTTGCAACGCCTCGCCCCGTCATCAAACGCGTGAAGTTCACCCAGGATGCCGAGATGCTGCTCGCCTTCGCCGACAAGGAAAAGGTCGCGGCCTTCGTCATAGGGCTACCGGTCAACATGGACGGCTCTTCGGGGCCGCGTGTACAGGCGACGCGCGCCTTCGTGCGCGGCATGGCGGAAAAGACCGCCCTGCCCTTCGTTTTCTGGGACGAGCGGCTTTCGACCGTGGCGGCCGAGCGGGCACTTCTGGAAATGGACGTCTCGCGAGCCAAGCGCGCCGAGCGTATCGACTCGGCAGCGGCGAGCTTCATTCTTCAGGGAGCCTTGGACAGGCTATCGGCGCTCGGAAGAGTGACCTTGCCCGATCTCGATGCCTGACGGCCGCGCCACCATTCCATGATCGCGGCGCGGCGGCGAAAGCCGAAGATCGCGAAGACCAGCACGCTGTCGAAGGCGATGGCGCGCGCCACCAGCGGCGGAATGGTTTCCGGCGGGATGCCGAGGATCTTGCCGTAGATATCGAACACCAGGTCATGCATCTGCCGCGTCAGCATGAAGATGCCAAAGCTCATGTCGTAGTACGACAGATAATACCATGCCCCTAGAAACGAGACCGGCCCTGCCCAGCAAATCAACAACCACTTCATGCGGTACCCCTTCGACGCTGAAATTGCGTCGTTCCAGCCGAAAGGACGAGCCAGTTCGACAGCGCCATGGCGCTCAACACCATCGCGGGCAGCGTTATATCTAGTGCGAGCACGGCGAAGAACATCATCGCCGCGACGAGAAACACTAATTTTGCGGATCTCAACCCCATGGCTGCACGCTTGATGGTTAACTATTCGTCCTTTCACAGTGACGAGTTAACCGCAGTGGCGCAATGTAAACCATTTGTTAAGGTTAACGACGGAGCGGGCTTGTGGATATCCCCCGCTTGAGCCCCTGCATCAGCCGTAGACGCCGCGCACGATCCGCTTCAAAGCCGTTGCCGCCTTCTCCCAATCCTTGCCGTTTTTCAAGGCAAGACCGGCGCATTGATCGCTGACGGCTGAAGCCAGCACGATGTGCTGGATGGCGGCAAAGATCATGGCGTTGACGGCCTGGGCATCGACGCCCTTGGGCGGCACCAGCGAGCCGCGCATGCGCTCGATCCAGCCGGCGAGCGCCTTGGAGCGCGCCTCCGACAGGCGGCGGACCTGCTCGCTGCTTTCGGAGACTTCCCAGGCGACGATGCGGCGCATCAGCGGATCGGCGCGCAACGCATCGAGAAACAGGAGCGAGAGCCGCTCCATCAGGTCGCCGTAGGTGAGAAGAAACATGCCGCCGGTATCATCGGGAATGCGATCCTTCACCCAGCTGCCGAGATCGGTGCCTATGGCTTCCACGAGGCCATCGAGGCCGCCGTAATAGCGGTAGATCAGCTGCTTGTCGCAGCCGGCGCCGCGGGCAACCGCATTAATGCCGAAATTCTGGAACCCCTCCTCCGCCAGAAGCCGCTTGGCGGCATCGAGGATCGCCTGCTCGGTTGCGGCGCGATTGCGCACGCGCTTTTCCACGACAGGCGTTTCCAGGGGGATTTTAACGGCAGTGTTTGCGACGGCCATCGATTCGACTCCAATTGTCACCGAGCGGTGAATAACAAGCCGGATCGTCTTGAACAACAAAGCCTTCAGGCCGCGGTCAGTCAAACCGCACGAATCCACAGATTAGAGAAACTGACCAAGCCACATATCGTGGTCCCGGACGCCAGACCTAGTGGGAATTCTAAGTGGCCGGCGGATAAAGCAGGTCGACAATGTAGCTGGCGTCGAAACGCGAATCGAGCATGCCGTAGGTCGCCCGCCAGCCGCCCGCGAGACGGGTTTCGATGAAGGCATCGGCGATCTTGCCGGCTCCGAGGCGATAAAGCTCGGCGGCACCGGCTGCCAGCGCCATCTGCTCGACCAGCAGGCGGGCAGCGCCCTCATCCTGCTCGCAAAGCGCCATGGCGGCGCGCAGGACTTCGATGGTCTTCTTGCCTGCTGGCCCGAGATCGCGGGCAAGGCCGGCAAAGACGGTCTCGAACAGGTCCCTGCCCCGGTTCAATACGCGCAGGACATCAAGCGCCATGACATTGCCGGAGCCTTCCCAAATCGCATTGACGGGGGCTTCGCGGTAATGGCGGGCGATCGGGCGTTCCTCGATATAGCCGCTGCCGCCGATGCACTCCATCGCCTCGTAGATCAGCGCCGGGGCGATCTTGCAGCACCAGTATTTGGCGACCGGAGTCATGACGCGGGCATAGGCCGCCTCTTCGCTGCTGCCGCTCGCCTTGTCGAAGGCCTCGGCCAAGCGGAAGGCAAGCGCGGTCGCGGCGGCGACATCGAGCGCCATATCGGCGAGCACGCGCGTCATGATCGGCTGATTGACCAGCATCTTGCCGAAAACGCTGCGTCCGCGCGCATGATGCACGGCTTCGGCCAGCGACGCGCGCATGATGCCGGCAGAGGCCAGCGCGCAATCGAGCCGCGTCAGGGTCACCATGTCGAGGATCGTGCGAATGCCGGCATCCGGCCCTCCGAGCAGGAAGCCGAACGTATCGGTAAATTCGACTTCGGAGGAAGCATTCGACCGGTTGCCGAGCTTGTCCTTCAACCTCTGGAAGTGCAGGCCGTTGGCCGAGCCATCCTCCAAAAGCCGCGGCACGAGGAAGCAGCCCATGCCGTCCTTGGTCTGGGCCAGCATGATGAAGGCATCGCTCATGGGCGCCGACATGAACCATTTATGGCCTGAAAGCCGGTAGATGCCTTCGCTCACCTTGTCGGCGCTCGTCCGGTTGGCGCGCACATCCGTGCCGCCCTGCTTTTCCGTCATGCCCATGCCGATGGTGACGGCGCTCTTCTGCATGGCGGGCTTGTTGGACGAATCGTATTTGCGCGAGAGAATCTTCGGCGCCCAATCCTTCTGCACCGCCGGCGAGGCCATCATGGCAGCCACCGAGGCGCTGGTCATCGTCAGCGGGCACAGATGACCGCATTCGAGCTGAGCCGTCAGATAGAAGCGGGCGGCACGCACCTTGTGCGACTGGCCCTTGGCCTCGGGATCGGCCTGCGCATCCCAGATGGAGGAATGCAGGCCCATCGCCATGGAGCGGCGCATCAGCGCATGCCAGGCCGGGTGGAATTCGACGACATCCAGACGCTCGCCGCGCGGACCATGGGTGCGCAGCTGCGGCGCGCCCTGGTTCGCCATGCGTGCCAGTTCCTGTGCCTCGTGAGACGTGACGAACCGGCCGTGCTGCTCCAGCTCTTCACGCGTCGAACGCGGCAGGCCGGACGTGAGATCGACGATCAGCGGATCGGAACGATAGGCATTGATGCCGGTCCAGAGGCTCGGCTGGTTCAGGTCGGCAAAGGGGTCGTCAGTCCGGGTCGGTTGGGTCATGAATCGCTTGTAGAGCAAGAAGGTTGCAAGGGAAACCGGAAGTTACGTCTCCCACCGGCATAGGTCCTGTAGCGGGATTCGGGCGAAATTGCATGGGGAACAAGCGGGCGCGGCGCACACCGCCGCTTGCCCCATGGGCGCTCCCTCTTTATAGACCGCCTGACGAAATCCAGAGGGCAGGTTCATGGTCTTCTTTCCCCACCGCCACCTCATCGGCATCAAGGGTCTCACCGAGCAGGATATCACCTATCTTCTCGACAAGGCCGACGAGGCGGTCAAGATCAGCCGCCAGCGCGAGAAAAAGACGTCTACGCTTCGCGGGCTGACGCAGATCAATCTCTTCTTCGAAGCGTCGACGCGCACGCAATCCTCCTTCGAACTGGCCGGCAAACGGCTCGGCGCCGATGTGATGAACATGTCGGTCGGCAATTCCTCCGTCAAAAAGGGCGAGACGCTGATCGATACGGCGATGACGCTGAATGCCATGCGGCCCGATGTGCTCGTCATCCGCCATTCTAGCGCGGGTGCCGCCGCGCTGCTGGCGCAGAAAGTGTCCTGCTCCGTGGTCAATGCCGGCGACGGCCAGCACGAGCATCCGACCCAGGCCCTACTCGACGCGCTGACGATCCGCCGCGCCAAGGGCAAGCTCTCGCGCATCATCGTCGCGATCTGCGGCGACGTGCTGCACTCGCGCGTCGCGCGCTCCAACATCCTGCTTCTGAACGCCATGGGCGCCCGCGTCCGGGTCGTCGCGCCCGCCACGCTGCTGCCCGCCGGCATTGCTGACATGGGCGTCGAGGTCTTCCATTCGATGAAGGAAGGGCTGAAGGATGCCGACGTTGTCATGATGCTGCGTCTGCAGCGCGAGCGCATGTCCGGCGCTTTCGTGCCTTCGGTACGCGAATACTATCATTTCTACGGTCTCGACGCCGAAACCCTCAAGGTTGCCAAGGAAGATGCGCTCGTCATGCATCCCGGGCCGATGAACCGTGGGGTCGAAATCGCTTCCGAAGTGGCCGACGGTCCGCAAAGCGTCATCGCCGAACAGGTGGAAATGGGCGTCGCCGTGCGCATGGCCGTGATGGAGACGCTGCTCGTTTCGCAGAACCAGGGACCTCGCAGCGAGGGAGCGGACGCATGAGCAATTCGATCGTCCTCCAGAACGTCCGCATCATCGACCCCTCCCGCGATCTCGACGAGGTCGGCACGATTGTCGTCGAAGACGGCGTGATCGTCGCGTCGGGCAAGGATGCGAAGAACCATGGCATTCCCAAAGGCGCGACCGTTCGCGATTGCAATGGACTTGTCGCTATTCCCGGCTTGGTCGATGCGCGCGTGCATGTCGGCGAGCCTGGCGGTGAGCATCGCGAAACGATCGCCTCCGCAAGCCGTGCGGCTGCGGCTGGCGGCGTGACTTCCTTCATCATGATGCCGGACACCGATCCGGTTATCGATGATATCGCCTTGGTCGAATTCGTCAGGAAGACGGCGCGCGACACGGCGGTCGTCAATGTCTATCCGGCTGCAGCCCTCACCAAGGGTCTTGCCGGCGAGGAGATGACGGAAATCGGCCTGCTGCGGGAAGCCGGGGCCGTTGTTTTCACAGACGCGCATTCCGGTGTCCACGATAGCCAGGTCCTGCGTCGCATCATGACCTATGCGCGCGAATTCGGCGCGGTGATTTCCTGCGAGACGCGCGACAAATATCTCGGCGCGAACGGCGTCATGCACGAAGGCCTGTTTGCAAGCTGGCTCGGGCTATCAGGCATTCCGAAGGAAGCCGAGCTGATCCCGCTGGAGCGCGACCTTCGCATCGCGACGCTGACGCGCAGTCACTATCATGCGGCGATGATCTCCGTACCGGAATCGGCAGAGGCGATCCGCCTCGCCCGCTCGCGCGGCGCCAAGGTCACCTGCGGCATCTCGATCAACAATCTCGCGCTCAACGAAAACGACATCGGCGAATACCGCACGTTCTTCAAGCTCTACCCGCCGCTGCGCTCCGAGGACGACCGCACGGGCATGATCGAGGCGCTGGCCGACGGCACGATCGACATTATCGTTTCCTCGCATGATCCGCAGGACGTCGATACGAAACGCCTGCCGTTCGGCGAGGCGGAAGACGGTGCCGTCGGGCTCGAAACGCTGCTTCCCGCTGCGCTCCGGCTCCATCACAGCGGCCAAGTGAGCCTGATGCGGCTCGTCGATGCGCTCTCGACGCGGCCGGCGCAAATCTTCGGTCTCCCCGCCGGCACGCTGAAGCCCGGTGCCAAGGCCGATATCGCCCTTGTCGATCTCGACGAGCCTTGGCTTGTCGCCAAAGACATGCTTCTGTCGCGCTCGAAGAATACACCCTTCGAAGATGCGAGAATGAGCGGCCGGGCGGTTGCAACTTATGTCGCCGGCAAGCTGGTTCATAGTCTCTAGGACGGGCCAAGGGTTTACGGAGAATAAGACGTGATGGCGGATTTCTGGACTTGGCAGCTCACCCCGCAGACCGCGCTGGCCGGCCTCGTCATCGGCTACCTGCTCGGCTCGATCCCCTTCGGCCTGCTGCTGACGCGCATGGCCGGCCTCGGCGACGTGCGCAGCATCGGCTCTGGCAATATCGGCGCGACCAACGTGCTGCGCACCGGCAATAAGGGGCTGGCTGCGGCCACGCTGCTGCTCGACGCCTTCAAGGGCACGGCCGCCGTCCTGGTCGTCGGGCATTTCTTCGGCGGCGACGCCGGCGTGCTTGCTGGTTTCGCTGCCTTCATCGGCCACATCTTTCCGGTCTGGATCGGCTTCAAGGGCGGCAAGGGCGTTGCGACCTATCTCGGCATCCTGCTGGGCCTCGCGCCGCTGATGGCGCTGATTTTCGCCATCGTCTGGCTGGTCATTGCCTTCACCACCCGCTATTCCTCGCTTTCCGCGCTGGTTGCAACCCTTGTCATACCGGTTGTATTGTGGATATTGGGCGCCGACAAGATCGCCGCGGCCATGGCGCTGATGACCATCATCTCCTGGTACAAGCACAGGGCCAACATTGCCCGGCTGACCGCCGGAACGGAAAGCAAGATCGGAGCGAAGGGGTAATGGACACAGGCAGCGCAAGACGGACCGGAGTTGCGCTGACCGAAAAACAAAGGATCGCCTGGCTCAGGCTCATCCGCTCCGACAATGTCGGGCCATCCACCTTTCGCGATCTCATCCATCATTACGGTTCCGCCGAAGCAGCACTTGCCATGCTGCCGGAGCTTTCGCAGCGCGGCGGCTCGACGCGCGCCATCCGCATCGCCGCCGAACGGGACGCATTGCGGGAGTTGGAGGCGGCACATCGCTTCGGCGCGCGCTTCGTCGGCATCGGCGAGCCGGACTATCCCCCTGCCCTTCGGGAGATCGACGGCGCGCCGCCGCTTCTTGCCGTCAAAGGCAGCATGCCCACAGCGACACATCCGGCAATCGGCGTGGTCGGCTCCCGAAACGCCTCGATCAGCGGCGCCAAATTCACGGCCATGATCGCGCGCACCTGCGGCGAAGCAGGTTATGCAGTGGTCTCCGGTCTGGCGCGCGGTATCGATACGGCGGCCCATCGCGCCAGCCTCGAAACGGGTACGATCACCGCTTTAGCGGGTGGGCTCGACCAGCCCTACCCGCCCGAGAATATCGGCCTGCTGAACGAGATATGGGATGGCAACGGGCTTGCCGTCAGCGAAATGCCGTTCGGCTGGGAGCCGCGCGCCCGCGATTTCCCGCGCCGCAACCGTCTCATCGCGGGCATCTCGCTCGGCGTCGTGGTCATCGAAGCGGCAACCCGCTCCGGCTCGTTGATAACCGCCCGTCTTGCGGGGGAATTCGGCAGGCTTGTCTTCGCCGTTCCCGGCTCGCCGCTTGATCCGCGCTGCGAAGGCACCAACGGTCTGCTGAAAGACGGCGCGATGATCGTGACGACGCCGGCCGATATTGTCGAAGCGCTGCGGCCGCTCGCCGAGCCGGATCTCTTTCGTCCCCGGCCGGCCGAGGCTCCCGTCGAAAGGAGCAAGCCGCTTTCTGCCCCGCCCGATGATGCCGAGCGCGACCATATCGTCGAAGCGCTCGGGCCGACACCGGTCGAGATCGACGACATCGTCCGCCACACCGGTCTGCCGATAGCGGCGATTCATTCCGTCCTTCTCGAGTTGGACATGGCCGGCCGGCTGCATCGCCATCCCGGCGGACTGGTGTCGATCTCCATGCTGGATTGAAAAGTGTGACACGCGTACCAATTCTAAGCATCGCATCGCCGCACCAAGCGCAAAAATCGCCTTCGCCTCTTGACCGCGACGAATTCCCTGTCCATGTCGGAAGGCCGGGAAGCCGGAAAAACCCGGTATCTCCCGCGCCTTATACCGGCGCGACCTCTTATTCAGAGACTTGATGATGAACGTTGTAGTGGTGGAATCGCCTGCCAAGGCCAAGACAATCAACAAATATCTGGGACCCGGATATAAGGTTCTTGCTTCCTTCGGCCATGTGCGTGACCTGCCCGCCAAAGACGGTTCGGTACTGCCGGATCAAGATTTCGAAATGCTCTGGGAAGTCGATGCCGCGTCGCAAAAGCGCATGAAGGACATCGCCGACGCGATGAAATCCTCCGACGGCCTGTTTCTCGCGACCGACCCGGATCGCGAGGGTGAAGCCATTTCCTGGCACGTGCTAGACCTGCTCAACAAAAAGCGCGTCATCAACGGCAAGCCGGTGAAGCGCGTCGTCTTCAACGCCATCACCAAGAAGGCCGTGCTCGACGCCATGGCCGAGCCGCGCGACATCGATGTGCCGCTGGTGGATGCCTATCTCGCCCGCCGCGCCCTCGACTATCTCGTCGGCTTCAACCTGTCGCCGGTCCTGTGGCGCAAGCTTCCGGGCGCCCGCTCGGCTGGCCGCGTGCAGTCGGTCGCGCTACGTCTCGTCTGTGATCGCGAGTCCGAGATCGAGCGCTTCATCTCGGAAGAATACTGGAACCTGTCGGCCATCCTGAAGACTCCGCGCGGCGACGAATTCGAAGCGCGGCTGGTGTCAGCGGACGGCAAGCGCCTGCAGCCGCGCGCCATCGGCAACGGCGAGGACGCCGGCAGGCTGAAGGCTTTGCTGGAGGGTGCCTCCTATGTCGTCGACACTGTCGAGGCGAAGCCGGTCAAGCGCAATCCGAGCCCGCCATTCACCACTTCGACACTGCAGCAGGCCGCTTCCTCCAAGCTCGGCTTCTCGGCTTCGCGCACTATGCAGGTGGCGCAAAAGCTTTATGAAGGCGTCGACATCGGCGGCGAGACCGTCGGTCTCATCACCTATATGCGTACCGACGGCGTTCAGATGGCCCCGGAAGCGATCGATGCCGCGCGTAGCGCCATCGCCAATCAGTTCGGCGACCGTTACCTGCCGGAAAAGGCGCGCTTCTATTCCACCAAGGCAAAGAATGCCCAGGAAGCACACGAAGCGATCCGCCCGACCGACTTCGAGCGCGTGCCGGACCGCATCCGCAAGTTCCTCGACGACGACCAGCTGAAGCTCTACGACCTGATCTGGAAACGCGGCATTGCCAGCCAGATGGCATCGGCCGAAATCGAGCGCACGACGGTCGAGATCCTGGCCGACAACGCCGGCAAGAAGGCAGGCCTGCGCGCCGTCGGCTCCGTTATCCGGTTCGACGGCTTCATCGCCGCCTATACCGACCAGAAGGAAGACGGTGAACAGAGCGACGACAGCGAAGAAGGCGGTCGTCTGCCGGAGATCAATGCGCGCGAAAACCTCGCCAAGCAGAAGATCAATTCGACCCAGCATTTCACCGAACCGCCGCCGCGCTATTCTGAGGCGTCGCTGATCAAGAAGATGGAAGAACTCGGCATCGGCCGCCCCTCCACCTATGCGGCGACGCTCGCGACGCTGCGCGACCGCGATTACGTGACCATCGACAAGCGCAAGCTGCTGCCGCAGGCCAAGGGCCGGCTGGTGACGGCCTTCCTCGAAAGCTTCTTCACCAAATATGTGGAATATGATTTCACGGCCGATCTGGAAGAGAAGCTCGACCGCATTTCGGCCGGCGAGCTGAATTGGAAGGACGTGCTGCGCGACTTCTGGCGCGATTTCTTTGCCCAGATCGAAGACACCAAGGAATTGCGCGTCACCAACGTTCTCGACGCCTTGAACGAGGCGCTCGCCCCGCTCGTCTTCCCGAAGCGTGAAGACGGCAGCGACCCGCGCATCTGCCAGGTATGCGGCACGGGCAATCTCTCGCTGAAGCTCGGCAAATACGGCGCCTTCGTCGGCTGCTCGAACTATCCGGAATGCAACTATACGCGCCAGCTTTCGTCGGAAGGCGGCGCGGAGGCCGAATCCAACGGATTGAACGAGCCGAAGGCACTCGGCGCGGATCCGGTCACCGGCGAGGAGCTGACGCTGCGTTCCGGCCGTTTCGGACCCTATATTCAGCGCGGTGATGGCAAAGATGCCAAACGTGCTTCGTTGCCGAAAGGCTGGAAGCCGGAGGATATCGATTACGAGAAGGCGATGGCACTGATCTCGCTGCCGCGTGACATCGGCAAGCATCCGGAAAGCGGCAAGATGATCTCGTCCGGCATCGGCCGCTATGGTCCGTTCCTTCTGCATGACGGCAGCTACGCCAATCTCGAAAGCGTCGAGGATGTCTTCACCGTCGGCCTGAACCGCGCGGTCACCGTTCTTGCAGAAAAGCAGAGCAAGGCCGGCGGCGGAGCGCGCGGTACGCCCGCGGCGTTGAAGGATCTCGGCGCGCATCCGGATGGCGGCGGCGCAATCACCGTTCGCGATGGCAAGTATGGTCCCTACGTCAATTGGGGCAAGGTCAATGCGACGCTGCCGAAAGGCACGGATCCGCAGGCGATCACCGTCGAGGAAGCCCTGGCTCTGATCGCAGCCAAGGCCGGCAAGAGCGGCGGTACCACCAAGAAGGCGCCTGCCAGGGCAAAGGCTGCGGCAGCCGGCGCAAAAGCGACGAAAACCACCGCCAAGCCGAAGGCTGCTGCAAAGAAGCCCGCGGCCAAGACGGCAGCGAAAAAGAAGAGTGCAGAGTGAGCAGAGAACCGCGCGGCAGGAACCCATCGTCGGAACGACGTTCCGGCAAACCCGGCCGCGCCGGCAAGGCAGGCGATGACGAGCCGATGATGGCAATCGTCCACGGCA
Organism: Rhizobium sp. P28RR-XV; assembly: GCF_012641385.1. NCBI lineage: Bacteria > Pseudomonadati > Pseudomonadota > Alphaproteobacteria > Hyphomicrobiales > Rhizobiaceae > Rhizobium > Rhizobium sp. P28RR-XV. The sequence goes on from NZ_JABAIG010000017.1 coordinate 103,753, forward strand.
TTCTGCCGCCGCGCGAGATCATCCTGCGCTTCATCGCCGAACATCCGCAGCAGGCCTCCAAACGCGAACTGGCCAAAGCCTTCGGCCTGAAGGGCGAGAGCCGCGTCGCGCTGAAGGAACTGCTGCGCGAACTCGAAGAAGAAGGCATGGTGCAGAAGAGCCGCAAGTCGCTCATCCGCCCTGGCGCACTGCCGCCGATCGCCGTTCTCGACATCACCACGCGCGATAAGGATGGCGAACTGATCGGCCGGCCCGCAGAATGGGCTGACGAAAACGGCGTCGCACCTGCCGTGATGATCAAGCAGTCCTCCTCGCCCGCCGGCCGCAATGGCAAGGGCAAGGCGCCGGTCGCCGGCATGGGCGACCGCATTCTCGCGAAGATCTTTCCGGCCGTGGATCGCGGCGGCCCAGCCTATACGGCTCGCATCATCAAGGTCCTCGACAAGCGGAAGGGTGCCTCCATGGGCGTCTTCCGCGAAACACCGGGCGGCGGCGGCCGGCTGATGCCGATCGAGCGTCGCGGCGAGGAGATGGTCGTCGATCCGGGCTATACCGGCGACGCCAAGGACGGCGATCTCGTCGAGGTGGAAATTGCCCGCCTCGGCCGCTTCGGCCTGCCGCGCGCCAAGGTGCTGTCGGTCATCGGCTCGGTCGCTTCGGAAAAGGCGATCTCCATGATCGCCATCCATGCGCATGGAATCCCGCATGTCTTTCCCGCCGCCGCGATAGCGGAGGCCGATGCCGCCAAGCCCGCGACCATGTCGCATCGCGAGGATTGGCGCAGCCTGCCGCTGATAACAATCGATCCGGCCGACGCCAAGGATCATGACGACGCCGTCTATGCCGAAATGGACCCATCGCCGGACAATCCGGATGGCGTGATCGTCACCGTCGCCATCGCGGACGTCTCCTGGTACGTGCGGCCGAACTCGCCGCTCGACCGCGAAGCGCTGAAGCGCGGCAATTCGGTCTATTTCCCCGATCGTGTCGTGCCGATGTTGCCTGAGCGCATCTCCAACGATCTCTGCTCGTTGAAGGAAGGCGTCGACCGTCCTGCCCTCGCCGTGCGAATGATCTTCTCCAGGGAGGGCCGGAAGGCCGGCCACACCTTTCATCGCGTCATGATGAAGAGCGCGGCCAAGCTTTCCTACCAGCAGGCCCAGGCGGCGATCGACGGCAAGCCCGACGACAAGACCGGACCGATGCTGGAGCCGATCCTCAAACCGCTCTGGCATGCCTACGACATCCTGAAAAAGGGCCGTGACCGTCGCCAGCCGCTCGAGCTCGACATGCCCGAACGCAAGATCCTGCTGACACCCGATGGTACGGTCGACCGGGTCGTCGTGCCGCCTCGCCTCGATGCGCACAAGCTCATCGAAGAGATGATGATCCAGGCAAACGTCGCCGCCGCCGAGACGCTGGAGAAACGGAAGCAGGCGCTCGTCTATCGTATCCATGACGGGCCGACGCTCGCCAAGCAGGAGGTCCTGCGCGAATTTCTGGCCACCCTCGGCATATCACTGCCCAAGGGCGGCAATGTTCGGGCCAACAGTTTCAACGGCATCCTCGCCAAAGCCGATGGCACCCCGCATCAGACGATGGTCAACGAGATGGTGCTGCGCTCGCAGAGCCAGGCGATCTACAGCCCCGACAACATCGGGCACTTCGGCCTGAACCTGATGAAATACGCCCACTTCACCTCGCCGATCCGCCGTTACGCCGATCTGATCGTGCATCGCGCGCTCGTCGGCTCGCTCGGCCTCGGCGAAGGCGCAATTACGCCGGACGAAGAGGCATCGCTTGACGATATCGCCGCCGAAATCTCGACCTTCGAACGCCGCGCCATGGCTGCCGAGCGCGAGACCGTGGACCGGCTCATCGCCCATCATCTGGCTGGCAAGGTCGGTACGGAATTCGAGGCGCGCGTCGGCGGTGTCACCAAGTCGGGACTTTTTGTCACCCTACCGGACTATGGCGCCGACGGTTTCATCCCTATATCCACGCTGGGCTCCGATTATTTCATCTACGATGAGGCGCATCAGGCACTGACAGGCGAGAGAACGGGGCTCGGCTATCGTCTCGGCGATGACGTCAGCGTGAGGCTCGCCGAAGCCGTGCCGCTTGCCGGAGCTCTGCGCTTCGAAATGCTGAGCGAAGGCAGGCCGATGCCGACCGCGGTGCGTTCCTTCCACAAGGCGGCCCGCCGCAACAAGAGCCAGGCCCGCAAGGCGCCGGGCACAAGACCGCCGCGCGGACGCAGGTAAAAGGCGGCTACCGGCAGGAAGGAAACGCATTCATGACGGGCAGCCCATCCGACTCTCCCACCCGCTTCGGTGGCTCCGATGAAAGCGAGCGTCCGCTTGGACGATCGATTTCCCGCGGCATGCAGAACCGCTGCCCGCGCTGCGGCACCGGCAGGCTCTTCCGCGCCTTCCTGAAACCGGTGGATCATTGTGCCGCATGCGGCGAGGAAATCTTTCATCAGCGCGCCGACGATCTGCCGCCCTATCTGGTGATCCTGGTTCTCGGCCACGTCATCGTTGGCGGCTACATGCTGACAGACATGACTTTCAAATTGCCGCTCTGGGCACATCTCGCCATATGGGCACCCATTACCGTCATCACGGCGCTTGCCGTCATTCAACCGATCAAAGGCGGTGTCATCGGCCTGCAATGGGCGCTCCGGATGCATGGATTCGGCGGACATGACGACAGTCCGGAAGAATGGGATGAGGGGAACGGCCGGTCGTGACAATGCCCGCCCGCCTATGCAGCCGGCCCGGACAAAGGGCCGAGGTTGTCTCGCAACGTTGCACTCTTCTATCGGGAATCACTATCGATTCGCCGCATATTCGCGATTTGCGCGAGATGGTTCATCAGCAACGGCTTGACATCAGCAACATTTCTTGTCTGAACATGCCGCGCGTCAAGGGGACTATTCCGGAGGGTTTGACCGATCTCATGAAAGCCGACCCGTCACCTGAATTTGGCCGAGCCGTGGCTTTCTATGTTGCGCATCCGGATCGATTCGCCTGCCTCATGCTCCAGGAATTAGTTTATGCTTGAACCGACGAACGACAAGGCCGGCCATGTCGAAGAAATTCACTGGCCTTCGCTCGTTGCAGCCATTGCCTCCGTGTCCGCCGTCGGCATCGCCATCGGGCTGGGCCTGCCGCTTCTCAGCATCATCCTCGAAAAGCGCGGCATTCCTTCGAGCCTGATCGGGCTCAACACGGCGATGATGGGTGTAGCCTCGATGCTGGCCGCGGTCATCACGACCAAGCTCGCGCATCGCTTCGGCGTCGTGCAGACGATGATCTGGGCGGTCTTTCTCTCGGCGCTGAGCTCGCTCGGCTTCTATTACGCAGAAAACCTGCTGTTGTGGTTTCCGTTGCGCATCGTGTTCCACGGAGCGACAACGACCCTTTTCATCCTGTCGGAATTCTGGATCAACGCGGCCTCACCGCCTTCCAAGCGCGGCTTCGTGCTCGGCCTTTACTCCACGGTGTTCTCCCTCGGCTTTGCGGCCGGCCCCCTGCTCTTCTCCGTGGTCGGCAGCGAGGGCTTGATGCCCTTCGTTGTCGGCGCCTGCATCATCCTGGCCGCCGCCATTCCGATCTTCATTGCGCGCAATGAGAGCCCGATCGTCGACGAGAAGCCCGAACTGCATTTCGTCCGTTACATCTTCCTGGTGCCGACGGCGACGGCGGCTGTCTTCGTGTTCGGCGCGGTAACCGTCGGCGGCGGTTCGCTGTTCACCAGCTATGCGACGCGCCTCGGCTTCAACGAATCGCAGGCCGCATTGCTGCTGACCGTCATGGGCGTGGGCAATTTCGTCTTCCAAATTCCGCTCGGGCTGCTTGCCGACCGCATGCGCGACAAGCGGCCGCTGTTGTCGATCATGGCTACGATCGGCTTTGTCGGCGCGCTTCTGCTGCCGTCGCTGTCGTCAAACTGGATTATTCTGGCCACCATCCTGCTCTTCTGGGGCGGCTGCGTTTCGGGCATGTATACGGTCGGACTCAGCCATCTCGGCACGCGGCTGACCGGCGCGGACCTTGTGGCAGCCAATGCCGCCTTCGTCTTCTGCTATGCCATCGGCATGGTTCTCGGGCCGCCGACGATCGGCACGGCAATGGATTTCGCCAATCCCAGCGGCTTTGCCTGGGCCGTGGCCTTTTTCTTCGGCCTTTATGTCCTGCTTTCGGGGATACGGCTGCTTTTCATGGGCAACAGGGGTTGACTTTTCGGGCGCGATTTGTAGTTTCGCGCCAGAATTCGCCGTGGACCTCCGCACTGGCCGTCCACGGCGTTCATTTTTATTAAAGGCAGGACGACTATGGCCAAGGCTACCACCATCAAGATCAAGCTGCTGTCGACGGCCGACACTGGTTTCTTTTACGTCACGACGAAGAACAGCCGTACGATGACGGACAAGATGACGAAGACGAAGTACGACCCGGTTGCGAAGAAGCACGTCGAGTTCAAGGAAACGAAGATCAAGTAAGCTTCCTAAACCTCAGGTTACAAAAAGGCGCAACCTACGGGTTCGCGCCTTTTTTTGTTTTTGCTGAGGATTTCCGGGACAAAGTCCAATTTTTCCGCATCATCAGGGCTGAGAGCTGACCGCCCTCACGGAAAAGAAAAAACGCCGCCTTCGACGAACGAAGAGCGGCGTTTTTGAATTGGGGGCCGGCTAGCCTGCAAAACGGCACGAGGAACCGTTATCTTTCTGCCTGCCAGCCGACCGACCCCACGACCCAGGAGATGCGGCGGACCTGAGCATCATGGGGTATCTTGGAAACCCTTGCGGGCTGTCTGTGTACGAGACTAAATTCGCGCGAAATCGAAAGGAAATCAACAAATTCTTAATGATAAAAAATACCTGCCTGCTCGGATGGTTAAAATTCATGACTTTGAGAAAAAGAATGTCCGATAGTTTTAACAAATCGAGGTCAAGAAGGACTAAAGAATAAAGATCTAATTCCTGCGGAGAAGGAAAAAACCGAATACATATATTCAATGAATATCTGAATATATAAATTATTTTCAGTTAAAGTCGCACCTCTCGACTTTTATATAGCAGCAAAATTTCAAACAATTCTCATATATATAATAAAATTGTGACGAAATTCCAATCTTTCTCCAAATACGCATGTATTCATCTCGAGACGAGATAAAAGTACGAGCCTTTTCTTTCAGCAATGCAGAAGCGGTACATCATGGAGGAGCACAGAACAATTTTTTTTGACCATTGTTCAAAACTTGAAAAACACCCTCAATATTGGGAGGTGGTGCCCGCTTTAATGATCCGCTACCGTCAAGCGGCCGAGGCGACGACCCTGTTGCGGCCTGCTCTTTTTGCTTCATAAAGCGCAAGATCAGCCTGTTTCATCAATTGCTCCGGCGCCTCGATTGTGTCCAAACGAGACGAAATGCCGAAGGATGCGGTAATGTTAAGCGCGACACCGCCGTCCCGCAGCTTCACCGGCATATTTTCTACCGCTGCGCGCAGACGTTCGGCGATCGCAGCCGCAATATCGGCTGTTGTATCCGGCATGACGACAACAAATTCCTCGCCGCCGTAGCGGCAGGCCAGATCGGCGCCGCGCACCGTTGAGCGGATGCGCGCCGCGAATTCCTTCAACACCTCGTCGCCGGCATCGTGACCGTAGGTGTCGTTGACGGTCTTGAAACGATCTATGTCGGTGATCAGGACGGAAAGCGGCCGTCCCCGCGCCAGGGAACGATCGAAAAGCACCTTGAGGTGATTGTCCAGGTATCGCCTGTTGTGCAGGCCGGTGAGCGCGTCGGTGACGGCAAGCTCGATGGTCTGCTGCACGCTGGCGCGTAACCGGTCATTATAGCGCTTGCGCCGTATCTGGGTGAGACAGCGGGCGACGAGCTCGTTCGGATCGATCGGACGGACAATATAGTCGTTGACGCCGAGGTCGAGCGCACGGACGATCATCTCGTCGGCCCCCTGCTCCGTCACCAGCAGCACCGGCAGGAAGCGCGTGCGCTCCAGCGAGCGAAGCTGCGAGCAAAGCCGCAGCGGATCGTAGTCTTCGAAATTCGAATTCACGATGACGAGTTCGAAAGGCCGCTCGGCCGCTTCGAACAAGGCGGCCTGCGGATCGGACATTGCGACGACCTGGGCGATCGGCTTGAGCGTACGGATGATACGCTCCTGCGAATTGGCGCGGCCATCGACCAGAAGCACCTGTCCGGCTTCGTCGGCGCGACCATCGCCGGCCCGAAGCAGATCGTCGATGCCGAAATTGCGCGCGGTCTCGCTGCGCATATTCAATTCGTCACTCAGCGTCTTCAAGCGAAGAAGGCTCTTGACGCGGGAAATAAGCTGCAGGTCGTTGACCGGCTTCGTCAGGAAGTCGTCGGCACCGGCCTTCAAGCCGCGCACACGGTCGGCCGGCTGGTCGAGCGCGGTGACCATGACGACGGGAATATGCGCCGTACGCGGATCCGACTTCAGGCGCTCGCATACTTCAAATCCGTCCATGCCGGGCATCATGATGTCGAGAAGGATGAGATCGACCTGAGCGTTCGCACAAACCGCGAGCGCCTTCAAACCGTCTTCCGCCGTCAGCACTTCGAAATATTCGGCAAGCAGCCGCGCTTCCAAAAGCTTTACGTTGGCGGGGATATCGTCGACTACCAGGATGCGCGCGGTCATCAGCTCTTCCCCATCATCAGGCATCGCCCAGATAGGTCTTAATGGTCTCAATGAATTTCGGCACCGAAATCGGCTTCGAGACATAGGCCTCGCATCCGCCCTGGCGAATGCGCTCCTCGTCGCCCTTCATGGCGAAGGCCGTAACCGCAATTACGGGGATGACGTGGAGATCATCGTCTTCCTTCAGCCATTTGGTGACTTCCAGGCCGGAAACCTCCGGAAGCTGGATATCCATGAGAATCAGGTCCGGACGATGCTTGCGAGCGAGATCGAGCGCTTCCATACCGTTACGGGTCTGGATCGTCGTATAGCCGGAAGCCTCGATCAGATCGCGAAAGAGCTTCATATTGAGCTCATTGTCTTCTACAATCATTACCTGTTTAGGCATGGAAAGCTGTCCCTGCATCCGGTATTGCATCCATTCTCTCGAAATATAGGGTCGCGAGGAACCGATTCCAGAAATACTTGAATCGCAAACTACCGGCATTTGGTTGAAAAATAGGTAACTTACCCTTCGAAATGCAAAGTAACTTCAAGAACCCAAAGAAGAATGCGGCCGCCCCGCAAGAGACCGCGATTGCCGTACTCGGCTGGCTGGCCAACGAACCGGATATGTTCGGCCGTTTCCTGGCGCTGACCGGCGTGGAGCCTGCACAGGTGCGCAACGCCATCAACGAGCCCGCCTTTCTCGCCGGCATGCTCGACTTCCTCATGAACCATGAACCGACATTGCTGGCCTTTTGCGAGGCAAGCGGCATTCCACCGGAGGCCGTCGCCGCCGCGTCGGCGCATTTTTCGCCGCCCGGCCTTGCCTCTGGAGAATATTGACCATGGATGCCCCGCTTGAATTCGACGTATCGCATATCCGGCTGCAGGAGCGGCCGCTGATCGTCTGCGATGTCGACGACGTCGTCTTGCATTTCTTTGCCCCTTTCCTGACCTTCATCGACGGCGAAGGCTATGAATTCCTGCCCCGCTCTTTCCGGTTGACGGGCAACATCGTCTCCAAAGACAATGGCTCCGCCTTGGAAGAAAAGGATGTTCACCGGCTGATCGAAGTCTTCTTCGAGGCGCAGGAACAATGGCAGACCCCTTTGGAGCGCGTTGTCGATACGCTCGGCGAATTCTCGAAAGACGCCGATATCGTCTTCCTCACGGCCATGCCGCCGCAGTTCTGGGTCCAGAGACGCCGTCTGCTCGACAGGCTCGAACTTGCCTATCCCCTGCTGGCATCGCTGCAGCCGAAGGGGCCGATCGTGCGATCCCTGCATCGACAGCGCACTATGCCCGTCGCCTTCGTCGACGACATGGCCCACAATCTGCATTCGGTCAGCGACCATGTTCCGGAATGCCTCCTGATCAACCTCAAACCGGATTCCGTCGTTCACCGCATGGCGCCAGCCGTCGCGGCAGGGATCCCCGAAGCAAACGAATGGAGCCAGGCAGCGCCACTGATCCAGGCTCATATCGTGCGCTGACGCCTCCAACCCGATTTGAGAGCCCAATATCAGAGAATAAGGCGCATCAGCGGCCGGCCATCCTTGCGTTTGGCGATCTCCCAGAAGCCGGCCGCTTCGAATATGCGTTGCGAACCCACATAAAGGCCGACGGATTTCGATTGCTTGGTGCGCTCGATCGGACAGCCCTCCAGCAGCCGCGCCCCGGATGCCTTGGCAAAGTTGACCGCCTCCGAAAGCATGCGATGGCTGTGTCCCTGGCCGCGATCGCGCGCATTCATGAAAAAGCAACTGACGGCCCAGATCGAGCCATCCTCCGCATCCGCCGGATCGAGCGGGCGCGATACGGTTTTGGGGGAATTCCATTGCGGCAGTTCGGCGCGCGGACCGACCTGCACCCAGGCAATCGGCTGCCCATCCACATAACCAAGGAGCCCGGGTGGCGGCCCAGCCGCGACGCGCGCCTGTATGAAGCGTTTCTTGGCCGCAGCATCCATCGTCTTGCGTTGCGACGTCGGGACGCGAAAATAGGTACACCAGCAGCCGTAGCAGGCGCCGCTTGGCCCGAAGAGCACCTCGAAATCGCCCCAACGGTCAGGCGTTAGTGGTTGCACGCTTAAAGTCTGCACTCCCCGCTCCCCGACAGTTTTCCGGCTTGAGACTCACAAGCTTAAAACATAAAGTGGCGATGTTCAATTTTTGTTCTCGTTCAATGACCAGTGCGCCCGACAAGATCTCAGGTTTCTGTCGCGATTGCTTGAGCGAGCAATCGGTCGCACGGACGCGCTGTCGCAGCTGCGGCAGCCCTCGCCTCGTCTATCACCGCGAACTCTACGGACTGACGCTGGCGCATATCGACTGCGACGCCTTTTATGCCTCGATCGAGAAGCGCGACAATCCGGAGCTGGCCGACAAGCCAGTCATCATCGGCGGCGGCAAACGCGGCGTCGTTTCCACCGCCTGCTATATCGCCCGCATCCATGGGGTGCGCTCCGCCATGCCGATGTTCAAGGCACTGGAAGCCTGTCCGAACGCAGTCGTCATCCGCCCGAACATGGAAAAATACGTCCGTGTCGGCCGCGAGGTTCGAGGCATGATGCAGGAGCTGACGCCCTTGGTGCAGCCGCTTTCGATCGATGAAGCCTTTCTGGAGCTCGACGGCACGCAGCGGCTTCATCACGATCCGCCGGCCCGCATTCTCGCCAAGTTTGCCCGGCGGGTGGAACAGGAAATCGGCATCACCGTCTCGGTCGGCCTTTCCTATTGCAAGTTCCTCGCCAAGGTCGCCTCCGACCTGCAGAAGCCACGCGGCTTCTCCGTCATCGGGCGGCAAGAGGCACTCTCCTTCCTGGAGCCACGCCCTGTCACCACCATCTGGGGCGTCGGCAAGGCCTTTGCGGCGACGCTGGAGAGCCACGGCATTCGCACGATCGGCCAATTACAGGCCATGGAGGAAGGTGACCTGATGCGTCGCTACGGCGTCATCGGGCAGCGGCTTTTCCGTCTCGCCCGCGGCATCGACGACCGCACGGTGCATCCGAACGAGGCAGCAAAGAGCGTGTCTTCCGAAACGACTTTCTTTGACGACATTTCGCGCCATGACGATCTCGTGCCGATCCTGCGCGATCTCTCGGAGAAGGTGTCGCGGCGCCTGAAGCGCAGCGGCATTGCCGGGCAGACCGTGGTGCTCAAGCTGAAGACCGCCGACTTCAAGACCCGCACGCGCAACCGCCGTCTAGAAGATCCGACCCAGCTTGCCGACCGGATCTTCCGCACCGGCCTGCGCCTGCTCGAACATGAGACCGACGGCACGAAGTTCCGCCTCATCGGCATAGGCGTCACCGATCTTGGCGACGCGGGGCGCGCGGACCCGCCCGATCTCATCGACGTGCAGGCGACACGCCGCGCCGCCGCGGAAGCCGCCATGGACAAGCTCAAAGAAAAATTCGGCAACAGGACGGTCGAGACCGGTTACACATTCGGCGGCAAGCGCCATAAATAACAATGACTTAAAGAAAAGTCACCGACAAGAGACATATGAATGCCTCGCGAATAATCGCGTCACACACGCGATTCTTTGCGATGAAAAGCTCGGATTCAAACTTTTTTGGTAAATTTCCATTAGGACTTGGATTCTGTGACTTCCGAACGGCGCGGATCCGCCGTCGATTGTGTTTTGCGTACGGGTTCCTATGCGTGTATCGGCTGTATCGACCATTCTTCTCGCCTGCCTGACGATCTCAGGCTGCGCTGCCCGAGGTGAGCGCGAAGCCGCGCAAGCCAGCCCGCCTTCCAAGGAAATGACTAGCTCCATCACAAAGAGTAGCCGGCCGATGCCATCGGTCGAAATCGGTGAAACGGTATCACGCGTCGAGCAGCAGCAGGCGCTCGCAGTCGCAATGCCGACGAATCTCCGTCCGGAGGGGCTCATGCCTTCCGACCAGAGCGACGACGATACGCCCGTCCCGCTGCAGCGGCCGCTCGCAATGCTCGCGCCGTCGAATCCCATGCCTCGCGCCATGCGGCAGCAACCGATGCAGATCTACGGCCACCGCTTCCGCGATGCCAAGCCGATCAACTTCGGCTCTTCCACCTCGCCCCGGAAGCTCGCCGTGCATGGCGTCGACGTCTCGCGCTGGCAAGGCGAGATCGACTGGGATACGCTGCGCACCCAGGGCGCGAACTTCGTCTACATCAAGGCGACGGATGGGGGCGATCATCTCGATCCGATGTTCAAGAAGAACTGGCGAGCCGCCCAACAGGCCGGCCTGAAGCATGGTGCCTATCACTTCTTCTATTGGTGCCGGACTGCCGGGGAGCAGGCCGACTGGTTCATCCGCAACGTGCCGAAGGAAGCAGGCGCCCTGCCGCCCGTCATCGATGTGGAATGGAACGGCGAGTCGAGCTGCAAGCGCCGGCCTTCGCGCGAGCAGGTGCTTGCCAAGATGCAGGTCTTCATGGACAAGCTGGAGAGGCATTACGGCCAGCGTCCGATCGTCTATACCGCGCCGGATTTCTATCGCGACAATCTCAGCGGCGAACTGCTCGACTATCCCTTCTGGCTGCGCGCCGTGGCCCAACATCCATCCAAGGTCTATCCGGGCCGGAAATGGCTGTTCTGGCAATATTCCGGCTCCGGCGTCTCCCATGGAGTCGACGGCAAGATCGATCTCAACGCCTTCCACGGCAGCGAGCAAGACTGGCACAACTGGGTGGCTTCCAGCGCTCACTAACCGTCCATTCGATCTCCGCTGATGATTTAACGCCGAGGCGGGGCCGCACCTCGCTTCGGCGTTGCTGAATCTGGCTTCGAATGGATAAACCCCAAGATTTCGCCGGAACGAAAGGACAGTTCTTTTCGGCAAGCCTTCCTTAAACTTCGAAGTCTAATCTTGGCGCTACGAGTATTGCGTTTTGGTTTGTGTCTATATGAAGCCGTTTTTGTTGCTTGGGCTCGGGCTGTTGTCGGCCACTGCCCTCTCACACCCTTCTCTTGCCGCGCCGGATGCCCGCACCCTGCAGATCGTGGTGTCGAAGGACAGGCAGTCGCTTGCCGTCTATGATGGCGACCAAGTGATCGCGACCTCGAAGGTTTCGACCGGCAAGCGGGGGCATACGACACCGAGCGGCATCTTCTCCATTCTGGAAAAGAAGGTCTATCACGAGTCAAATCTCTATTCGGCCGCGCCGATGCCCTACATGCAAAGGCTGACCTGGTCGGGCATTGCGCTGCACGAATCCAACTCGGTTCCGAATTATCCGGCTTCCCACGGCTGCGTGCGCATGCCGAAAGCCTTTGCCAAGATGCTCTACCAGATGACCGAGCGCGGCGTGCATGTCGTCATCGCCAATCAACCCCTGGTGCCGCAGCCTTTCGCGAGCGCAATGCTGTTCCAGCCACCGGCAGCACCTCCACCGGCGCTGCTTTCCGGTATCGAACTGCGCCCGATGACCGCAAGCTTTCTGCCGCAGGGGCAATCCCTGCAGGTCGCGACGAATGACGTGACCTCGATCCGGATACCGAAGGCACAGGAAACCATTGCCCCGCCTGCCGATCCGGCACCGCTCAGCATCCTCATCACCCGACGTGGCCTGCGCGAAAATGTGCGCGACCTCCAGGCCATTTTGAATGGAATGGGCTTCATTACCGGAACGCCCGACGGCATGCTCGGGCCGGCAACGGTGCAGGCGATCGAAGATTTCAAGAAGGCGCATGGCATCACGGCGACGGACAGCCTCGTCAGCCCCTCGCTGATAAAGGCTGTTTATGCCGCCGCCGGCAAGGGCGAACCGCCGAATGGCGCAATCATGGTCCGCCAGAACTTCAAGCCGCTCCTCGAAGGCCCCGCCATCATCGCCGAGCCGCAAGAGGCACTCGGCGTGCATTTCTTCACCGCCAACGCGATCGACCGGATCAGCGGCAAGGCCGACTGGTTCGGCATGACACTGGAAGAAGATCTCAGCAAGCAGACGAAGAAACGGTACGGCATCACCAGCGAGGAACAGTCGCAGTCGCTCGATGCCGCCGGACAGGCGCTTGCCCGCATCACCATTCCAGACGATGCCCGCCACCGCATCGAGGATCTGCTGACGGCAGGTTCTTCGCTGACGATTTCCGACACCGGCGTAGGACCGGAAACCGGCAACGCGACCGATTTCATCACCATCACCAATCATGGTGCGCTGGGCAAGAAGGGCTAGGAAGTGTGGACAGTTATCTGATCCATAGGACGATTGCTGCGATAGTGACGACTGCGAGGTAGTTTTCGGCGGTTTTTTCGAAGCGCGTAGCGACCCTGCGGAACTGCTTGCGTCTCGAGAAG
>NZ_JABAIG010000018.1:0-103631 GCF_012641385.1 Rhizobium sp. P28RR-XV
GAGTATGCCAGCCGTCGTCTAAATGCCCTGTCTCCTGCTTTGTGCATCAGCTTCACGCATGACCTCGTCGTCAAAGGCGAAAGAAAAAACGCGGCTAGAGAGCTTGCAAATGAACATAAGAGAGTCCTGTCCTCCGGCAGATCCAGCGCCTGCTCGCTCAAATCAGGTGCTTTTTCGAAAGCGCCTACATGTTCGAGCAGCGTCAATATGCGGCGGGCGGCTTCGCGCACCGTCTCCGCCTTGACCTCGCCGTTGCGCACAGCCGCCACGAGCTTGTCGCCGCGATCGCGCGTCGGGCCGGGCATTTCCAGATCAAGTCCGGCATTGATCGTCGGAACGGTCGAATGTGAGCCGAACCAGTCGGACATGACAATGCCATCGAAACCCCATTCCTCGCGCAGAACCTTGGTCAACAGCCAGGGATGCTCACTGGTATAGGTACCGTTCAGCCTGTTATAGGAGGACATGACAGCCATGACCCCCGCCCTCTTCACTGCCTGTTCGAACGGCGGCAGATAGATTTCGCGAAGCGCCCGCTCGCCGATATCCGAGGACATCGTCTGACGCTCGATCTCGGATTCATTGCCGGCGAAATGCTTGATGGTGGCGGCAATGCCCTGGCTTTGCACACCCTGGATATAGGCGACGGCGAGTTCGGCCGTCAGCACTGGGTCTTCCGAATAGCATTCGAAATTGCGGCCATTCAGGCCGGAACGATGAATATTGACCGTCGGCGCCAGGAGCACTGATGCCCCCTTGCTCTTGGCCTGGCCGGCGAGCGCCACGCCCATGCGTTGAACAAGCGCCGGATTCCATGTGGCCCCAAGCGCGATGGCGACGGGAAAGCAGGCAGCGTTGACGCCGGCAACCAGCGAGCCGGCGCCGCGCGCACCGTTCGGACCATCCGTGACCTTGATCTTCGGAACGCCGAGACGCTCGACCGGCACCGTGGTCCAGAAGTCGGCGCCGGACAGCAGCGAAGCCTGCTCTTCAAGCGTCATCCGGTCGAGAATATTATCAATCATAAGGCCTCCCGAACTATGTGCTAGCGTTTCCCCAACCATGAGTTGGTGGAGATTCGCTTTTAATTCAAACAAATCATCAACGCGCCCGATGATCTTCTGCTAATCTGCTATGCTCATGAAACAACATATCTTTTTATCCGCGCTCAACTTCATAACAGTCAGAAATCATAAATTCCACGGTTGATTGGACTCCTTCCCCCGCACGATGGCAAAAAGAACCGGTTCGCTAAAAATACGAATAATCTTCTTTCGAATAAATTTGACCGCATCGGATGTCATGAGCCCAGCTCATGGAGCCGAGTGTGCGTTCGTTCCTAGTCGCTGCGAGCTTTCTGTGTATTGCCGGTCTGTTGTTTTCGACGGCCACATTGTGATTCGCGCGGGGGCAGAAGATGCCGCCCTTGCCTTCGTATATCGATCGCGTATGAAGATTGTCCCCGTGCCGGGGAATATTTTGAAAGTCATCTTGTCAATGCGAACACGCCTGTCGACACTCCCGGCACTCGGTTTCCTTTTTGTCTTTGCGCTCACGAATGCCTGCTTCGCGTATGAACTCGTGCGCGTCCCCCCGGGCAATCGCAACAGCGTTCAGCCCCCGATACCCAACACTTCGGTGCTGCGGGCCAAGGCGTTCAACACGACATATGACGAAAAATACCAGAAGATCGTCAGCGTGTTTCGCGAGGACAAGGACCTGATGGCTTCGATCAGGAAGGCCGCAACGGCCTATCAGATCGACCCCATCCACATAATCGGCGCGCTTGTCGGCGAGCACACCTATAACATCACCATCGTGAACAGGGTGAAGTCCTATTACGTCAAGGCACTTGCCTATTCGCAATCCAATTTCAAGTTTGCCTATAAGGACGTGACCGTCCAGACCTTCCTGAAGAAGCCGGAATTCGCCCATTGCGATGCCTTCACGAGCAGCGCTGAGCTATGGGAATGCCGTGATGAAACCTGGGACACGAGTTTTCGTGGCAAGCTCATCGATGGCGCTATCTATGAAAACATGACGTTCCAGCGTGCCTTCTTCCAGCCCTTCTTCGCAGGCCAGACCTTCGGTCTTGGTCAGATCAGTCCGTTGACCGCGCTCGAGGCCACCGACCTCGTGCATGCGACCAGCGGTTTGCCGAAATTGTCCGTTGATGATCCGCAGGCAATCTACCGTGACATCATGGATCCCGATCGCAGCGTGATCTATATCGCCGCGATCGTCAGGGATGCGATCGACGCCTATCGCGCCCAGGGTTTCGACATCACCGACAATCCCGGTCTGACGGCAACGCTCTACAATGTCGGGCAGCCACGGCGCCGCGCACTTGCCTTGCGGCAGGCCGCGGACGCTTCAGGCGGCAAAAAGCTGCCGGAAGAGAATTATTATGGCTGGCTGGTGAACGACCGGCTGCCGGAGCTGCGTGGCTTGCTGGCAGAACAGTGATCGCGGGAGAGGTCTGCGAAGCTCTCAAAGCCGATCGCATCGAATAGCTTACGCGAGCAGGCTGACGCGGCCGTTGGCGATCTTGTTTTCGACCCAGACACGCTCATTTTGCCAATCGTGCCGCTTCCATCCTTCCCAGCTGAAGCCGCATAGTTTGACGTCCCATTCGGACGCCGGAAAGTTTGCGAGCGTATAACAGATGCCGAGGAAGCCCGTGCTGGGAAAGACGTCCCGCATGCGAGGCCTGGAAATGCCGAGCTCGTTGCAACCGTCGATATAGGTCTGCGGCGGCATGATGCGGATCTCCTTGCCGGCCTTGCCCATCCGTTCGATCGCCTGCATCGTCCAGTCGGCCCTCCTGCCCTGCAGGCGCTGAAAGATGTTGGGGCGGGGATGATATTTGCGGATGATGTTCGGATGGTAGGCGAGCATCAGCACCTTCACCGCCTTCAATGCTGCATTGTCCAGAAAGTCCGGATCGATCAGCCGCCGATACAAGGTCTTGCTCGATGCGACCAGCATGATCATGTCGGTCCGTTCGCCGCTCATGCCCCCGGCGAGGTTCGGCTCGTTGAAGCGCATGACGAATTGCGCATCGTCCACGATCCCTGAGAGATCGCGCTCGAGTTTGCCATTGCCAATGATGATTGCGGTCTTGCGCGCCAATGCTGTCGTCCGGAAAAAAGAGGCCGTGCTTTAGCAATGGCGTCTGACAAAGCGCTGAAGCATTGATGATGCGGAAATGAAATGCGCCCCCCGAACGGGCTGCGCGCTGAAGGAAGAATGGGCTCCGCCCACAAGGCACAAGCCCATTCCGCATGGACCGTTGCGGCTAAAATCACGCCGCCCGTTCGAGCACAGAACGTATCTGCGTTTCGGCTTTGGCAATGGCCGCATGTGTCGCCTCGGGGCTGTAGGCCGTCCCTTCGACGCGGATGGTTTCGATGTCGGTCACGCCCATGAAGCCGAGCAGATGAACGAGATAGTTCGTCTGAAAATCGAAGGCCGCATGGGCACCCTCGGAAAAGACGCCGCCGCTGGCCGTCACAACGTAGGCTTTCTTGCCGCTTAGAAGGCCACGGACACCGCTCGCATCGTAGCTGAAGGTTACGCCGGGCCAGATGATATGATCCATCCAGGCCTTGAGTTGTGAAGACAGGCTGAAGTTGATCATTCCGGAGCCGATGACGATCACGTCGGCGGCCTTGACCTCGTTCACCAATGTCTCTGCAAGCACCACGGCTTCAGCCTGTTCCGGTGTCCGCGCTTGCGAGGGCGCCATGCGGCCTTCGATATACGCCGGCGTGATATGCGGCAGTGGCCGGGCCGCCAAGTCGCGTATCACGAGTGTTCCACCCAAGCGCTCCTTGAGCCCCTCCGCGATCTCGGTTGCGAAGCGTGTGGACAAGCCTTCTGCCCCACGCGGGCTCGAGGTTACGACGAGAATGTTGGTCATTTGCTGACTCCTGATAAGGGTGGTAATTAATTGTGACCAACACTATTAATGTAACTATTTCGCTCTCCGCAAGAAGGCACATTCATGACACTGAATGACATTGATTTTCCCATCCCTCATTTCGACGATTGCCGGATGGTGCGGGAAATTCTCGATCGCATCGGCGACAAATGGAGCCTGTACATCATCGCCGTGCTCAAGGACGGTCCCTTACGGTTCAACGAATTGCGACGGCGGATCGATGGCATTTCCCAGCGAATGCTGACATTGACGTTACGCGGGCTGGAGCGCGACGGGCTGGTGACGCGCACGCTATTCCCCACCATTCCACCCCGAGTGGACTATGAACTTACCAAATCCGGTCGGGAACTGCTTGGTCCGGTGATGGCGCTGGTGGGATGGGCAACCGCTAATCAGGATGTCATTCACGAGGCGCGCGCTCAATACGACAAGCGGTAGGTGCGGCGTTGCGACAGTAATTCTTTCAAATGCCTATAAGAAATACCGGAACTTCAACGGCAGCAGCGCGGTTCCGACCGCGCTGGCATCGCCCTTCGTCTCGCTGAGAACCAACCGCGGCCCGAGCGGTGCGACACCATAACGATGCGGGCGCTGCGAGGGCACTTTCGCGCGTTCGATCATCATCTGCCCGAGCCCCGGCGGCAGCTGACCGCCGAAGACGATCGCCTGCGGATCGATCACTCCGGTAAGCGTCGCAATCAGGCGATCGAGCATCGGCATGGTCTCCGAGAGCCAGCTCTCCACGCCCGGCCAGGAAGGATCGAAATCTTGCTTCAGCTCCTCGATGGAGCCAATCTCGATACCGTTCTTGCGCAATATGCGGATAAGATATTGCAGAGCCGGCCGTCGCGGCGCCTCCTCCGGATCATAGATCACGCTGAACTCCCCCGCATTGCCATGGAACCCTAGGTGGGGCCTGCCCTCCAGAATAAGGCCACCGCCAAATCCGTAATTGAAAGACAGGTAAGCGAAGGTCTGGCACCAACGCCCGACGCCGCGCAGGCTTTCGCCGATGGCGCCGGTCGTCGCATTGTTTTCCAGCCACGCTGGCAGCCCGAACGCATCTTCGAGCTCCGGCTGCAGATCGATCAGCGACCAGTCCCGCAAAGGCTCCGGGGCATTGAAGTGGCGAGCATCGCCGACGAAGAAGCCGGACATGGCGAAGCCGAGCCCGATGAGGTTTTTGCGCGGTATCTCATGTCGCATCAAGATCGAGTTCAGTTTTCGGGCAAGCGCGGCCAGCGTTGCCTTGCGATCACCTGGCACGCTCCTAAGCGTCTCCTGACTGACGATATCGCAGCCGAAATCGGCGACCGAAAGGGTTACGGCGTCGGTATTGACGGAAATGCCGATCGAGTAAGCAGCTTGCCTTGCCAGTTCGATTGTTGGGCTCGGTTGCCCGCGTGCTCCCTTGAGGGGCGCACCGGCGCGAAGCAGACCGCGCGCCATTAAGGTTTCGACCAGGCGGTACACCGATTGCTGGGTCAGATTGGTGTGGGTCGTTATGGTCGCGCGCGGGATCGGCTCATGTCGGCGAACGATATCGAGGATGAGGCGTTCGTTTTCGCTCGCCAGCGGGGATTTCTCAAGCGCTGTCATGACTGCAATTCCAACCCTTTGAGCCGCCTTAGCCTCTCGTATCCGTGGATGCAATCCGCATCACCCGCATCTTCAAGGTGACCTGTCACAAATATTACACTTTATGTGTATTAATAGCCATCCAGGCGACCGATGCCGATAGCATCGCGTCGGCGCGCAGCCATTGGCGTCTGGATTCTGTCCCGGACATCAAGCGGCGCATTTCGTCAGAACGATCGATCCGCACACGAAAGCCATTCCCATGCATAGCCAGACCGCCGCCTCGCCTCGCCTTGCCGATATCTATGATCTCCTGTCCCGCGCCAATCCGGACATTCTAACGATCGCGCATCGTGGCCTTTGGTCGGCAGCGCCGGAAAATTCGCTGGCATCCATCCGCGCCGCCGCCGAACTCGGCGTCGAATTCGTCGAGATCGACACGCAGGCAACGGCCGACGGCCATCTCGTCGTCATCCACGACAAGACGCTGGACCGCACCACGTCGGCCAAAGGTGTCGTCGGCGCAAGCAGTTTCTCAACGGTCCGCGATGCGCGGCTGCGCGCCGGCGCCGGTGGGCAAACCGCGCCCCTGATGGATGAGCGCGTGCCGACGCTCGAAGAAGCGCTTGAAGAGGCGCGCGGGCGCGTTTTCGTCAATATCGACACGAAGTTTCCGCATGAGTTGCCGCTGGTCATTGCTGCCGTTCGACGCCTTGGCGCCGAGGATCACGTCATCATCAAATCCGATATCGACCCGGAAAGCCCTCAATTTTCGGTTCTCGATGCCGATTGGTTCGGCTCTATCCCGCATATGCCGATGTTTCCCGCAAGACCAGGCAAATTCGCCGACGATCTGCGGTTGATCGAGCCGCTGCGCGCGCCGATGATCGAAGTCAAGTTTGCCGACGTCGCTGATCTTGCTACCGGCCGCGAAGAACTGGAACGCCAGAACATCAGACTGTGGGTGAATACGCTCGATGTCTCCCACAATCTTAATTTCAACGACAGCCGCGCGCTCAAGGATCCGGAAAGCGTCTGGGGAACACTTGTCGCGGCCGGCGTGGGTGCGATCCAGACCGACACGAACGTCGAATTCAAGCGCTGGTTGGCAGGCCGCTAAGCTGGACCGAATAGAGCCGCGCTAATTGCAACCGGTATGGACCAAGCCGAGCCCTACCTGCGCGAGATAGGTCTCTAGGATCACCACATCGCCGCTCGCGACAATGGCACCAATGTAGCCGTCCGGACGTACCAGGACCCAATCACCGACGGCAGGGGCGTAGGCGTCACGGAAGTGACCTCCGTCATCGAGCACATCGCCCTTCGGACCGAATATATGAATATGCACGCCCTGACGCGGACGCACGGACCCTCGCTCAACCTCATAGCCGAGCAGGGTCCAGTGCGTCCCTCGGAACAAATCGAACAGCCGCACAGCTTGCCCGGCTGCACCGTGGATCGGTGCATCCGGCGCACGGTCGCCGGCAAGGAGGCCGCCAACCCGGCTTGACTGCTCCAGCGCCAGCGAGGATTCGGGATAGCCGATATCGAGCTGATGCACGTCGCGGCCGCGACGCATGTCGCCACGCTTTAAGGCATCGAGAAGTTTTGTCGCCAGGCCGAGCATCGCCGCGGCGACCGGCCTGCGTTCCTCTTCATAGGTATCGAGCAGCGCCTCAGGCGCACCGTGGGCGACCGCGGCCAGCTTCCAGCCCAGATTATAGGCATCCTGCACGCTGGTGTTGAGGCCCTGACCGCCCGTCGGCGGATGAATGTGAGCCGCATCGCCGACGAGGAACACGCGATCGACGCGGTAGCGATCGGCCAATCGCGCATTCATGCTGTATGCCGATGCCCAGGATACGGATTGGATATGAATATCGTCGCGATTGGTGCGCCCCGCCACCATAGCTTCCAGCCCTCTAGCGGAGAGTTCGATATCGCCTTCAAGAGGAATCGGGCCTTGAATTTGGCACATTCCGGTCCCTGCGAGCGGGCAAAACGAGATCTGCCGCACCATGTTTCCATCGTTGAAGCGATGCCAGGCATCGCGTGCAAGACCCGTCAGCATAACATCCGCCACGACGGCGCGGACCCCGAGGGTCTTGCCCGGAAAATCGATGCCGAGCACGTGGCGCACGAAGCTGCGGCCACCGTCGGCGCCGACGAGCCAGCGCACGCGCAAGGTTTCTTCGCCGGCCTTGCCCGTAAGACGCGCCGTCACGCCGTCCGCGTCCTGCTCGAAGCCAACCAGTTCCCAGCCGAATTCGGGCCGATGACCGAGCTCCTCAAGACGTTCGCGCATCAGGCCTTCGGTCAGAAACTGAGGCACCATCAGCGGAAGGTGATAAGGCTCGGCGGCGGTCGGAGGCTCGTGCTCCGTCACATCGGCGTCGGCATAGCCGCCATCGTCGCGGTGTCGGCGTTCGGACGGATATAACCCGCCGACCGCGACGAGCCGGTCGAGGATACCGAGATCTTCGAATATTTCCTGTGTTCGCGGTTGAATGCCCTTGCCGCGCGAGCCGTGGAACGGGCCCTCCATCTTCTCAATCAGGCGGAAGGAAACGCCTCTCCGCGCCAGGTCGATCGCCAGCGCCAGACCGGCTGCGCCCGCGCCGCAAATTAGCACATCGGCTGCAAATTTCTCTGTCATCTCAGGCTCCATATGTGTAATATGCACACATTAAGAGAGAGATGGTTCGGCGTCAATGAAAAAGGTGCAAAATACACATATTACCACGCAGCTGCGTGAGCTTCATGGCGCGTTGCTCGAAATCGTCGGCGTCATGAACCGACCCCAGCGTGACGAAGCGATGGTTCGAGAAGCGGGCATATCGCTCGACCGTGCGCTGTTCCCACTGCTTGTTCTGGTGGAAAGGCTCGGTCCCATCGGAGTTGTCGAACTGGCTGACCGCGTCGGGCGCGACTACACCACCGTCAGCCGGCAGGTCGCCAAGCTGGAGGGCCTCGGGCTGGTCGACCGCCAGGAAAGCACGCAAGATCGCCGCATTCGCGAGGCTGTCATTACCACACAGGGAAAGGCAATGACTGATCGTGTCGACGCGGCGCGTGAGAGAATCGGCCTATCTATCTTCGCCAATTGGGACGAACGGGACATCGAAGACCTGGTACGGCTCATGCGCAAATTCGCCGAAGACATCAAAAGCGATAAGCCAGGCGCCCCAGGTGGCGCGCGTTGAAGCGCGCTGCAAATACAAACAAGCCCGGCCGATCGAAAAGATCGGGCGGGCTTGTCCGCGTCTTGGGAGACGGGGCTTAACGGGCGTTATACTTCGCATCGACCTCGTCGATAGCCTTGACGTTGCCGGCCGAGCGGCCGTTCTCGTCGAAGGTCTGCGCCAGGAACGCGTCGGCGATGGCCTTGGCAAGTTCAGTGCCGATGACGCGAGCGCCCATGGTGATGATCTGGGCGTTGTTCGACAGCGCGGCGCGCTCCGCCGAATAGGTGTCGTGGGTCAGCGCCGCGCGGATGCCCGGCACCTTGTTGGCCGAGATGCAGACGCCGATACCGGTGCCGCAAACGAGGATCGCCTTGTCGTAGGTGCCGTCGATGACGCCGGAAGCGACGCGGTCGGCGAGATTGGCGTAGAACGGATCAGCGCCTTCCTCAGTGCGCGACACTTCGCTCACTTCGAAACGATCCTTCAAGTGGTCGGCGAGAACCTTGGCCAGGCCTTCGCCGGCGCTGTCTCCAGCAATAGCAAGCTTCATGATATGTCTCCTCAGAGTTTGGCGGCGCACTTGGCGAGGATGTCGAGATAGCCTTCGACATTCCAGGCGGAGCGGCCGATAAAGAGCCCGTCTACGTTCGGGCAGGATATGAGTTCTTCGCAGTTTTGCGGATTGACCGATCCGCCGTAGAGGCACGGAATTTTCCGACCAAGCACCTTTTGCGCGACCGCAATGATCTCGGCCTGGCGGGCATCGGCATAGGAGGGCTCGGCTGGGATCCCCTTTTCGCCGATCGCCCAGACCGGCTCATAGGCCAGCAGAATGTCAGCCTGCTTCTGGGCATCGGAGAGCTTCGATAGCGCGCCGATGACTTGCTGGCTCAGGATCTCGGTTGCGCGGCCGCTTTCGCGATCTGCCAGCGTCTCGCCGATGCAGATGAGCGGGATCAGGCCATGGCGCACTGCCGCCTCGGTCTTCAATCCAACGGTCTCGTTGGTCTCGCCGAAATGCTCGCGACGCTCGGAATGGCCGAGTTCGACGATATCGAGATTGCAATCCTTCAGCATCAGCGGCGAAATTTCGCCCGTCCAAGCGCCCTGGTCCGCCCAATGCATGTTCTGGGCGCCAACCTTGACGGAGCTGTCCGAAAGGATCGACTTCACCTCACGCACGGCCGTGAAGGGCGGAATGATGAAGCGCTGGATGCGGGCATCGCGCAGGGCATCGGCAGCACGCAATGCCTCGGCGAAGACGCGCGCCTCGGCAAGCGTCTTATTCATCTTCCAGCTCGTGCCAATCCAATAGCGAGGCTTCTCTGTCATGTCATATCCTAGTTCGAGGCAATGGTGAGGGTGACACCGTCCCGGCGGAATTGCTCGAGAATGGCGTCATCGGGTGCGTGATCGGTAATCACCGCATCGAAATCGGTAAGGTCGGCCATCACATGCAAGGCCGTATGCCCGATGCGCTGATGGCTGACGAGCAGGCAGCTCCTGGTCGCCGACGCAATCATTGCCCGCTTCGTGCGCACGACGTTATCGTCCATGTGATAGGCAAGCTTACCGGAAACGGCCGGCGTCGACAGGAAGGCGATATCGGCCCTTAGTCGCGACAGCGCCTCCTCGGTGACGACACCGAGAAAGGCGTTGAACTTCGCGGAATAGACGCCGCCGAGCGCGATCAGCGTAATACCGCTTTCGTTTTTCATGCGGTCGATGATCGCGGCGTTGTTGGTGATCAGCGTTAGCGGCCGCCTCTGCAGCAGCATCTCGCCGAGAACGGCCGCCATCGAGCCGTCATTGATCATGACCGTCATGCCAGGCTCGACCAGCTCGAGCGCAGAGCGCGCCATGGCCAGCTTTTCGTCATGACCCTGCCGCTCGCGGAAACGAAAATCACTTTCGAACTGCGTCCCGGCATCGATGGTCGCGCCGCCGCGAACCTTGCGCAGCACGCCGGCCTGCTCGAGATCATCGAGATCGCGATGGATCGTCATCTTGGACACGGTGAAGCGGTCGGCCAGATCGTCGAGATCGACGGTCTTGTGCTCGACAAGCAGATTGATGATCGATTGCTGACGCTCTTCCCGTTTCACCTTGCGCTCCGGCCACTAACCAGAAATGGAACTAGAGAAAACATAACATCGAAATCTCACAATTCAACATTCCTATTGTTAGATTGAGATGCTTTTATGTTTCCACCCAGTTGGTAGCAGGCTTATGCTTTCAGCAGTGCTTTCGCCGTTTTCTCATCCGTAATCAGCCCGTAAAGACAGCGGCTCTTCAGGACGGCGCGAATGGCTTCGACCTTGGGCAACCCGCCGGACAATGCAACAAGGCGTTCGTTCTCGGTGCGCGGCAGGGAGGCGGAAAGCGTGCGCGCGGTCAGCGTCGTCTCCAGAATCTTGCCATCCGCATCGAAGAAATGACCGAGGATTTCGCCGACGCCGCCGGCCGCGGTAATCTCCTTGATCTCCTTCGGCTCGACCATGCCGGACAAGACGAGCTGCGCATCTGTATCGACCGTGCCGAGACCGACGAGCTTGAGATCGGCGCCGTTGGCGAGATCGAAAACCTCCTTCACACCGCGCTGGGCAAGCAGCACATCGCGATCTTCGCGGGTGTTGGCGAAGAAGGGCACCGGCATCACATGCGACTGCATACCGGTCTTTTCGGCAATGCGATGCATCACGTCATAGGGGTTGGCCGCATAGTTTCGCGTCAGACCACCGAGCAGCGAGACGAAGCGCAGGTCCTTGGCGCTGACGCGCGCCATGTGATGAACTGCGGACGAGAGCGTTCGCCCATGGCCGAGGCCGATGACCTTGTTGTTGCCGCTTTCGATCTCACGCCGCAGAAAACCGGCGCCTGCCTGCCCGAGCGCGCGAAACTCAAAGCCCTCTTCGCCGAGATCGGGCGCAACCTCGCAATATTGCAGGCCAAAGCGCGCGGCAAGCTCCGTTTCGAGCTCGACGCATTCGACGATATCGCCGTCGATCGTCACCTTGACGACGCCGTCGGCGACCGCGCGCGCGATCAGGCGATGCGCCTTCACCGAGGGAACGCCGAGGCGCTTTGCCACCTCGGACTGCGTCAGTCCACCGGCATAGTGCAGCCACGCCGCTCGCACGGCGAGCGAATCATCCGCATCCGTCATCGACCGTTCCTTTTCATTTCGTCACGCATGGCCCCTCGCCTGCTTTTTATCTGACCATGCCCCCAAATCCGTCCCCTTCCGCAAGGGTGGGGCTCAGGTGGAATCGAGTCTCGGCCACTCCAGCGGCTAGATATGCAAGTCACTGGCACCCGTGTCGATATGAGGTGCCCAGAAGGCGATGCTTTCGGCAATCTGCGAGATGACCTGGCGATCGTTGGGCTCACGCTCCTTAAACGACAGTTCGAGGCAGATTTCGTTGTCCTTGGCACCGCCTTCGGCAAATGCCTTCAAGAGCGGCTCCGGCTGAATGCGGCCCTTGGCGTTGAATTCCGCCGTGAAGGGACGGTGGCCGCCCTTGTCCATCAGGCTCTGCTTGATATGGATGATCGGCGAAACCTTCGGCACGGCGCGTGCCCAGGCATAGGGATCATAGTCGTCGGGATTGGCCGAGGTGACATCGCCGTGGTCGATGTCGGCCATCATCCACATCGGAATGGCGAATGGGGCTTTCGTCAATCTCTCCTGCAGGGATCGACATGCCTCGATCGTCTCGCCGAATTCGCGGCCGATACTCATCGGCTCCCAGAATAGATAGGAAAGACCGGCAGCACGTGCATGCTCGGCCACCTCGCCCCAGCATTCGATTGCGATCTCGATCAGCTCCTCGCGCCGGGCTTGATCGTCATAGTCCTTATAGGTGAAGATCGCGAACTGCGTGCCGACGGAATGCCCCCCAAGATCGGCGGTGATATCGGCAAAGGTCTTGAACCAGTCGATATAGTAGCGGCGAACATCCTTATCTGGATGACCGAAATGGTTGAGACGGCCGTAGGGGCCGGTCATGCCTGATGTGACGCGAACGCCGGTACGCTTCAACGCTGCCTGCATGTCCCGTGTCAGCCGGCGGATGACCGGTGCCTGCCAGCTCGGATTGATGAACTCGTGCGTCAGCTGCAGATCGCGGATACGCAGATCGCGCGCCACGGTTTCGATCAGATCAGCCGGCTCGGCAAAGCGGTTCACCAGCGGGTTGGTGTTGAGTGAAAGCGTTAAGGGCATGCCTATTCTCCCGGCAAAGTCTGTTCTTCAGGCAGCCAGCGCCAGTTCGGCATCGAACCAGGCCGCGAAATCCGCCTTCTCCTTCGCCGTCATGCGCAGACCTTCCTTGGTGCGACGCATCAGCACGTCCTCGGGCGCCTGGACCCATTCGGAAGCGACGAGATAGCGGACTTCGGCCTCATAGAGATTGCCGCCGAAATGGCGGCCGAGTGCGGCCAGCGACGTGGCTTCGCCGACGATCTGCCTGGTGCGGGCGCCATAGAGATGGCCGTAGTGATTGATAAGCGCGCGCGGCATCCAGGGATAGGCTTCCCGTAGCGTGTCGGCGAAGGCGACGTAATCGGCATTCGGAATCTCGCCGCCTGGAAGCGTGGCGCCCCGCGTCCAATCGCCGCCCATCTTCGGGAAGAACTTGGCAAGCCGCTGCATCGCGTGTTCCGAGAGCTTACGGAAGGTGGTGATCTTGCCACCGAATACGCTCAACAGCGGCGCACCGCCGGTCTCGTCGAGATCGAAGACGTAATCGCGCGTCACGGCCGACGGATTGCCCTTGCCGTCGTCGAACAGCGGGCGGACGCCGGAGAAGCTCTCGAGCACGTCGGAGCGGCGCAGCTTCTCCTTGAAGTAGCGATTGACCGCCGTGATCAGATAATCGATTTCCTTCTCGTCGGCCGCCACCTCTTCCGGTTTGCCTTCATAGGGAATGTCGGTCGTGCCGATCAGCGCCTTGTCGCCTTCATAAGGGTTGATGAAGATCACGCGCTTGTCGTGGTTCTGGACGAGGTAGGCCTGCTGGCCGGCCCAGAATTTCGGGACGATGATGTGGCTGCCCTTGACGAGCCGGACGCTGCGCTGGCTGTTTGAGCCGACGACACGGCCGATAATGTCATTGACCCAGGGTCCGGCGGCATTCACCAATACACGGGCGCGAACGGTGCGCACTTCACCGGAACGCTGGTCGCGGGTCTGGACGACCCAGTTGCCCTGATCGCGTCGCGCACTGACGCAAGCCGTGCGTGTTAAAATCTTCGCGCCCTTGGCGGACGCATCGAGAGCGTTGAGGACGACGAGCCGGGCGTCATCAACCCAACAGTCGGAATATTCAAAACCCCTGGAATACTGGTCGAGGAGCGGCGCGCCTTCCGGGTCGCGGTGGAGATCGAGCGAGCGCGTGCCGGGCAGCTTCTTGCGGCCACCGAGATGGTCGTAGAGGAACAGGCCGAGGCGAACGAGCCAGGCCGGACGATCCGTCGGGCTGTGCGGCAGCACGAAGCGCATCGGCCAGATGATATGGCTTGCCGAGTTCAGCAGCACTTCACGCTCGATCAAAGCTTCGCGCACAAGACGGAATTCGTAATATTCAAGATAGCGCAGGCCGCCATGCACCAGCTTGCCGGAGCGCGAAGAGGTTCCTTCTGCCAGATCGCCCTTCTCGCACATGACAACCGAAAGACCGCGGCCGGCCGCGTCGCGGGCAATGCCGGCACCATTGATGCCTCCGCCGATCACGAAAAGATCAAAGATTTCCGGTTCCATTATGTCATGCTCCTTCGGATGCCCTGGTTCGAATGCCCTCGGGCATCATCAAATCAATCTTCAATGGCGGCGCTCGCCGGCCGCCAACGGGCTAGCGCTCGGCCAGCTTGTCCCAGGCAGGCGCAATCGCCTGCCGCACGTCCTTGTAAGCGTCGAACAAACGGTCGTAGCGCTCGACGTTTTCCGGATCCGGCTCCTCGGCCGTGCCGAGCAGCGGCGTCACCCAATCGGCAATGCAGCTGTCCATGTCCTGGTAGGCGCCGATCGCGACCGCGGCCATCATTGCGACACCGGCAGCACCCGCCTCTTCCCGCTCCGAAATGCGGACCGGCGCCTTGACGGCGGCAGAGAGCGAACCTCGTAACGCGCGCGAACGCGCAGCTCCTCCGGTGAGGCGCAGTTCTAAGGGCAAGTCGCCCATGGCCGCGTAACAGTCCCGCGTTGCCATGCCGAGGCCTTCGACCACGGCCCGCAACATGTCGGCAAAGCCGTGCCGCGTCGAAAGCCCGGTGAAGCCGGCGCGCGCATATGCATTGACGAAGGGACCGCGCTCGCCCGCCTCGGAAATATAGGGGTGATAGAGAAGGTTCGTCGGACGCGCCTCGGCAAACCAGGTATCGATGCGCGGAATGAGATCCGAATAGGAAACCTGATTTCCGCCTGTGGACATCAGATCCGCCGCGACCCGTAAAATCCAGTCGATATTGATGGTCGCGCCCATATTGGTCTGGACTTGCGTGACGATGCCGGGGATCGGCAGGGCGATCACATATCCCGTCCCCTCGTCGTTGAGCTGGACATCGGGCACGGCCTTGGCGCGCATATGCACGCCCGTCGACCCGATCGTCGAGCAGGCCGCATTCTGGCCGCCGGTGCGAACGCCGGCGCCGAGCGCCGTCATGACCATGTCGACATAGCCGAGGCAGACCGGTGTCCCGGCAAGCAGGCCCGCCGCCTTGGCGGCCGCCTCCGTCAGGGGATGGCTGGTCTCGCTTCCGTCGAGAATATCAGGCAGAAGCGAGCGCCGGCCGGCAAGACCGAGCGCATCGATGACGACCGGATCATATTGGCGATTGCGGAAATTGCCGAAGGTGAAACTGGCCTCAGACGGATCGGTCGCCCGTACCCCTGTCAGATTGAGATAGAGCCAGTCCTTGCAGTGCAAGGCAGTTTCGGCCCGATCGAGAAGCTCCGGCATCAAGCGGTCCATATGCGCGAGCTGCGCGCCCTGCTGGCAGGTATTGAGACCCGTGCCCGTCGCCTCGAAACGCGCGCGGTTGCCAGCCATGGCGCTCAGCCGCGTCACCGTCGATGCGGCTCGGGCGTCGAGCCAGAGCCAGGCATCATCGACCGGAATATTGCCGGAGCCGACAAGCCAGGTGCCGTCACCCTGCCCCGTGACCGCGATCGCTGCCGTTCGGGCGGCAAGGTTCTCGACCTTCTCGCCAAGTCCGCGCAGCGCGCTGACGCAATCAGACCATGTCTGGCCAAGCGACTGCGTGACCGAACCATCTTCCCCCATCTCGTAACGATTGCGCGCCGAGGCGGACACGATCTGCTTTCCGGACAATTCGAAGGCAACCGCCTTCAGAACGGAGGTACCTGCGTCGATGCCGATGATGATCCCGTCACTTTTAGGCATTGCAGGCCGGCTCCACCATCACGCGCCTTACGGCGGGGGCTTTGGCATACATCACGAACATCTTCATTCCTCCCCACCCGGTCACGAGTACAGTTTTGCCAACTCGCGCGCATCGCTGCCACATCCCAAGCTCACAGGAGCACCCGCGAATGGCCATTTCGCACATTCAATACCCTGAACAGCTGAACCCGACGCAATAGCGAGCCCTCAATCACTGCGCTAACTTATAACACAAAGATATCACTGTTGCAGTAATATTTTTCTGGTCTTGTAATTTTTTTCATATAAAATGAGTGCTGTCAATTCCCCAGCCGCTCCCGAGAGAAGCTGCGGAAGGAAAGAAGTTCGTTAGCGAGCGATCGACAGGCAAGAGCAATGCTTTGATCGGAACATCGCAAAAATGTTCTTTCTTTCCTGATAAAGATCCGTAACTTACTGCAATTTCTTTAGAGAAATTCTCGCTGAGGAGCACCGGCGGCAAAGCCTCGAATAGCGCATGCAAAGTGAAAGTTGTAGGCCATCGAGGAAGGATAACACTGACGTGCATGAGGGCAGGCGATGGGCAGGGCATCCCAAATCGCGGTTGACAGGTCGAAATATTTATAACATATAAATTGGAGTTATTAACATACTTATATCACGAAACCCGCATGGATGCGGTCATCGTGAAGCCGAAATGGACGACTGAGGAGACAGCCGTCCACATGCTGAGGAGGCTCCTGATGTTGAATTTCCATTCCGGCGACAGCACCGTCGAAAGCCGAGCGGAGCGCCTGCGGGCCTCAAAACAAGGGCTGCACTTCCGCTAGCCTGGATCGCAGCACCTTCTCCTCCCTCTCCATCAGGCAATCCGGCTGATATGCCGAAGGTCGTTTGAACATGAATACCCAGACTCAGTATGCAACTGCCAAGCCGGCGGGATCCAAGCTCAAGATCGTGGCGGGGATTGCCGTCGCGGTGATCGTGATCGGCGCCATCGCGGCCGATACCAAAGTCGTCAGAATCGGCTCGACTCACGATATTCGCGAGCAAGGTTTCCAACCCGAGGCCTACGGCGCGGAAGAATTCCCGAAAGTCCAGGCCGATGTCGAAAAGCGCGCCGTCGATGCCGTGACGCTTGCCAATGCCGTTCTGGCCGACAAGAAGGCCGCCGGCACGAAATACGGTGTCGCCACCACCACCGGACCCGTTCTTCCCGTTTCGCTGACCGGAACCTTCGGCGAGCGTAAGGCCAATCTCAACGAGTTCAAGGTCGACGGCATGCCTGACGGTGTCACCATCCGGGTACAAACTGGTCCCGCAATCAACGGCACCGATCTCCGCGACGCCACAGGCAAGATCGAATTCGGGCAGTTCACCAACCAGATCGAATATCAGGACGCTGGTTCCGCCATCAACAATGAGATGAAGAAGGCGACCCTCGGCAGCCTGGATCCTGAGAAGCTGACCGGCAAGACGGCGACTGTCGTTGGCGTTTTCAAGCTGATCAACCCGAAGAACTGGCTCATCACCCCCGTAAAGGTCGACGTAAAATGAGCCAGGTCCAGCACAACGGCGTGACCACGGGCGAAGTCGTTCTCGCCGCCCGCAACGTCGCCAAATCCTATGGCAGCGTCCATGCGCTGAAGGGCGTGAATTTTGACATTCGCCGCGGTGAAGTCACCACGCTCTTCGGCGAAAATGGCGCCGGCAAGTCGACGCTGATGAAGATCCTATCCGGCGTCATTCAGCCGACCTCAGGGGACATCATCCTCGACGGCAACCCGATCAGCTTTGCCTCCTCGACGCATGCCCGCGCCTGCGGCATTTCCATCATCCACCAGGAATTGAGCCTCGCGCCAAACCTCAGCGTCCGCGACAACATCTTCATGGGTCGCGAGATCATGAAGGGCGGCGTGGTCGATTTTGCCGAGGAAGAGCGCCAGACCCGTGCCCTGATGGAGGAGCTGGAGGAAAATATCGATCCGCTCACTCCCGTCGAGGACCTGCGTCTCGGCCAGCAGCAGATCGTCGAGATCGCGCGTGCGCTATCGGTCAATTCCCGCATCTTGATCATGGACGAACCAACCTCGGCATTGAGCGCCAGCGAAGTCGAAGTCCTCTTCAAGGTCATTCGCGACCTGACGAACCGTGGCGTCTCGATCGTTTATATCTCGCATCACCTGGAAGAGGCGCTGCAGATCACCCATCACGCCGTCGTGCTGCGCGACGGCAACATGACGGCCTACGCCGAGCGCAAGGACATCGATCTCGAATGGATCGTGCGCAACATGGTCGGCGACAATTTCGACCTTGGCAGTCCGC
The DNA here is from genome assembly GCF_012641385.1 of Rhizobium sp. P28RR-XV. Lineage (NCBI taxonomy): Bacteria > Pseudomonadati > Pseudomonadota > Alphaproteobacteria > Hyphomicrobiales > Rhizobiaceae > Rhizobium > Rhizobium sp. P28RR-XV. The sequence goes on from NZ_JABAIG010000018.1 coordinate 18,414, forward strand.
CGACCGGCCATAGAATAGGCGACGTGGCGCTGACGATCGACAATCTCACCGTGCCGGGCCCATCAGGAGCTGCCTACAATGCGGTCGATCGCATGTCGCTTGCAGTTCGCGCCGGCGAGATCGTCTGTATCTACGGCCTGATGGGCGCCGGTCGCACCGAGCTGCTCGAATGCGTGGCCGGACGCCTCAGATCGAGCGGCGGCCGTGTGCTGCTCGGCAATAACGATGTCGGCGGCCTCAGCATCGCCGGACGCATCGCACAAGGCCTGGTGCTGGTGCCGGAAGACCGGCAGCGCGACGGCCTCGTCCAGACGATGAGCGTCGGCTCGAACCTGTCGCTCGCCAGCATCGGCGCCTTCACCAAAGGTCTGTTCACCTCAGGCGGTCGCGAGCGGTCGCTGGTGAACGACGCGATCCGCAAGGTTCACATCAAGACCGATGGTGGTGAGGCCGCAATCGGCTCGCTGTCGGGCGGCAATCAGCAGAAGGTCGTCATCGGCAAGATGCTGGCGACGCAGCCGAGAGTGATCCTGCTCGACGAGCCGAGCCGCGGCATCGATATCGGCGCCAAGGCCGAAGTCTTCAAGCTGCTCGCCGAGCGCGCCAAGGAAGGTCTTGCAGTAATCTATTCGACGTCGGAAGTCGCCGAATGCCTGAGCATCGCCCATCGCATCATCGTCATGCACCGCGGCAAGATCTCTGCCGAATTCGGGCCTGACGTCACCAAAGAGAAGATCATGGCCGCCTCCGGCGAAGCAGTGGTCGCGCACTAGCCGCATTCATGGAGCACTGATTATGTCAGTCACGAACATCACAGAAAAGAAACCAATTTCGAACGGACAGCGGCGGAACTTCAATCTCGTGCGGCTGATCCTGGAAGGGCGCGCCTTCTTCGCGCTGATCGTCATCATCGCGGTCTTCTCCTTCCTGTCGCCCTATTATTTCTCGCTCAGCAATTTCCTGACGATGGCCTCGCATGTGGCGATCTTCGGCATTCTCGCCATCGGCATGTTGCTGGTCATCCTCAATGGCGGGATCGATCTTTCGGTCGGCTCGACGCTCGGCCTTGCCGGCTGTATCGCCGGCTTCCTGATGCAGGGTGTCACGCTGTCGAGCTTCGGCGTCATTCTCTATCCGCCGGTCTGGGCCGTCGTCGTACTAACCTGCGCGCTTGGCGCGGTGGTCGGCGCCGTCAACGGCGTGCTGATCGCTTACCTGCGCGTCCCGGCCTTCGTCGCCTCGCTCGGGGTGCTCTATGTCGCCCGCGGCATCGCATTGCTGATGACCAACGGCCTCACCTACAACAATCTCGGCGGACGTCCCGAACTCGGCAATACCGGCTTCGACTGGCTTGGCTTCAACCGCCTCGCCGGCATCCCGATCGGCGTCATCGTGCTTGCCGTGCTTGCGATCATCTGCGGTCTCGTCCTCAGCCGCACCGCCTTCGGCCGCTGGCTCTATGCCTCTGGCGGCAACGAGCGCGCCGCCGATCTTTCCGGCGTTCCGGTCAAGCGCGTCAAGATCATCGTCTATGTGCTGTCGGGCGTCTGCGCGGCCGTCGCCGGCCTGGTGCTTTCCTCGCAGCTGACATCCGCCGGCCCGACCGCCGGCACCACCTACGAGCTGACGGCGATCGCCGCGGTCGTCATCGGCGGCGCCGCCTTGACGGGCGGTCGCGGCACCGTGCGCGGCACCATGCTCGGCGCCTTCGTCATCGGTTTCCTGTCGGACGGGCTCGTCATCATCGGCGTGTCGGCTTACTGGCAGACGGTCTTTACCGGCGCCGTCATCGTGCTCGCCGTGCTCATGAACAGCATCCAGTACGGACGCCGGACCAAATCCGGCTGACGCCGCACACAAGCTTGTCACCGGCCGGTGAATACATCGATCGGGGAAAGAACCGCCGGCTTGCCGGCACCACTGAGCTCATCAAAAGGGAGAGAGACTAATGTTCAAGAAAGCTTTGCGTACCGTCATGGCAGCGGTTGCCGTGGCGCCGCTTCTGACGGGAGCAGCATGGGCTGCCGGTCAGATGACGATCATCGTCAACGATCCGTCCAACCCCTACTGGCTAACGGAAGGCAACGTCGCCAAGGCGACCGCCGAAAAGCTTGGCTATACGGCGACGGTCGGCGCCCACAAGGGCGATACCAACACCGAAAGCAACCTGATCGATACGGCCATTACCAACAAGTCGGTCGCCATCATTCTCGATCCGGCAAACGCCGATGGCTCCGTCGGCGCGGTGAAGAAGGCCGTTGCCGCCGGCATCCCGGTTTTCCTGGTCAATGCTGAAATCAACCAGGAAGGTCTCGCCAAGGCTCAGCTCGTTTCCAACAACGCCCAGGGCGCTGCCATCGGCGCACAGCAGTGGGTCGAAGCCATTGGCGACAAGGGCAATTATGCCGAACTCTTCGGCTCGCCCTCCGACAACAACGCCGCTACCCGTTCGAACGGCTACGAAACCGTTCTGACCCAGTATCCCGACCTGAAGAAGGTTGCCAAGGAAGTCGCCAACTGGGACCGCACCCAGGGCCACAACAAGATGCAGTCGATCCTGCAGGCTCACCCGGACATTATCGGCGTGATCTCCGGCAATGACGAAATGGCGCTCGGCGCGATTGCCGCTCTTAAAGAAGCCGGCAAGCTCGCCAACGTCAAGGTCGGCGGCTTCGACGGCTCGCCGGACGCTGTTGCCGCCATCAAGGCCGGTGAGCTGCAGTACACCGTTCTGCAGCCGGTCGCCACCTTCTCGGCGGAAGCCGTCAAGCAGGCCGACAGCTTCATCAAGACCGGCAAGACCGGTGCCACGAGCGAAAAGCAGCTCTTCGACTGCATCCTGATCACCAAGGACAATGTCGACAAGTACACGGCACCCTTCGTTCTGTCCGAATAATGCCATTGGGGGCGCCGGACGCCGGCGCTCCCACCCTTAGCCCGCCATCGGCGACATCCGGCCGAACGTGAGGAATGACTTGCAGAACTCCTGTTAGCGAATTGCTTTTTATGCCTTTTCCCATAGCATTGCATTCGCTGCGGCACGGGAACATCCGCAAGGCTCAGCGCTAGAGGCCGACGTGACAGACAAGACAAGCCCTGTATCATTCCTGCAAAACGAACTGCCGAGCGACAGCCGGCATTCCCGTCAGATCGCCCGGCGGCAGATGATCGCCGAAGCTGTGATGACGGAAGGCTCCATGCGCATAGAGGATCTGACCGACCGTTTCGGCATCAGCCTGATGACGGCGCATCGCGATGTCGACGAGTTGGTCAGCCGAGGCTTGTTCCGAAAGACACGCGGCATCGTTTCGGCCGCCGCCACCAGCCTGATCGAATCAAGCGACGTCTACCGCGCCAACCGGCAGGCGAGCGAAAAGAAGATGATCGCGGCGGCCGCAATGCAGTTCATCGAACCCGGCCAGGCGATCTTCCTCGACGATTCCACCACCGTCCTGCAGATGGCATCGCAGCTGTCCGCCAAGGTTCCGCTGACGGCGATCACCAACTCGCTGACACTAATGAATGCGCTGAAGGACATGCATGACGTGACGCTTCTGGCGCTCGGCGGGCAGTATTACAATTGGTGCAACGCCTTCATGGGCCGCATGACGATCAACGAAATCAATCGCCTGCGGGCCGATGTCGCCTTCATCTCGATGTCGGCCATCATCGATGACGTCGTCTTCCATCAATCGCCCGAGATCGTCGACATCAAGCGGGCGATGTTCGACAGCGCCGCCAAGCGCATCTTGATGATGGACCATACCAAGTTCGAACGACGGGCGCTGCATAGTTTCGCGCGTTTGAGCGAATTCGATGTCGTGATCGTCGACGACAAGACGCCTGCCGCTCATCTGGAGCGCATACGCAACAAGAATATCAATGTTGTCGTCGCCAAAGGCGACAAGGAGCGGTCCTGACGGCCAGGCCCAGGCGGTCGGCCCAGGATCTTTCACGATCAGGAGTATCGAGAATGCCGAGTCTGCTCGGAATTGACAGTGGCTTGACCGTCACCAAGGCCGTCATCTTCGACATCGATGGAACGCCGCTTGCCGTCGCGCGGCGCCGCGTGACCCAGTTCATGCTGAAGGCCCGCCATGTCGAGCGCGACATAGACGAACTCTGGACGCAGACGGCCGATGCCATTGCCGAGGCGATCAAGCTCAGCAACCGTCCCGCCAGCGATATTCAGGCGATTGCCGCCACCGCCCATGGCGACGGCATCTATCTGCTCGACAGGGCAAAGAAACCGCTCGGACGCGCCATTCTCTCGCTCGACAGCCGCGCCGGCCCGGTCGTGGAACGATGGCTGAAAAGCCCGATTGCCGACGAGGCCCTGACGCTGACCGGCCAGCTGCCGCACGTCTCGGCGCCGTCGGCGCTGCTTGCCTGGATCAAGGCCAATGAGCCAGAGCGCTTTGCTGAAATCGGCCGTATCCTCTCCTGCAAGGACTGGCTGCGCTTCTGCCTGACTGGCGTTGAAGGCACCGACCGGACCGAGGCCAGCACGTCCTTTACCGATGTTTCGACACAAGACTATTCATCGGATGCGCTGAAGCTCTTCGGCCTTAGCGAGATGACTGGTGCCCTGCCGCATGCCTCGCGATCGGATGAAATCGTCGGACACGTGACCCAAGCCGTCGCAAAGCGGACGGGCCTTGCCGAGGGCACGCCCGTCGTTGCCGGCCTGCATGATGTGACCGCCTCGGCGCTTGGGGCCGGCGGCTATGCCGACGGCATCGTTGCCGTCATCGCCGGCACCTACTCGATTAACGAAACGCTCTCTTCGGAACCGCGCGTCGATCGCCGCTGGTTCTGCCGCAATGCCATCGCGCCGGGCCAATGGAACAACATGTCGATCTCCCCGGCATCGTCAGCGAATTATGAATGGTTCCTGGACAAGCTCTGCGGCAGTGAAATTGCAAGCGCCGAAGCGGCGGGCAAGTCCATACATGCCGTCCTCGGTCCCGAAATCGAAGCCGCGTTCAATCGGCCGTCGAGCGCGCTGTTCCACCCCTATCTGTTCGGCTCGCCCTATGGCGCCGATGCCAGCGCCAGCTTTTTCGGGCTTGGTGGCTGGCACGATCGCGGCGACATGCTGCGGGCGGTCCTCGAAGGCATCGCCTTCAACCATAAGATTCACGTCGATGCCTTAAGTGACGGTTTTTCCTTTGATCAGGCGAGATTGGCGGGCGGCGTGTCGCGCAACCCGATCGTCGTTCAGATGTTTGCCGATGTGCTCGGCATGCCGGTCACCGTCACCGAAACCGATGAAGCCGCCGCCTGGGGTGCCGCACTTTGCGCCGGCGCCGGTATTGGCGTCTACCCTAGCCCGCAGAGCGATCCGCGCGATGTCGGCAAGATCGCCCTGACCTATCACCCGGAGCCCGCCCGTAGCGCCGACTATCGCATCCGCTACGACCTCTTCTGCGATATTGCCGGAGCAATGACGCCGCTCTGGCCACGGATCGGCAATCTCGCAACCCAACACTCCCAAGACTAGACCGAAAATGCGCCGCGCGGACAGGCTCTATCGCGGCAGCTCAGCAGGACGAAGATGTTATGACCGCTATCGCCGCCGATCTGAAACAACGCTTCTCGCAACTCCAGGACGGAGATGTCGATGTCGTCATTCTCGGCGCTGGGGTGAACGGCGCCGGTCTGTTTCGCGATCTCTCGGTGCAGGGCGTCAACTGCCTGATCGTCGACAAATCTGACTTCGGCTCGGGAACGAGCGCCGCACCGTCGCGGCTGATCCATGGCGGTCTGAAATACCTCGAAACAGGCGAGTTCGGTCTGGTGGCCCAGTCGGCGCTCGAGCGGAACCTGCTGCTGAAGAACGCGCCGCATTGCGTCGAGGCGCTGCCGACATTCGTGCCGATCTTTTCCTGGACTCGGGGCATTTGGGCCGCTCTTCGTACGCTGACGGGCTCGACGACCGCTCCGCGCAGCCGTGGCGCGGTGCTCATCAAGATCGGGCTTGCGCTCTATGACTTCTTCGGCTCGCGCAACCGCGTCATGCCGCGCCACAGGTTCCTTCTGAAGGGCCGCGCGCTCAGGGAAATGCCGCATGTCACACCCGAGATCGTCGCAGGCGGCATCTATTACGACGCCAAGATCAGCCGGCCGGAACGGCTTGTTTATGAGTTGATCCATGACGGGCTGGAAGCGAACGAGAGTTCGCTGGCGGCGAATGCGACAAGACTTGTTTCCGCAGCCGATGGCCTGCTGACCTTCCAGCGCTCGGACGGCCATGCCTTTTCGGTCAAGCCGAAACTCGTCGTCAATGCCGCAGGCCCGTGGATCGATCACGTCAACGCCGCCCTCGGCGCGCCGGCCCATCTGATCGGCGGCACCAAGGGATCGCATATCCTGCTCGATCACCCGGAGCTGGTGCGCAGCCTGAACGGCCATATGATCTATTTCGAAGCCGATGACGGCCGTATCTGTCTTGTCTACGGCTATCTGGGCCAGGCGCTTGTGGGCTCGACCGACATCCCCTGCGACGATCCCGACAATGTCCGCTGCGAAGAACCCGAGATCGACTATTTCCTTGATAGCGTACGCTCGCTTCTGCCGACCCTCCGCTTCGACCGCGACCAGGTGACCTACAGCTATAGCGGCATTCGCCCCCTGCCCGCCTCGGACGCCTCGTCGCCGGGCCTGATCAGCCGCGATCATTCCGCACCGGTCTTCGAACCGCAGGCCGGGCGCCCGTTTCCGATCATCTCGCTGGTCGGCGGCAAATGGACCACGTTCCGGGGTTTTGCCGAGGAAGTGGCCGATACCGTGCTGACACGCCTTCAGCGCGGCCGCAAGACGTCGACCGAGCGGCTCGCCATCGGCGGCGGCCGGGATTTTCCGCTCACGTCCAATGAGCGCGCCAGCTGGATTCGATCGATCGCAGCAAAAGCCGGGGTAGAGGTAAGTAGAGCAGAGGAGCTGCTTGACCGATACGGCACGACCGCAGCGGCAATCCTTGCCCATTCTTCGGCCTATAGCGATAGTCAGCGCATCAGCGACGCGCAGCGTTATAGCGCGCTGGAGATCGATTGGATCGCGCGGCAGGAGCTCGTCGTGCGTCTGTCTGACATCGTCTTCCGCCGTACGACCATGGCGATCGAAGGCCTGCTGACGATCCAGGGGTTGCGCGAAATCGGCGCGATCGCGGCGGCAGCCTTGCACTGGGATGCGCAGCGGCTGGCGGCCGAAATCGACGATGTCGTCGCGTCGCTGTCGAAATTCCACGGTCGGACGCTGAGCGAAGAAAGCCTGCGCCGGGCGGCCAGCCCCACGGCACGCTGATCACTTAGGCTTCAAGAGAAAACCGGATCGAGTAAGCCGGACTTGTAGCGCCTGGCCATTTCGGTGACGGTCAACGGCTGGATGCGCGAGGCGTGTCCGGCCGTTCCGAACTGCTCGAACCGCTCCTTGCAGAGCTTTGTCAGGGCAGCCATGGCCGGCTTCATATATTTGCGCGGATCGAACTCGCTCGGATCTTCCTGCAGCACCCGGCGGATCTGGCCCGTCATCGCCATGCGGCCGTCGGTGTCGATGTTGATCTTGCGCACGCCGTTCTTGATGCCGCGCTGGATCTCTTCGACCGGCACGCCCCAGGTCGGCTTCATCTGCCCGCCATATTTGTTGATGATCTCCTGCAATTCCTCGGGAACCGAGGAGGAACCATGCATGACAAGATGCGTGTTGGGCAGCTTGCCATGGATACCCTCGATCTCATTCATCGCCAGCGCATCGACCCTGGTCTCGCGCGCGAACTGAACGGCCTCTTCCAGATTGGTGAGCAGCTGGTCATGCGACAGCTTGCCTTCCGCGCCATGACCGTCTTCAGCCTCGCCCATGCTGGTTTCGAGCGAGCCCAGCACGCCAAGCTCACCCTCGACGAAGATGCCGCCGAGATATGCCATATCGGTCATCGTCTTCGGTAACGCGGCCGTTCATGCCAAGGGGCGTGTGCCCACGCGTCTATGAATATTTGATCGTGAAATATGACAACGAACGCCGCGTTCGATTGAAGGCATGCTGCTCCATCGCCTGTTTATCCACATAAAAAACATTTGACGGCTGCTTGCTTAACTGTTTTCTATAGATAAAAAACAAATATGCCGGGAGGATTGCTAGATGTCTGCACGTCCCCCCGTCAAGCGGCAATATCGATCAACATTGAAGGCAAGAGAGGCCTGTCTTGAGCGCGCGGATCATTCAATTTGGCACCAGCCGGTTTCTGCAAGCCCATGCGGCGTTCTTCGTGCATGAGGCAAGACAATCAGGCCAGGATGTCGGGCCGATCACCGTCGTTCAGGTTTCCGGCGCCAGCAGCCGCAGCGGACGTGTCGGCGCCTTTGGCAAGACGGGCGGATATCCGGTCGTCATCCGCGGCATGGTGTCCGGACAACCTGTCGATCGCACCGTCCAAGTGACCAGCGTCGATCGCGGCCTCTCGGCCGTCGAGCATTGGGACGAACTATCGAGGCTCTTTGTCAAGGAAGCCGAATTCGTCATCTCCAATACCGGCGACACCGGATATGAGACATCGCGGGACGAAGACAGTTTTGGTGCGGATGGCCAGGTTCCACGCTCCTTTCCCGCCAAGCTTGCAGCACTGCTCGTCAAACGCTGGCAGGCATCCGGCCGGCCGTTGGTCGTGCTGCCCTGCGAACTCGTGACAGGCAATGGCCGCATTCTGAAACAGGCGGTCATCAACTGCGCTGAGCTCAACGCTGTGCCAACACAATTCGTCACCTGGCTCGACGACCACGTCGCGTTTGCCGAGACCCTGGTCGACCGGATCGTTTCGCAGCCAATCGAACCAATCGGCGCGGTTGCCGAACCCTATGCGCTGTGGGCGATCAAGCGGGCTCCGGGCGTCCGCCTGCCATGCAGCCACCCGAGCATCGTGCTAACCGACGATCTCGACCGCTACGAGCGTCTGAAACTGCATATCCTCAATCTCGGCCACACTGTCCTTGCCGAAATCTGGCAACGTGAAAACCGACCGGAGAACGAGACGGTGCGTGCCATACTGGCCGACAAGGAAATACGCGCAAGGCTGGATGCGCTCTATCAGACCGAAGTGTTACCCGGCTTTGCCGCAAACGGCATGGGCGATGAGGCGAAGGCCTATGTGGCGACGACGCTCGATCGCTTCCTTAATCCCTTTCTCGAGCATCGCATTGCCGACATCGCTCAGCATCACCGCGAGAAGGTCGCTCGCCGTATTCAGGCCTTCCTGGATTGGGCGGATAAGGCAGCCAGTCCCTTAGATGCGCCGGTCCTTAGAGAAATCGCAGCCCGCCATGCCTTGATCGAAACGACTCCGTGATGTCCATGCGGGGCTTCGAAGCGCAGTTGGCGCGGGACTATGATGAATGAACCGAGGCCCCGGCTCGCCGTTTGGCGACGTCGGCAAATGCCCCCTCTTAAACACCAACGGCCGGCGTCGCCGGCCTTTCGAGAGTGCATCACGATGAAAACATTGATCTGCAACGAACCCGGCCGGCTCTCCCTGATCGAGCGCGATGTCCCGACGCCTGCCGAAGGCGAGGTGCTGGTGCGCATCAGACGCGTCGGCATCTGCGGCACGGATTTCCACATCTATCAAGGCAAGCATCCTTTTCTCGAATATCCGCGCGTCATGGGTCATGAGCTGTCCGGTACGGTGGAGGATGCAAATGGTTCGAGCCGCCTTAAGAATGAGGAAAATGTCTATATCGTTCCCTATCTTGCCTGCGGCAAATGCATCGCTTGTCGGCGCGGCGTGACCAATGCCTGCCAAAACATCGCGGTGCTTGGCGTACATCGTGATGGTGGCATGAGCGAATTCATCTGTGTGCCAGAGCCGAATGTCATCTCCGCCGGCAAGGCCTCGCTCGACGAAGCTGCGATGATCGAGTTTCTGGCGATCGGCGCCCATGGCGTCAAGCGTGGCGGCATTACCGACGCCGACCGCGTTCTCGTCGTCGGCTCGGGTCCGATCGGCATGTCGGCCATCATATTCGCCAAGGCGCGCGGCGCCGACGTCACCGTCATGGATGTCCGTGAGGACCGATTGAATTTCACCATCACCTCGCTTGGCGCCGATCGGACGCTCATCGCCAATAACGAGGCGGAAGCTCAAGCAAAACGCCTCACCGACGGCGATTTCTTCGACGTCGTCATTGACGCAACCGGCAACACCAAGGCCATGCAACGCGGCTTCGGCTTCGTCGCCCACGGCGGCCGTTACGTCCTCGTCAGCGTCGTGCGCGACGACATCACCTTCTCCGACCCGGAATTTCACAAGCGCGAAACCACCCTCTTCGCCAGCCGCAATGCGCAGCCGGACGATTTTGCCGAGGTGGTGAAGCAAATGGAAAATGGCCGGGTGCCGACGAAAGCGTTGAACACGCACCGGGGGTCGCTTGCTGATGGGTCCTCGCTGTTCAAGGATTGGCTGCGACCCGAGGCTGGGGTGATCAAGGCTATACTGGATATCTAAATGCCCGGGACCGGTTCAGTTCGTCTTCGCGCCTTCCAGGACAGTGAAATCGCAACCGACTGTGTCTCGGCAATAAATATTGGAAAACGGCCGGCCGAGTCGAAATGCAATCTTGCAATTGTCGAAAAACACATCGCCTCCAGTCCTATTGCCAGGTCGACCGAGGCGTTGTCATACCGCTTAACAAACCTCAATTAGCCAGGCGCAGTCGGACGACTACTCGGGGTTAGAGTAAAAAAGCCACCATAATCAGACACATGCCGGCAAGTGCTACAACAATGACCGCCAGAGCGCTTTTCCATTCCGGTTCGATATGAGGCAAATCTTCGTTCATCGCGTCCACCATTCCTGAATGCCCCAAGGGCAGATATTACAGGTAAGTAACGTCTCAATGAAAAAATATTTCCACTGACGTTTCGGCGCGGCCGCGGTGCCCCGCTATATAATGGATACACGATCAGTGCGCTGTGAGCGCTTTCGCAAAGGCACTATACATTTTGCGTCGTTGTCGTTTAAAATGCGTCGAAATCGTACCGATCGTACGTTTGCCAGGCTTCAAATGATTTCAGATATTGCAGAGCAACCATGACTTCCCGCGAAAAATGCTCGCCCGTCGCATCATGCTAACGCTTCTGCCTATCTTTGGTGTTTTGAGCGCTATGGCGCTTTTTACGCTGTCGATGATGGTAGGAGAAATTGCACCTTGGACCGTGAGGCGCATTTCCATTAACTCTCACCTATAAGCAGCTGTTTTATTGCAATAAAATCGAGAACTGTCGTCTTTAAGACGCCGTAGCGGTCCCTAACCACCCCGCCTAAACCTTCTCCAGCAGCAACAGCTCATCCAAGGTCTGCCGCCTGCGGATCAATCGGTGGGTAGTGCCGTCAAGAAGCACCTCCGGTGCATAGAGGCGGCTATTGTAGTTCGACGACATTGTCGCTCCATAGGCGCCGGCGCCATGGAATACGAGATAGTCGCCGACATGGGCTTCCGGGAGATCGCGGGTCTCGACAGTGCCGGTGTCCGTCTGCGTGAAGACATCGCCGGATTCGCAAAGGGGACCTGCGACGACGGTCGGAAAGATTGTGCCTGCGGCATTGCGGGGTGCCTTGCCAGGGATCACCGATATCTGATGATAACTGCCATACATGGCCGGACGGGCAAGGTCGCTGAAACCCGCATCGACAAGCACGAAGCGATTGCGGCCCATCATCTTCACTGCTCTCACCTCGGCAAGCAATACGCCGGAATCGGCGGTTAAGAACCGTCCCGGCTCGATTTCCAGCCGGATCGGATGGCCGAAATGCGTTTCGATCTCGCGCCGCGCCGCGTCCCAGAGCGAGAAATAATGAGCGGGATCGATCTCCTCCTCGCCCTCTCTGTAAGGCACGGAAAGACCACCACCGGATGAGATCGCCTCGATAGCGACATCAAGCTCGCGGCAAAAACCGACCATAGCGCCGCAGACGCGCTGTAAGTGCCCATAATCGACGCCGGAGCCGATATGCATATGCAGGCCGACCAGCGTCAGGGAATATTGGCGCGTCAGCGCCACGGCCTCCTGCAATTGCTCGAACCAGATGCCGTGCTTGCTGCTTTCGCCACCGGTATTGGTTTTCTTGCTATGGCCATGTCCAAAACCCGGATTGATGCGCAGCCAGACTCTATGGCCAGGCGAGCGTTCGCCAAGCTGATGCAGCATGTCGATGGAGCCGATATTCACCTCGACCTTGTCGGCAACAACGCGGTCAAGGGTCGGCCGGTCGAAGACATCGGCGGTGAAGACCAGCTCCGCCGCACCCGACACGCCGCCAGCGACGAAGCCGGCCCGCATCGCCCGCTCGATCTCGCCGAGCGAGACGGCATCGACCCGCACGCCCGCCTTGCGCATTTTCCGCAGGATATGAATGTTCGAACAGGCCTTTTGCGCGTAGCGAACGACGTCGAAGGCGGAGAGTTGCGCGATACGGCGACGGATCGCGGCAGCATCGTAGATCCAGAGCGGCGTTCCATATTCACCGGCAAGCGAGCTCAGTGTTTCATTGGAAGGAATGGTCATCTTGTCTCAATCGGTCAGGGCGGGAATAGATCAACAATGAATAATAGTATGGGCGGAGCGACAGTGCCACTCCGCCCGCCTTACGATATGAAAGCACAGAGGCCGACTAACGTTTCGCGGCCACGAGCGCCTGCTCGAGATCGGCAATGACGTCCTTTGCCGCGTGTAGACCGACATTGAGGCGGATCGTGCGGTCGCTGACCCCGAAGCGCGCGAAGACATTGGTCTCTGGCGAGATGCTGAGCGCCGCCTTGGCCGGCACCACGAGGCTTTCCGGCCCACCCCAGCTGACGCCAATGCGGATGAGGCGCAGCGCGTCGACGAAATCGGCGACGTCGATGCGATCGGAAACTTCGAAGGAAAACAGCGCGCCGAAGCCGCTGAAAGTGCGCTTTCCGGGATGATCGCCCAGTGCCGGATGCATGACATTGGTCACATCCCCATGCGCCTGCAGCCAGGATGCCACTTCTAGGCCGGCTTCATGATGATGGCGCATACGGAACGGCAGGGTCTCAAGATTACGCAGGATAAGCCACGCTTCGAAAGGGGCGAGCTTCGCACCCGTATAGGGATAGGTTTCGCTGTTGATGCGATCGATATGCACCTTTGAGCCGGCAACGAGGCCGGCCACGGTATCGCTCTGCCCGCCGAGATATTTCGAGGCGGCGTGAATGACGATATCGACCCCGACGGAGAGCGGCTTTTGGTAGAGCGGCGTTGCCCAGGAATTGTCGACCATCGTCACGACCCCATGACGGCGCGCCGCCTCGGCGATGGCTGGCAGATCCTGCAACTCGAAAACCATCGATGTCGGGTTTTCGAGATAGGCAAGCTTGGCGCCGGGAAGTGCCTCGATCATCGCCTCTGTATCCGTGCCGTCGATATAGTCGACGACGACACCGAAGCGCTTCAGAACCTTTTCGAAGAAGCGGAAAGCGTCGCTATAGACATGCCGCACGGTGACGATGCGGTCGCCCGGGCCGACGAAAGCGAGGATCGCCGCTGCGATAGCGCCCATGCCGCTCGAAAAGGCGCGCGCTTCTTCGGCGCCCTCCATCTGGGCGATCTTGCGCTCCAGAAGCCGCACCGTCGGATTGTCGCCACGTGAATAGATCGGCTTCTTCGAGCGGCCGGCAAAAACATCCTCCAGTTCCTTGTAGCTATCGAACAGAAAGAGAGATGTCTGGTAGATCGGCGGCACCGCCGCATCAAAAGGATCGTCGCGAGGCGGCATCAACGCATCCGGAATGGCGTGTCTGTAAGCATCGAATCTCGGGGTCTCGTTCATGACGTTCCTCATGGTCAGGGGTGAAGTGTCGATTGGCCGGCCAGGCTTGGTGCATCCGCCGGCAAAATGGCGAGCCATTCCCGCCGAGCGACGAAAAGGCCAAGAATTGCGGCGAGGATGGCAGCGACCGCGGGTGCTGCCGAAATGCCGCCAAAGCCCATCCACAGTGGCAGCAGAAGAAGAAGCGGGATCAGCAGATAGCCTTGCGGCGCGAGCCCGACCAGGGCGGATAGGCCAGCCCTGCCCCGTGATTGCAGCATCACCAGCAGTACGAATTGAAAAGCTGCCAGCGGGAAGACCGGAAAAAGCGCGCGCAGCCAGGGCACCGCTTCGCCGACAACTTGCGGACTATCGGTGAACAGGCGCGCGATCGGTACCGCCGCCAGGAACAGCAGGACGGAATAAAGCAAAGCCGCCGGTACGGTCACCGCGAGCATGAAGCGGATGACGGCCTTCAACCGCTGAGCATCGCCCGCACCGAAGGCATGGCTGACGACGCTCTGTGCGCCAAGGCAAAACCCGAACAAGGGAAGCTGCCCCAAAGTCATCAGACGGATGGCGATCGCTGTCGCGGCCACACCCGTATCGCCGCCATGAACCGCGGCCTCCCGCATCAGGATGAGAAATCCGAAGCCGCTCACGATGCTGGTCGCGGCGGCGGGAATGCCGACCCTCGCGATTGGCCGCAACAACCGCCAACGTATCAGGCCGCCGGTGATGCTGACCATTCCCCACTTGCGAATAAAGTAGACAAAATAGCAGACCAGTGCCGCGATGGAGGAAATGATGGTCGACAGCGCCGCGCCTGATGCGCCGAGCTTGAAGAGGAAAATGAAAACGGGATCGAGGACGGCGTTCAGGGCGAAGGTGGCGATCAGCACGATCATCGAGAAGCGTGAATTCCCCTCGGCAATCGCGATGAAGTCGCAGACTGCCTGCAGAAGTCCAAGCGTTACGCCGAAAGCGAACAGCCGCCCGTAGTCCAGTCCCGGGGTAAGAAGATTGTCGCTTGCGCCGAGTGCTCCGACGAAATCAGGCAGTCCGAGATAGATCAGTACGGAGAGGAGGATGCCGAGCGGGATCGTTGCCGCCAGCGCCGTCGCGGCAACGGAGGACGCGGCTTTCAGATCACCCTCGCCGAGATGGCGTGCCAAAAACGTGGCAAGGCCGATGCCGAGCCCCTGACCTGCCGCCGCGACCAACAGAAAAAGCGGCATGACCAGGCTGATGCCGGCCAGCACATTCGGCCCCAGAGCGCCGAGAAAGATCGCATTGACCGCATGATGCCCGGCGCTGGCGGCCAATCCCGCCACCGCCGGCAGCGCGACCGTCAGAACGAGCCGCATGATGCGCGGATCGTTCATGTCGACGGCTGCCTTCATCGCGCTGCATCTCGCGGCAGTGAACCCAGAACGGGCAGGCCGTCCTCACCGAACAGCCCGGTGAGATCCGGCGACAGCAGTCGGTCCATGAAGAAGCGCTCGCGCAACAGCATGACCAAAAGCGCCTTTTTGTGCGGAAACTGGATGTGCTTGACCTTGGCGAAACCCGAGCGGTCGAGATTGCGGATCTGCTGGGCATGATGATGGATCGGCTCGCCGACGATGCGTCTGGTGCGCGGATCGGCCAGGAACATGTAGTGCATCAGTGACGGCAGCCACGCGCTGACGAAGGCTTTTCCGCGGAAATCGTCTTCGCCAATCGCCACGTGCCAGCCGCGGTCGTAACCTTCGGCTTCGTAGTGCGGGCCGATCCGATCTTCCTTGGCCCAATAGAGTTCGAAATAGCCGAAGGGCACGCCACCGAACGTTCCGATCAGCGGCAACGTCCGCGGATCAGCCAGGCGGACTGCAATGAAATCACGGTGATAGGAAAGATCGCCGCTGTCCTCCCATATGGCGGCCACCCTGGGATTGTTCATCCAGCGATGGAAATGCGCAAGATCAGCCTCGATATCGGCGACGTGGAAGCCAAGCTGCGTGTTCAGCCAGGGAATGAAGCGGTTGTATATGGCGCCAATAGGCTTCGGCGACCTTTGCGGATGAAGAACATTGTTCGTGAGGACCGGCACTTCCGGAAAGGCAGGGGGCAGGCTTCCAACCCAGGATTTTGCCTGCTGAAAGAAGGATTCGGGGCGCACGATCAAGCGATCACCCCGGCGCTCGATCGCGCCCGTTTCCACCAGACGCTTCGCAAGGCCATCGTCTGCAAACTCGATCTCGAGGCAATCCACGTGCGGATTGCACGCCAGAACGGCTTCCGAGACGGCATTGACGATATCCTCACCGGAAGCAGGCGAAGCGGCTGAAGATATGGTGTCAAAGACCAGCTGCTTGGCGGCGCGGCCTGAGAGAAAGCCCGAGGCAACCTCAATGCCATTTTGCTGGACGCGGAAACTGCCCGATGCCTGCCCCGCCGACACGATGAGCGGCTGAACACAGGCGAGTGCGTGGCTTGCAAAACCTGATGCCGGCAGGCGCAAATCAAACGATCGCTCCGTCGTCCTTTCACCCCTCAACGCCGCGGAAGCATCCATCTTTTTCTCCATATTTCGAAACCGCGCGCCCTCCAGAATACAAGGCGCTAATTCTGCAGTGACGAACGGCGTCAGGAAAAATTCAAAATATTTTCCAAAAATAATTTTTGAGATTCCGCTGAATTTCGCGCGGAGCCATTCGTCATGCAGCTACATCCAGGTAATTTCCAAAACATCGGAATTTGTCGGCATAGGAAAGTCAGCATAATCGGCTAGTTCAACTCAATGTCTATTTATAGGCATTGTGAAGCATATCCTATTGTATTCTGATAAACCGAACATGCATTCAGAAATATTGATGGAGATCGGCGAAGAAATGACTATCCATGATCGGAACGCCAAGGCTATGAATGACTCCGATTACGTCGCCAAATGCTCGCTGTCACCGGCACAATCGCGCATCTGGCTCCTGTCCGAGACGGGTAACGAAGCCGTCTATGGCCGACAAATACTCGCCGTCACCTTCCCTCCTGTCTCACCTGCTATGGCGCACCAGGCCCTTGTGATGCTTTCGCGCCAGCATCCCCTCATCACATCGGAATTCGAGGCCTGGCCGGGTGGCACCGTTCAACAGATCCTGAGAAATGATCGCACGGTCGATATCATCGAGACGGAACTGGCTGGTGGTGGCGATCTGAGCACGGCACTGACCGCAGCCGCCGCCACCGAACAGGCCCGCTCGATCGACCTGACGAACGGCAATCCGGCGCGCTTCATTCTCGCTACGCAGAACGGTCAGGCCGTCGGCGCCGTGTTTTCCCTGCATGCCATCCTTGCCGATGCGGTGACGCTGGATTTGCTGGCAACGGATTTTCTTCGCAATATCGACAGCAGCGGGTCGGCCGGCATTGCCGAAACCACGTTAGCCGACGCAGCGTCCTGGATGACCGGCAACGGCGCACCGCGCAATCCGGCACCGGAGCTGGTCGATTTCTGGTTCCAGCGGCTGACAGCGCAAGAGAATGTCGCATCGCTGCCGCCACAGACGTCGGCGGGAAAAGACATCGTCGACGAGGCCTGGTTCGAGCATGTGCTTGAAGTGCCTGTTACGGGGCGGTCTTTCCAGACGTCGGCGACTGCAGAAACGTCCCGCGACCTTCTCGCAGCACTCGGGATCGTCCTTCGCCGGCATTCCGGCCACAGTACGCAAAGGATCGGCCTGGTCACTCGGCCGGAAAGTCAGACGGTCGCCGCACGCAGCGAGGATGTGCTGATCCTGACGACGGAACTCAGCGGCGCCATGACGCTGGCCGACGTCCGCACGGCATTCGCAGAGGAAATCGAGACGGCCGCCCGGCAGGCCCTGCCCTTTGAGGTGCTTGCCGATGCGCTGCTGCGCCGGGATGAGCTGTTCGACACGACCGGCCTCGTCAAGACGCTTCTCGATGTGCGACATGCTCTACGTTTCACGGAAGAGATACCCGATGGCGCAGCAAGCCGAAGCGTCGTCGAGCCCCAGGCACGCCGTGATGCCGAACTGGTCATCACCGTTTCTCCAGTTTCCGGTGACAGGCTTCGTATCGGCTTCGGTTTCGATCCGCTAAAACATGACGGGAAGCAGATCCTTCGCTTTGCCGATGATCTCGCCATCGCGCTCGCGCGGCAGAACACCAATCCCGGCGAGCAGATCAAGCAAGTTCCGTTCGTTTCGCCTGAAGAGCTGGACAAGCTTTCCGCGCCCTATCCCGACACGCCGGAACCGGACGATGGCACGCCAATCCATGAGGTCATCTCCGCGCAGGCGAGACGACGGCCGAATGCCTTCGCTGTGGCCCAGGGCGAGAAATCGGTAACGCATGGCGAGCTCGAAGCGGCCGCCAATCGGCTGGCGCATCGTCTGATCGCGCTGGGTCTCGGACCAGAAAAGCGCGTCGCCATCGCACTCGAAAAATCGATCGACGCCATCATCGCCATTCTAGCCGTTCTGAAATCGGGCGGCGCATTCACACCGGTCGAGCCCGATCACCCTGAAGCGCGCAATCGCCATATTCTGGCGGCGCCAGGCCTCTCGCTGGTCATTTCCCGCGCACGGAACATCGCAAACCTTCCAAGCGATATTGCAACGCCCTTCCTCAATCTCGACACCGTCGACCTTTCGTCGGAAAGCAGCGAAGCGCCTGCGACCGTGATCGCGCCGCAGCAGCTTGCCTACGTCATCTATACCTCCGGCTCGACAGGCGTGCCGAAAGGCGTCGCCGTCGAGCACGACCCGCTGGCGCATCATTGCAAGGCGACCCTGCGCATCTACGAGATGAGCGAGGAGTCCTGCGAGTATCCTGTTCTTCCCTTCACATCCGACGGCGGCCATGAGCGCTGGATGGTACCGCTGATGGCCGGCGGCGGAGTGGTGCTGACCCAGGACAAGCTTGCCACGCCCGACGATGCCTTCGCGATGATGAAGTGCCACGGCGTCAACAATGCCAGCCTTCCCACGAGCTATGTACGCGGCCTTGCCGAATATGCCGGCGAGAACAGCGAGATACCGCGGCTGCGGCTCTATTCCTTCGGCGGCGAAGCCCTGTCGCAGGCGGTGTTCGATATGATCACGGAAAACCTGAAGGCGCGGCTGCTGATCAACGGCTATGGTCCGACCGAAACGATCATGACCCCGATGATCTGGAAAATCCCCGCGGGAACCCGCTTCGAGGGAACAGTCGCGCCGATCGGCCGCGGCGTGGGCGATCGGCGCATCTATGTGCTCGATGCCGATCTTGCGCCCGTTCCGGTCGGTGTGATCGGCGAGATTTACATCGGCGGCAGCGGCCTTGCGCGCGGCTATCTCGGCCAGCCGGAGCTGACGGCGGATCGCTTCATCCCGGATCCGTTCTCACCCAACGGACGGCTCTACAAATCCGGCGATCTCGGCCGCTGGCGGGAGGACGGCATTGTCGAATTCGCCGGCCGCGTCGACCACCAGATCAAATTGCGCGGCTTCCGCATCGAACCGGGTGAAATCGAAGCCGTACTGCGCTCCGATCAGCGCGTGGCCGAAGCGGTCGTGCTGCTGCACAATGAAGGCGGGCGCAGCGCGCTTGTCGCCTATGTGGTACCGCGCGAAGGCGAAAGCCTTGGTATTACCGAGCTGCGCCGCGCCGCCATGACGGACCTGCCCGACTATATGGTGCCGCAGACGATCATGCTGATCGACAAGCTGCCGATGGGACCGAACAGCAAGCTGGACCGCGCCGCCTTGCCGGCGCCGCGTATCGAACGCGAGATGGCAGCACCTGCCAATGACAAGGAAAAGGCGATCCTCGACGCCTGGAAGGAAATCCTCGACATCGGCGACATCGGAGTCACGGAGAATTTCTTCGATATCGGCGGCCAATCGCTGGCGGCCGTGCGCATCGTCTCGCGCCTGAAGATGCGTCATCCCGAATGGCCGCTGACAATCGCCGACATGTTCAATCACCCGACCGTGCGCGATCTGGCGCTTGCGATCGACGGCAACCGCGATGAGGCCGGTGTCGACGTGGTCTATCTTCGACGAAACGGCGATCGGCCCGTGCTCTATTGCTTCCCCGGTCTCCTCGTCAGCACGCGCGAATATATGCGCCTGGTCGACTATCTCGGCCCGGAACAACCGGCAACGGGTTTCATCTGCTATTCACTGACCGAAACCAAGACGCTCAGCAGCCGCGTCGAAGATATCACGGCGCGCTACGCCGAGGCCGTGCGCAGAAAAGCCAAGGGTCGGCCTTGCGCCTTCCTCGGCTGGTCGTGGGGCGGGCTGCTTGCCTATGAGGCCGCGAAGCAGCTCGGCAGCGACATCGACCTGCGCATGATCGGCATGGTCGATGTCTGCGACATGGACGAGGAATTCACCGTCGGCATCATGCCACGCTTTGAAGATGGGGTCCGCGACCTCACCCATGCCGCCGTTCAACGCTGGTTGGAAACCACACCGATGCGCGAGGACTGGAAGAGACTTTTCGCCGCCATGAACGAGGAAGTCTACGAGCAGTTCCTCCACCATGTCGTCAAGCACAACGTCAAGCTGCCAACAGACGGTCCGGACATCGGCTCCGAGGAGCACACGTTCTGGATCCTCATCGACAATGCGATGATCTTCCGAAACTACCGCCTTGAGCAGTCCGATTTCCGCATCCACGCTTTTGCGGCCGAGGATTCCCTCACACGTGCCCTCAACGTTATCGACTGGCGGCGCTATTCGCAAAACGCCACCGCCTCGGAGATCGTCACCGGCACCAATCATCTGACGATCATCGGCAAGACGCCCTTCCATCAGCGTTTCGCGCGACGGCTCGATCACGCTTTTGCACCGGGCTCTCTGTCCGCCGGCATCATCAAGTAACCCCCTCCTTCGATATCATCTGGAGCTGCATCATGACATCGCACGTGCTCGACCTCGCCGGGGCCGGAATTGGTCCGTTCAACCTTAGCCTTGCCGCCCAGCTCGACTCCGTCCCGGAACTATCGGTTCACTTCTTCGAACGGCGCCCATCCTTCGCCTGGCATCCGGGGATGATGCTGCCTGGTGCCGAGATGCAAACCTCCATCCTCAAGGATCTGGTGACCGCGACCAACCCGACGAGCCCCTGGAGCTTTCTTTCCTATCTTGTTGCTCACAAACGTTTTTATCAGTTTCTTAATGCGGAATATGAAGCCGTTCCGCGCAAGGAATTCGCCGATTATCTCGGATGGGTCGCACGCGGGCTGACCTCGCTTCGCTTCGGCGCAAGCGTGCACGAGGTTCACGCCAATGACGGCTTCTTCTCCATCGCCACCGACGATGGCTTAGCCAACGCCCGCAATCTTTCCGTCGGTGTCGGCAAGATCCCGGCTCGCCCGGCCTGGGCCGAGCAGCTGCCGAAATCGATGACTTTCCATAGCAGCGAGGCAACACAGCGTCTCGGCGATGTGAAGGCTCCGCGCGTCGCCGTTATCGGCGGCGGCCAGAGCGGCGCCGAGATCGTCGATGCTCTCCTGGATCTGAACGCCGTCTCGACCCTTCACTGGATCAGCCGCCGGCCGAATTTCGAGCCGCTCGATGCCACGCCCTTTACCAACGAACTGTTCACGCCGGGCTATATGGAACGCTTCCATGGGCTGCCGGAGGAACTTCGCCTCACCCATATGCGCCGGCAGGTGCTGGCGAGCGACGGTGTTTCCGCCTCCACCTTGAAAAAGCTCTATCGCCGGCTTTATGAGCGCAAGCTCGAAACTGCGGGCACCCCGGATCACGGCATATCGCTACGCCCTTTCCGCAACGTCATCGCGGCCGAGCAGGATGGTCCCGAAATCCGGCTGACCATGCGCAACGGCTTCGATGACAGTATCGAAACGCTGGCGGTCGACATGATCGTCCTTGCAACCGGCTATCGCTTTGTGCTTCCGGAATTCCTGCATTCGCTCGAAAACCGCATCGAACTGAGCTCCATCGGCGAGCCGGTGCTGGAAAGCGACTTCTCGCTGGCATGGGACGGCCCGCGTGAAAACCGCATCTTCGTTCTCAATGCCGGCCGCCATAGCCACGGCATTGCGGAACCGCAACTCAGCCTGGCCGCGTGGCGCAGCGCCGTCATCGCCAACGCCCTGCTCGGACGTGAGCATTTCAATATCGGCCAGCTTGACCCCATCGTTCAATGGGAAACCCACGGACATTTGTCGGACATCTCTTCGCATATGGGACAGGCGGCCGAATAAAGTGGCCATTCTCCGAGAGGGAGATGGCGTCGCGCAGGTCGAGCTCCATAGCCTGCATCTGCGCGACGGACTTGATATCCCGGACGGAATGTTGAGCGAACAGGAAAGACACCGCGCGGCGGCATTTCGATCGGCCGAAGCGCGGCGTCTTTTTGTTGCCGGACGGTTCCTTTGTCGGCGCGTCCTCGGCAATCTGCTCGGCTGCGCGCCGCAGGCGCTATCCATTGCGATTGCGCTGTCGGGCAGACCCTACCTGTCCGACCATCCCGATATCGACTTCAATATTTCCCATGTGCGCGATCGAGTGGCGCTTGCGATCTGTCGCGGCGGTCTTATCGGCATCGATATCGAACGTCTCGATGCATTTTCGGAGACGGAGGCCCGCGAGATCATGCCGATGATCCTTTCCGAACATGAGCTCGATCAAATGCATCAATTGGATGCACTTGATCGCCACGATGCCTTTGTCGCCTGCTGGGTTCAAAAAGAGGCTGTGCTGAAATGCCTTGGCCAGGGCTTTCTTGCCGACCCGCAAAGCGTGATACTCGTGCCCGGCGACACAACCTACAGCATCAATTGCCAAGCGTCTGACGAACCGATTTTCATCCGATCCGGCCGGATGGGTGATGGAGAAACCACGGATTTTCAATGGGCTATCGCGACATCAAGGGCCGCGACAGAGCCGCAATGGCGGCATCACATAGGCGGGATTTCCTTATAGATCGCATGTAAAAGTTAAAATAAAATCAGGCGGATAAGCCATGATTTAGGAGATGCTACACTTTTCCGCCTCACTATCTTGACTCTCATTATCATGTTTTATAGGTTCCCTCTCAAAAAGAGGGGTACGACGAAATGCAACTTTGGATTTCAGCGAGAGCCCGACATGATTGCCAACCATTCGCAGTCGACTTCCAATGAGCAACTCCAGACAGCACTTCACGCCTATCCGAAACTTCTCTCCGTCGCGCGCAGGATCACGGGTAACATGACTTTGGCCGAAGATGTCGTGCAGGAGGTTCTCCTGCAGCTGGTCTCCAAGCCGCTTGGGGAAGACATAGCCGCACCCGCATCCTATGTGATGCGCATGGTGCGCAATCTGGCCACCGACCATGTGCGGCGCCTGCAATATGAACGCGGCCTGTTCGTCGAAGAAGAGATCGGCGGCAACACCTCCGCCTATGGAAGTCCTGAAGAACACCTCCATGAAGCCGAGGCCTACAAGGCCTTTCGCTGCACGGTCGAAGCCATGCCCGCCAGAACCCGCAAGTTCTACGAGGAGCACTATTTCGACGACATTCCCCAGAACATCATCGCCAAGGAAGCCGGCGTGTCCTGTGCCCTTGTTTGCGGCCTCCTGCGGGAGGCGCATTCGCGTTGCCTCGCCGCCATCTCGCTTGAAGCCGATCATAATTGTGCTGCCGGCAGCGACCACCGGCGAAACCGCTCCGCGCGGGCACGGGAGATGCGAGCCTGATGGGAGTACATCGCCATCCTCTGCAAACGGCGCTCAACCGACAGGATAAGGAAAAGCAGATGCAGGAAGCTGTCGAGATAACCGAATTCAAAGGCACGATCTGTCGTGCGATCATGTCGGAACTTACGGAGTGGTTCACCGACCCCGATGTCGTCGAAGCCTGCGCAGGCGCAGTCGAAACCCTGCCGATGTTCGGCTGCATCGAGGCAGACACCGTCTCCGGCTTCGTTTCGCTGCGCGCGCATCCGCCGGCGGCCATGGAAATCCTGGTGATCGCAACGCGGCGCCAATATCATCGCAGCGGTGTCGGCAAGCGATTGCTGGCCGCCGCCGAGACATTCGCGCGATCCTCCAATTGCAAGCTGTTGACGGTGAAGACGCTCGCTCCGCGTGGCAAAGACGAGCCGCAATATGAAAAGACGCGCGCCTTTTATGACAGGAACGGCTTCATCCGCGCGGAGATCTTTCCGACGCTTTGGCGCGAGAGCGACCCCTGTCTTTTCTTCGTCAAGCCATTGATTTCAATCAATTAACAAAGCCGATTCGCCGGCAATCAACATCTCGGGAAGCCGGAGCGCTTCAGCAGGAACGATAATGAAAGACGAAACGACTGCCCGAAACGATCAGCAGCATGCAACGGCTTTCACGACGGAAGGCTTGCGTTTCGAGGTCGATGGCAAAACCATTCTTCACCCGCTCGATATCAGCTTCAAAGCCGGCGAAATTTCCGGCCTGATCGGCCATAACGGCTCCGGCAAATCCACGCTGATCAAATTGCTGGCGCGGCAGATTCAGCCGACGGGCGGTCGCATCCTGTTCGACGGCGCAGCAGTCAGCGCCTATGACACGCGTGCTTTCGCGCGCGCCGTCGCCTATTTGCCGCAAGACACCACATCGGCTGCCGGCATGAAGGTCGAGGAGCTTGTCGCGTGCGGGCGCTATCCCTGGCATGGAGCGCTCGGTCGCTTCACCGATCTCGACCGCGAAAAGGTAGAGACGGCCATGAAGCTGACGCATGTCGATACCCTTGCGGGCCGGATGGTGGATACGCTTTCCGGCGGCGAGCGCCAGCGCGTCTGGATCGCGATGCTGGTCGCCCAGGACAGCCGCTGCCTGCTGCTCGACGAGCCGACTTCGGCGCTCGACATCGCCCATCAGATGGAAATTCTCGGGCTTGTGCGGGAGCTTTGCCGAACAAAGGACTTGAGTGTTATCCTCGTCCTGCACGACATCAACGTCGCGGCGCATTTCTGCGATCATCTGCATGCGCTGAAGCAAGGTCGCCTGATTGCAACCGGCCCCTCACCAAGCCTCATGAAAGCCGAGACGCTGCATACGATCTACGGCGCCAACATGGGCGTCACGGCCCACCCTGTGCATGGGACGCCGCTTGCCTATGTCATCTGAACGCAGCTTCGAAACCCTGAAGTTATCCCGCCGCGCGCTTCTTGCCGCCGCAGCGCTTTGTGCCGTTCCACGGGCGGGAATGGCAGCCGGGCCGATATCAGGCCCGATCGTCTCGCTGGACTATGGCCTGGCCTCGACGCTGCTTGCACTCGGCGTCACGCCGGCGGCAATCGCCTCCCTTGCCGATTGGAACACATGGGTCGTCGAACCGAAAATGCCTGATGGCGTCATCGATCTCGGCACCACCAGCGAGATCAATCTCGAGGTTCTGGCCAGCGTGAAGCCGGCACTGATCCTGACGACGCCCTATCTCGCTCCCCTGAAGCCGCGGCTGGAAGCGATCTCGCCGGTCTTGGAACTGACAATCTATGCCGATGGCGGCGAGGCACTGCAGCGTTCCATCACGGCGACACGGTTGCTTGCCGACGCCATCGGGCGACGGTCCCACGCGGAAGATTTCCTTGCCCGGTCCGAGCAATTCTTCGACGATTGCGCAATGCGGGTGAAGAAGCTCAACCCTCCGCCATTGGCGCTCATCAATTTTGTCGACACCCGCCACGCCCGTATCTATTGCGGTGCCGGCCTCTACCAGAACGTCATGACCAGGATCGGCCTGAAGAATGCGTGGACCGGGCCTGGCGACTATTGGGGCTTCGAGACAATCGGGCTGGAGCAATTGGCAACGCTCGATCAAAGCCTGCGCCTGATCGCATTCGAACCTCTGCTCCCACCCAACGTCCTCGACAACCTGCGGGATAGTCCGTTGTGGACCAGCCTCCCCTTCGTGCGGGCCGGGCGCGTATCGGTGCTGCCGGGCACCTTGATGTTCGGCATGGTACAGGAAGCGGAACGCTTTGCGCGCATCCTGCTCGATCATCTGGAAAAATTCGCATGACCCGCATCGAAGCAAACAATCCCCTAGGTGCTCCGGCCGTGGCGCTGACGCTGCTGGCACTCGCCGGTCTCCTCTCCTGGCATCAATTGGCCCCTGATTTTTCACGTCTGATGACGCAGGAAGCCGGTTACGATCCGCAGCGTCTGCTGCTGCTCTATTCGACGCTGCCGAGAATTATGACGGCGTTGCTGGCCGGTGCCGCGCTCTCGCTGTCAGGAAGCCTGTTGCAGCAGGTGCTGCGCAATCCGCTGGCCTCTCCCTCGACGCTCGGCATTTCCGCGGGTGCCAACCTTGCGCTGGTGGCCGTCATGCTCGCCTTCCCCGCCGTACAAGGCCTTAGCCGCGATGCGGTCGCCCTGTTCGGGAGTGCCGCAGCCGCGGCCGTTGTTTTCCTCATCGGCGCAAGACGCGGCTTCTCGCCCCTGGCGCTCGTCCTTGCCGGATTGATCGTCGGCGTCTGGAGCGGCGCGCTCGCCGCCATTCTCGTCCTGATGAACGATCGCTACCTTTCCGGCCTCTTCATCTGGGGCGCCGGATCGCTGGCGCAGCAAAGCTGGACCATTCCACTTTCTCTCCTTCCCAAGATCGTCATCCTCTTCGCCGCAGCCCTGCTGATGGCGCGGCCGCTCTCGCTCATGGAGCTAGGCGACAGCGGCGCCAGCGGACTTGGGCTATCGGTGAAACGAACACGTATCGCTGCCGTCTGCATCGCGATTGCGCTTGCTGCCATCGTCACCAGTGCCGTCGGCGTCATCGGCTTTATCGGTTTGATCGCGCCGCGCGTCACCCAGATTGCCGGCGCCCGGCAGATGAAGAGCCAACTCGTCTGGTCTCCCCTCATCGGCGCAGGACTATTGCTTCTGACGGATGAAGCATTGGTGCTCCTTTCCGGCGCATCTTCGACCTTCCTTCCGACAGGAGCCATTACAGCCTTGCTCGGCGCACCGCTTCTGCTTCTGATGCTGCCGCGCCTGAAGACGGTGCAGCGCAATGTTGCGAACCCGTCGCAGGATGCGAACCGCGCCATGCGAACACCGAAAGCGCTGCTGGTTGCCTCAATTCCGGCGCTCGCCCTTCTGCTAGCCGGTGCGGTCTTCTTCGGGCGCGCACCGGACGGCGCGTGGACGTTCCTCACCTATATGCATTGGCCCGACGTGCTGCCCTATCGGCTGCCACGCATCGCCGGCGCCTTTGCCGCCGGCATGATGCTGGGCGTTGTCGGCGCCATCCTGCAACGGCTGAGCGGCAACGAGATGGCGAGCCCCGAGGTGCTGGGCATTTCCGCGGGCGCGACCCTGGGCGTCACCGCCGCGCTTTTTCTGCTGCCTGCTCCAGGCATTGTCGCGCAGCTCGGCTTCGGCGGTCTCGGCGCTTTCGCCGTCCTCGTCGCCATTTTCCTTTTCGGCGTCCGATCGGGCTTCGCGCCCGAGCGTGTGCTTCTAACAGGTATCGCACTCGGGGCCATGCTGGATGCCTTCATCAGCGTGCTCGCCGCCGGCGGCGATCCTCGTACAATGATCGTCATGCAATGGATGAGCGGCTCGACCTATCTTGTTGATACACCAAAGGCAATTGCCGCGACAACCGCAGCGGCGGCAGGCCTTGCACTTGCATTCCTCGCCCATCGATGGCTCGATCTTTTACCGCTCGGTCCACAAGCAGCGCAAGCGATCGGCATCCGCGTCAATCTCGCCCGCGCCTGCCTCTTTGCGCTGGCCGCAACCATGACCGCCGCCGCCACACTCATCCTCGGCCCCTTGAGCTTCATCGGCCTCATGGGCCCGCATCTGGCAAGAGAGCTCGGATTGCAAGGCGCCGCGCCCCAACTCGCCGGCGCAGCGCTGGCAGGCGGTGGCCTGATGGTGCTTGCGGACTGGTTCGGCAGAATGATCGCGTTCCCATATCAAATGCCCGCCGGCCTCGTCTCAGCACTCGTGGGGGCGCCAGTGCTGCTGGTGATGCTGATAAATCGATCGAAATGACCCCTTCACCTTTGCCATATGTACACTTTGTAAGATCGTGAATATGGTACACTAATGACGCTTTGCATTAGGTGTGCCATTGCCATTGTCCAACGCAACCGATTTGCAAATTGAAAGCTGGCAGCCATCCCGCTTCGAGAAGCACCGGAAAGCTCTAACCACGTTGGCGCAGAAAGCCGACCTTGACTGGGTTATCAATCGCTTCCACCACCATCCGTGCCCACTCCGGAGCCGCTGGAGCACGGCGAAAAAGGAGAGTGGATGCCCATAATCTTGGCCGTTCCTACACAATACAGTTAGCAGTAAGCTACGAAGCAGATCTCGCCGAGTTTGGAGATACATCAGGACCGCCCCCACAACGAGACGCCCGCCATACACCTACCACCGATACTTCAGCGACGCCGTGACATTGCGCCCCTGGCCGAGGTAGCAATAACCCTCATTGCAGACCGCCAGGCGGCGGTTGGCGATGTTGCGGAGGTCGACGGAGGCGGTGAGGCCTTTGTATTTCTGGTCGATCGCACCGAAGTCGTAGGAGAGCGCCGCGTCCAGATAGAAGCTTGCGTCATTCTTGGCGGTGTTGGCCGTGCTGGTGTAGGTTTCGCCCGTGTAGCGGATGCCGGCGCCGACGGTGAGGCCTTTTGCTGCCGAATCATCCTGGAAGGTATAATTCGACCACAGGCTGGCGATGCTCTTGGGCGTCACGGCAGGCGCATTGCCGGCGTTGTCGCCACGGGTGATTTCGGAATGGTTGTAGGAGTAAGCGGCAATCACATCCCAGCCATCGGTAATATTTGCCCTGGCTTCCAGTTCGATGCCTTTGTTGGTCACCTCTCCGAGCGAGGCATAGATACCCGTCAGTGGATCGACCAGCACGGGCTTGTTCTTCTCGACGAGATGATAGGCGACGGCCGAGAGCAGAATGTCGGTGCCTGGCGGCTGGTATTTCACGCCCAGTTCGTACTGTTCGCCCTTGGTGGGATCCAGGATGCTGCCGGATGCGGATCGCTGGGTAACCGGATTGAAGGAGGTCGAATAGCTGGTGAAGGGCGCAATGCCGTTGTCGAAGAGATAGAGCGCACCAGCCTGATAGGAAAATGCGTTCTTGCTGAGTTTGTCGTCCGTGGTCGTTCCGGAAGAAACGAAAGTCGTGTCGGTCGACTGTTTGACCCAGGTCTGGCGCCCGCCGAGCGTGAAGCGCCATTTGTCGAGCTCGATCTGATCGAGCGCATAGGCGCCGATTTGCTGCAGGCTGGCATCGACCCGGCTTAAATTGTACTCCGGCGTTGGGCCTGATACGCCATAGGTCGGATTATCAATATCGAAATCGTAGGCGGGGTTGGCCGTCGCATCCATCCCATATGCGAAGGAATCGTTCATATGGGTGTAGTCCAGGCCGAACAGCATGGTGTGGGCGGCCGGCCCAGTATCGAATTTGGATTCCAGCTGGTTGTCGACCTGGAAGACATTGATAGCATCGCTGATCGCAGTCGCTCCGCGATGGGCGACATTTCCGGTCCAGCCGTAGGTACCGAGATAGCGCGCTTTCAGGTCCAGGTGGGAGAAACGAAGATTCTGGCGGAAGGTGAAGCCGCCGTCGAATTCGTGCTCGAACTGGTAGCCTACCTGCTGCTGGCGGGTCTTCTGGTAATCGTAGTCGGGATCGCTTTCGCGCAGCTTGAGGACGTTGCCATCGGGGCTGGTCAGCGCGCCGACATTGGCGTCGACCTCGGTGGACTGCGCCGATCCGTAGACGGTAAATTTCGTCGCGTCGTCAGGCTTCCAGGTGAAGGACGGCTGGATGAAATAGCGGTCGTCAGCAATATCGAAATTGGTATCGCCCTTTCGTGCCAGGCCGACGATCCGGTACAGCATCGTGTCGTCGTCCTTGCTGACCGGGCCGCCGAAATCGAACATCGTCTGGGCGCGATCCGATGTTCCGTAGAGAACTCCAACCTCGCTGATCGTTTCCTCCGTCGGCAGCTTCGATATCTTGTTGACGATACCGCCCGGCGAGCCGGCGCCATAAAGCACCGATACCGGCCCCTTGATCACCTCGACCCTGTCGAGCGCATAGGAATCGGTCCGGAACATCCCGTAATTCATATAGGGCTGGCGCAATCCGTCGCGATAGTCGCCATTAGTGGTGACGTCATTGCCACGAATATAGATCTGGTCGAAGCGTGGATCGAAGCCGTAGGAGCCGGTCTGAACGCCGGCGGAATAACGAACGGCTTCGATGATATCCTGCGCACCACGCTCCTCCATTTCCTTTTTGGTTATGACTGAAACGGAGCGAGGCGTTTCAACCAGAGGCGTGCTGATCTTGGTGGCGCCTTGGCTTTTCTTTGCCGCTATCGTCGTATTGTCGCTTGCGTCGCTCGACTGACCACTGACGACGATCGGCGCGAGCTGGGTCGCGTTGCCGCTGTTTGCATTAGAATCCTGCGCAAAAGCATTTCCGCTCAGCGCAAAGACCGTGGCAAGTGCGGTGGCACTGCTCGCAAGGCGGAACCTCTTACGCATCAAGTTATTGATATAATTATGTGATCCCTGCTTCATATTCCCTTTTCGCCTACCCGTTCCTGAAAAAGATGGCGCAAATTAGTTCGCGGGTGCAGCCGGCGTCAAGAATACATGAGTATTTAAATCATCTTTTTTTTGTTGAATTCCGAACCCTTGTTGCAAAATGGCTTGCTTAATCCAGGGCCTGCCAAAATTGCACAGCCATACCTTGCATTACCGCTTCATTTGAGCGGCTTGTCAGATTGCACCTCCGATAATATGAGGAAACCCGTCATCTTTTTCATTGGGGACGCCACGCAATCCGGCGTTCCCAATATTCGGTCAGCCGGAGATATCATGCCCCAACCGTCATTACCTGAAGCAGCCGAAGTCCCGGCGTCCGTCGCGCTTGCCGGCTGCACGTTCGCCGATCTGAAATTTGAGAATGCCGATCAGCCGCACAGGATTTTTCTTTATCGCCCCAGCAAGCCGGTTCCGCCGGAGGGATGGCCGGTCCTCTATTTGACGGATGGCAACGCCTGCTTTGCCACTGCCGTCGATGCGCTGAAGGTGCAGGCAAGCTACCCGAACGGAACCAATGTCGGCGAAGGCGTCGTCGTCGCCATCGGCTATCCCACGGACGAGCCGTATGATCCGCTTCGCCGTTCCTGGGACCTGAGCCCACCGCCGGGCCGGGTCTATCCACCGTTCTTTCCGGACACGCCCGATGTGAGGACAGGCGGCGGGGAGCATTTCCTGGCGCTGATCGAAAACGAATTGAAGCCCTGGGTCGAAGAGCAGGTTCCGATCGACCGATCGCGTCAGACGCTCTTCGGCCATTCGTTCGGCGGCCTTTTCGTGCTTTACGCACTGCTGACGAAACCCGCGGCCTTCAACCGCTGGATTTCGGCAAGCCCGGCGATCTACTGGGAAGACGCCGCTATTCTGTCGACCGAGAGTGCATTTCTCGACGGACTTCAGGACACTCTCGATATTGAACTGCATCTTTCCGCCGGCCAATATGAAGGCGAGACCCTTGCGCCCTTTCACAAGGGTACGCCGGAGGAACAAAAGCGACTGGAACGCGCAAAGGAAACCCGCACGGTGCAGCTCGCCCGCGAGATGGCGCGCAGATGGGCTAAGCTGACTTCGTCCACAGAAACGGTAACCTTCGAGGAATATGCCGGAGAGAACCATATGTCGGTGCTGCCGGTCGCCTTGAACCGGGCTGTACAGATCGCATTTCGCGGGATGAAATAGTTAGAAAATTCATCCGCTTGCCGCTTGCGGCTCTACCGCATTCTTCGCAACGTGTCGCCTGCTCGCGCAGTCGGCGCGACAGGCTGTATTCGGCGCGGATTTCCGGCCGCTTCGGAGAGTCAATCAAGCGAAATTAACCCTCGATTAACCATAATCGCCTTTCTTTGCTATACTGAATACAAGGGCTTGATTCTAAAGAGCGTCGCGCAATTTGCGATGAATGTGACCACACGATTGCCGCGATCCCGAGATGCATTTTTCAAAAGCAATAGCGTTGATGATATTGGCCTGTCTTGGTGTCGGATGCTCCACAACCGGCCAGGTTCGCCAGTCGATCGGCGTGGAAACTGTTGCTGCCGACAAGGCGCTGGCCTTCCCGCCCCCAGGTGGCCCGGCGATCATCAATGTCGTAGAACGCAGGCATGCCAAGGACGTCGAGCAGACAATCTCTCTTTTCACGTCCTCTTCCGTTCCCGGCCAGAATTTTCTCAAGGTGCAGTTTCTCGGTATAACCGGCTCGAATCCTGGGCTCGGAAGCAGGCCGTTCGATACGGTCAGCGAGCGTGCAATCGCTCGTGAAATGGCGGCGGCGATCCCCGGTGTGCGGCTCGCTCGCTCGGCGATATTCGTCCAGAACGGCTACGGACCCTTTGGCTATGCCTCCGGCCAAAGCAGGGCCGGCGATACCTGCCTCTATGCCTGGCAGCAGGTGAAGGCCGGCTTAGCCCCATCGCAGGAGCAACGCAATTTCGGCATGGTGCAGGTGCGCATCCGGCTCTGCGACGCCCATGCGACGGAACGCCAGCTCCTGAGCACGGTCTATGGTTACACAATCGCCGGCCATTTCACCGGTGCCGCACTGAGCCCCTTCGGCGAGCCTCGCGGCGCCGATGCAGTCCTCGGCAAGCCCGGCCAGCTGGTCTATCCCGACACAACGGCCTATCGTACACCGCCGATCAGCGTTGGCTATCAAAACAGCCCTCCGGCAGTGCGTCCCGTTGTCATTCATCGCCCGGCCGTTTCACAGCCGAAGCCACAGATCCAGCCGACTTTGCCGCCAATGATCGGGCCACGCGTACCCTTGCCGGAGGGGCAGAGCAAGGAGCCACAGACGAATGGCGCAAGCGGGCCAAGCTCGATGGTACAGCCACCACCCACAAATACGGCAAGCAATATCATCGTGCCTTTACCGGACTGTAACGCAGAAGCTGGCATATCCCAGGCGTGCCGCTAGCAAGCGGAACGGCTTGGAGACGCCAGGATGGCGTCTGGCAATACCTTTGAAGGGACACCGATGCACACAGCACGCAGCATCTTTATATGGGCCGTGATAGCGCTATGCGGCATCGTGCTGATCACATTGCCGGTCAACCTTCAAACCCAGCTGATTGCCGGCACGGTTGTCGTTACCATCATGGCGGTCATCAAGGTCCTCAAGCGCCAGGGTACCTGGCGGCTGATCGCCCTGGCCTTCGGCACCGCCATCGTGCTGCGCTATGTCTATTGGCGCACCTCCTACACGCTGCCGCCGATCAACCAGCCGGAAAACTTCATCCCGGGCCTGCTGCTCTATCTCGCCGAAATGTACAATGTCGCGATGCTGATGCTCAGCCTGTTCATCGTCGCAACACCCCTGCCTCCACGCACCGCACGCGCGACAAAGACACAGAATTTCCCGACGGTGGACGTATTCGTACCATCCTATAATGAAGATACCAATCTGCTTGCCAATACGCTCGCCTCGGCCAAGGCGATGGACTATCCGGCCGATAAGCTCAGGGTTTGGCTGTTGGACGACGGTGGCACCGCGCAAAAGCGCAACTCGACGAAGGTTCTGGAATCACAGGCTGCGATCGCACGCCACAATGAACTCAAGCAGCTTTGCGCCGATCTGGACGTCGAATATCTGACGCGCGAGCGCAACGAACATGCAAAGGCCGGCAACCTCAACAACGGGCTGGAGCATTCGAGCGGCGAGTTGATTGCCGTCTTCGACGCCGACCATGCGCCTGCGCGCGATTTTCTACTCGAAACGGTCGGATATTTCGAGGACGATCCAAAGCTCTTCCTCGTGCAGACGCCGCATTTCTTCATCAATCCTGATCCGCTGGAGCGCAACCTGCGCACCTTCGACAGCATGCCGAGCGAGAACGAGATGTTCTACGGCATCATTCAGCGCGGCCTGGACAAATGGAACGCGGCCTTTTTCTGCGGGTCTGCCGCGGTACTCAGCCGTCGGGCATTGGAATCGCAAAACGGCTTCAGCGGCATCAGCATCACTGAGGATTGCGAAACCGCGCTTGCGCTGCACGGAGCCGGCTGGAACAGCATCTATGTCGACAAGCCGCTGATTGCCGGCCTGCAGCCGGCGACCTTTGCCAGCTTCATCGGCCAGCGCAGCCGCTGGGCGCAGGGCATGATGCAGATCCTGCGCTTCCGCTTTCCTCTCCTGAAGCGCGGCCTGACGCTGCCGCAGCGCCTCTGCTACATGTCTTCGACGCTCTTTTGGCTCTTTCCATTCCCGCGCGTCATTTTCCTGTTCGCGCCGCTTTTCTATCTGTTCTTCGACCTCGAGATCTTTACGGCGTCGGGCAGCGAATTCCTCGCCTACACGCTTGCCTACATGCTCGTGAACCTGATGATGCAGAATTACCTCTATGGCTCGTTCCGCTGGCCGTGGATTTCCGAGCTCTATGAATATGTCCAGACGGTGCATCTATTGCCCGCCGTCGTTTCGGTCATGCTCAATCCGCGTAAGCCGACCTTCAAGGTCACCGCCAAGGACGAATCGATCGCCGTCAGCCGGCTCTCGGAGATCAGCCGTCCGTTCTTCGTCATCTTCGCCGTTCAGGTCATTGCGCTGGCGGTCACCATATACCGCGTCTATGCGGAACCCTATAAGGCGGATGTGACGCTCGTCGTCGGGGGCTGGAACCTCATCAATCTCATCCTATCCGGCTGCGCACTTGGCGTCGTCTCGGAACGCGGGGAGCGGGCATCCTCTCGGCGCGTCAGGGTGGATCGGCGCAGCGAATTCGGGACCGACGGCAACTGGAACTCCGCATCCATCGAGGATGTTTCCGTCCATGGCGCCAGGCTGAACGTCTTCAACAGGGGGATGGCATCGATCAAGGTCGGTTCGGAAGCCACCATTCGCTTCCAGCCCTATAGTGGTGCCGACATGGTGACCTTGTCGGTCGCGATCCGCAATATCGAGCATATGGGCGACATCACAGCCATTGGGTGCCAGTATATCCCGAAGGGCGCTGCCGACCATCGCCTGATTGCCGATCTCGTCTTCGCCAATTCCGATCAATGGACGAAGTTCCAGCAAGCGCGACGGCGCAACCCAGGCATCATCCGGGGAACGATCTGGTTCCTGAGCCTGTCGTTCTATCAGACCAGCCGCGGTTTGATCTATCTCTTCAGGGGCGTGGGCTCGGATCGCCCCCAGCAGCGGCGGGAGGCGAAGGCGAGAAGCTGATGAACCGTATCCTGCCTACCCATATTCTTCTTACTCTTATTATTCTTCTTGGCGCTGCGGCCGCGCAGGCGCAGACAGCACCTTTCGACATGTCGGGCGAGCGGCCGAAGGGCGCATCGCCGACAGTACCGCAGACCATCATACCGCAGACGACGACACCACAGGTCGAACCACCCAAGACGACGGCGCCTTCAGCCGCAATTCCCCAGGCCATTGCACCTAAGACCATTACTCCACAGGTTACCCCGCCTCTGGTCACAACGCCGCCAGCCGGCACGCCGCAAACCGCTGCCCCGCAGGCCACAACACCCGTCGCCCCAGCTCAGGCAAGTCCGCAGGCAACGCCGAAGGCAAAACCGGCGACCGCCATTGCATCCACTCCCGCGTTTCGGCGTTATGTCGTTCCTTTCGCCAAATTGCGATTGGAGGGTGAGGCCGATCGCAGGTCCTGGTCGATCTATCTGACGCCCGAACAGGCAGCGGCACCGGCGAAATTGAGCTTTGCCTATCAGAACGCTGTCGTCGTTGCTCCGGAAACATCGCAGCTTACCGTCCTATTGAACGACCGCGTCGTGCACCAGCAGCAGATCGGCTCCTCCGATAACGAATCGGATGTCACTTTCGACGTGCCGCGCGGGCTTCTGCAACCCGGCGCCAATCTGCTGACCTTCGAGGTAGCGCAACGCCACCGCGTCGATTGCGATATCCCCTCGACCTACGAGCTCTGGTCGGACATCGATCCCGCGAAAACCTATCTGAGCTTCGCCAGCAGTGAGGCGGAAAGACTATCGACCACCGATGCAATCCGCGCGATCGGTGTCGACGGAGCCGGAAAGACACAGTTCAATCTTGTGGTGCCGGCGCTTGCCCAACCCGGGACGACCAAGCCGATCCTGCGCCTCGCGCAGGGCCTTGCCCTGCTCAGCGGAATGCCCAACGAAACCTTCTCGTTCGACACGGACGCGCTGCCCTTGCCAGGTCCTGGCAAAATGGCCGTTATCGTCGGCACGCCGGCGGAATTGCAACCCGTCTTTGCCGTTCCGGCCGCGGCGCAAAATGGAGCTCTGGCAACGTTTGCGACCGATCCGCGTAGCGGTCAGCAGCTCTTGCTTATCAGCGGTCCATCCTGGCAGGCGATTTCCTCTGCAATCGATATGGTGGTTTCTCCGACCGACCGCGACCCTAATACCCGCCGCGATCTGCTGGTGACACAGCGCTGGACGGCCCCGGATGCGCCGCTGATCTACTCCGATACCAGCCTCTCCTTCGATCAGCTGGGGGTCAAAACCACCGAATTCTCCGGGCGGCGCTTCCACACCAGCTTCAATGTGGCAATTCCATCCGATTTCTACGCGAACGCCTATGGGGAAGCCACCATCCTGCTTGATGCAGCCTATGCCAAGGATGTGCGGCCGGGCAGCCATATCGACGTCTACGTCAACGGCAGCATCGCCACGACGAAGCCGATCACCGCGACCGGGGGCGGCATCTTCCGGCAGCTGCCCATCCGCATCACCATGCGCCATTTCAAGCCAGGCCTGAACACGATCACGCTGGAAGCCATATTGCTGGCCGACGAGGATTCCGTGTGCGCGCCGGCCGCAACGTCGAGCACGACACCCCGTTTTGCTTTGTTCGATACCAGCCAGTTCCGCATCCCGGATTTTGCGAGGGTTGCGCAGCGGCCCAACCTTGCCGCATTCGCCGGTACCGGCTACCCCTACAATCGTGGCAGCGAGCCGACCGCGCTTTTCATCGACCGGGCGGATGCCGACACGCTATCTGCGGCCGCGACACTCCTGGGTCGAATGGCGCTCATTGCCGGACATCCCATCGCCGTCGACCCGACGGCCTCCTCAAACACAGTCGGGACCCGCAACGCGCTGTTCATCGGCTCCGTCTCACAACTGCCGTCGACGGTCCTCACGCAAATGAACATCTCCTCGTCGAGCCAGGTAGCCTGGCGTCCGCCCGCCCCGGGTCAGCCCGGCACGCCGGAAGCCTCCGTGACGATCGCCGATTGGCGCTCCCGCATCAGCGGCGGATTGCTGCAAGGGCAGATGGAACACTTCCAGCAATGGCTGCATCGCAATTTCGATATCACGCTGAGCTCGCTGCGCTTCATGCCCAGCTCGGAGCAGGTGTTCACGCCGTCGAACGCCAACAGCCTTCTGATCGCCCAGGAGGCAAATCCGACCAATGATGCAGGCTGGACCGTTGTGACCGCACCGAGCGCCCAGGATCTGCGCTCAGGCGTGGAGGCAATGACCGCGCAGAGCACATGGTCTGAGATCGGCGGACGCATCACCGTCTATTCTGGCAAGACCGGAAAGATCGATACAACTCCCGTCAGCCGCTTCACCTTCATCACCTCCCAGCCCTGGTCGCTGACAAACTATCGGTTGATCGCCGCAAACTGGCTTTCCAGCAACATACTGTCCTACGCACTCCTGTTCGTAGCCGCCGCCTTCCTGCTCGGCATCAGCACGGCGAGCGTGCTTTCGAAGATCGGCAGGCGCGAATGAGAGGCTGGCGCTCCCTTCTTGCGATCTGCACCGCAACCGCCCTGATGGCGGTCCAGCCACTCGCAGCTCAGCGTGCCGCGATCGATCCGCAAGCCTGGGCGGCCTATAAAGCGAGGTTCCTCGATCAGAACGGCCGTATCATTGACAACGGCAATAATGGTATCAGCCACAGCGAAGGGCAAGGCTACGGTCTGCTGCTTGCCTATCTCGCCAACAATCCGGCCGATTTCGAGCAGATTTGGTATTTTACCCGCACAGAACTCCTGCTCCGCGACGATGGTCTCGCCGTCTGGAAATGGGATCCTGCCGTCACGCCTCACGTCACGGACACGAACGACGCTTCCGACGGCGACATGTTGATCGCCTATGCCCTGGCGCTTGCAGGATCGGCCTGGCACAGGAAGGACTATCTGCAGGCCGCTGCGAATATGGCCAAGGCAATCCTCTCGCATGTGGTCGTCAATTCCGAAGGGCGGACGCTGCTTATCCCGGGTGTGGATGGATATCTGCCGCCGGGTCGCAAGGACGGCCCTGTCATCAATCCATCCTATTGGATCTTCGAGGCGTTTCCGGTCATGGCGCTCTTGGCGCCTTCCGACCGCTGGCAGAAGCTGAAAGACGATGGCCTAGCCTTGCTGCGCACGATGCAGTTCGGCCCACGCAAGCTTCCGGCCGATTGGGTCAGCCTGAAGGCCAAGCCGGAGCCCGCCGCCGGCTTCGAGGCGGAATTCGGCTATAATGCCGTCAGGATCCCGCTTTACCTGGCGCGGGCCGGCATAGACGACAAAGCCCTGCTCACGCATCTGCGGCAAGGCATGACTGTCGAGGGAGATGTGCCGGCGACAATCGACCTTACAACCGGCAGGCCGAAGGACCAGCTTTCCGATCCCGGTTACGAAATTGTTAACCATGTTGTGGCGTGTGTGGTGAATGGAACGAAACTGCCGGCCTCGGTCAGGCAGTTCGCACCATCCTTTTATTACCCGGCTACCTTGCAACTATTGAGCCTGGCTTTCATCGCGGAGAAACACCCGGAGTGTTTATAAAGTCCACCTTGATTATGGCTTTCACGGCCGTCGCTGTGGCGGGGTTTACGCTCGCAACGAAGGATCACGACTCGCCTGAGGACAAGATCAAGCTGGCAAAATCCAGTCGCCTGGAACCGCAGATCACGCTCGCCGGCGACATGACGCAGGGCGGCAACTCCGGACAACCCGTCGATCTGCGGGCACTTGCCGATCATATACAGGCAAACGCACCATCCCCGGTACTTGCCGAGCCTTCGAGCACGCAGCAGACAAGCCCCGTCACATCGGATTCGGTCGCACAGACCACGCCGCCACCGCAATCGACACAACAGCCGTCATCGCAGCAACAGGGGCAGGCTCAACCCGGCAATAACCCGCCTAAGGTGGATGAAAGCGCACTGCGCTATTTTGCCAGCCGTGGCGACAAGGCAAGACTGCAGGCCGAGATCTCGCGCCTGCAGGCGCTCTATCCCAATTGGACGCCGCCCGCCGATCCGCTGGCTGTCCCGCAAAATGGCGACAAGCAGCTTGAGGCCATGTGGCAGCTCTATTCGGAGGGCCGCTATGCAGAGGTGCGCAAGGCCATTTCCGATCGCCAGACGGCCGAAACTGGCTGGCAGCCGCCCGCCGATCTCCTTGAGCGCCTTAACATAGCAGAAGCCCGCACACGGCTTGTCAACGCCTCCGACCTCAAACAATACGCGACCGTGATCGATGTCGGCGCCAACACGCCGAGCCTGCTGACCTGCAGCGACATAGACGTCCTCTGGCGTGTTGCCGAGGCCTTCATCCGCACGGATCGCGCGGCGCGCGGCGAGGACGCCTACAAATATGTTCTGAAAGCCTGCACCAATCCGCAGGAAAGGCTCGCCACCATCCAGAAGGCTGCGGGCCTGCTACCGTACCGGGCGATGCAGGACTTGCTGGCGCTCGAGAGACCCGACGGCAATGGCGGACGGGAGTTTGACAGTATCAGGACCGATCTTGCCCGCCGTTTCGTAGCCCAGGGCAATGAAG
This sequence comes from Rhizobium sp. P28RR-XV, assembly GCF_012641385.1. NCBI lineage: Bacteria > Pseudomonadati > Pseudomonadota > Alphaproteobacteria > Hyphomicrobiales > Rhizobiaceae > Rhizobium > Rhizobium sp. P28RR-XV. The sequence continues at coordinate 58,040 of NZ_JABAIG010000018.1, forward strand.
ATCCCAAGCTGACGGTCGCGCAGGATTATCTGTCTCAAGTCGAACGTATCGCCCGCAGCCAGGGCCTGGCATCGGATGATACGCTCCTTGGCTGGTACTATCTGCGCCGCGGCAACTACAGCGATGCTGGACAATGGTTCAAAGCCGCGCATGAGAAAGACGATTCCGCAACGATCTCCCAGGGACTGGCCCTGGTTCTGATTGCCGACCACAAGCCTCAGGAAGCCGAAGACGCCATGTACAAATGGCGCAACGAATCCAAGGATGCGATGGCGACCTATCTTGCTGCGACCGCCAATCTGATGGCCCTGCAGCCGCCCGCCAATCTCGGTGAGGACGTGTTGCAGCGCGTTGCCGCCGAGATCGTGAAAGAGAAATATGTGCCGACGGCACAGCAATTCGGCTGGTACGCCCGCACGCTGAACCAACCGCAGGCGGCCGCCCGCTGGTTCGAGACGGCCCTGCGCTGGAAGCCGGATGACGAACCTTCCGCCTATGGTCTTGCAATCACGCGCAATCAGTTGAACGACCGGCAGGGTGTCGCCGAGGTCCAACGGCTTTGGGCCGGCCGCTCGCAACGCATCGCCGTCCTCGGCGAGCCGGCGCAGCGCTCACCCACCTCCGCGCCATTGCCCTCCCCCAACCAGACAGCGCAGCCGACAGAGCAAGCCTCGTCGCAAACACCACCACAGACAACGCCACAGGGCAGCGCGCAATATGCATTGCCTGCTACTCCTCAGGTCGCAGCTCAAGTTCCTGCAGCGCAGCCCAGTGCCAACGCGCCAATCGCGGCGCAGCCAGTCGTGCCTGGGCGGCGTATCCCGCCAGTCGAATATGCCGAACCGGAAACCCGCACCAGAGCGCCTGCGCGCGCAGCGCGGCAGCCATCCGGATGCACGACCACCGTCAATGCGGAGCTGCTCACGCCCGCCAATGCCTTGTCGCGCGGCTGGTGCCTGATGAACCTCAATCGGCCGATGGAGGCCGTGGAAGCCTTTGGCGTTGCATTGAACAACACCGATCCCAAGTCGCGGGAAGAGGCTGCCTATGGCCAAAGCCTTGCCTATCTTCGTGCAGGCCTCGCCAACAACGCAGCGGCGGCCGCAACCAAGGCTCCAATGAACCATCAACGCGCTGCAGAACTGCAGGTGGCCATACTCTCCGATCGCGCATTATCAGCCTTTTCGAGCAAGCGCTACCACGAGACGCTGCTCTATCTCGACCAGCGCGCGCAATTGCAGCAGGAGCGCGTCGATCTCATGGTGCTGCGCGGATACTGCTATCTCAATCTCAAGATGTACGACGATGCCGAACTCATCTTCACCGCAGTCGCCGCTACCGGCAACCGTGACGGCAGCCGCGGGCTACGGGACCTCATGCTTGCCAAGCACCCACAGCCGGGCGGGTATTGATGCCGCTCGGATTCACAACATATCGAAAACCGATAAAGTTCAGCAGAGTTCGACTTAAGAAGATCTACATCCGAGCCTGAAGTCCCACTTATGCGAGCAGGCATGACGGCCTGTGTCGCTATATCTCCTGTCGCTGCCGGCTTCTACCCGCGAAATAGTGCTTCGATCACGCCGCGTCCCCGCCGCCCGCGATGATGAGGCGGATGCTCCACGCACCGCGAAGCACCCGGCCCGCGTTCGCGACGAATTAGAATGTCCTGAAACGCTTCAGCGGGAGGTGAAGTGCCGTACCTCGTGGGTTGCAGAAAACTTCACAAGAAATACATTCAATGCTAGCATTTGGCCGCGAGCTAGCCCTATCCCGGTTAACTCCACTCGCGCACATGAGTGTTTTCCCTGTGCTTGGTCCTGCTCGGCCCCACCGGCAGGGCCAGTTTTTCAGCTACAGTTAAGCGACAGACTTTATTGCGTCACTGTGCGAAGACTTCTGCCCACAACCGGTATTCGCATCGGAGGTCGGTTGCCTAGCCTCCGAGCCCTGCCTCGCCCCCAACGAAGTTGAGACAGGGCTATTCCGGCCGCACCAGCGGAAACTGCGTTTCCAGCCCGGTCATGAACTCGGCAATGGTCGGCTGCGCGTAAGCGGTGCATTGTCCCGTCTGGCGGTGACGGGGCATCGGGCTTCTTCTTGTGAACAAGTGAGCTTGGTGGGAATTGCTATGTCTGAAGCTGTAGCCGGTCGCTTAGAGGGCGATCCGCGGCAGTTTTGCCGTTGGTCCGATGAATGCGGTGGCCGAAGCGATGGAGCCTGGAGCCAGCGTCTGGGCAATAGCGCGGCGTATCGGCATCGATCCGTCGAATTGTTTACGTGGCGGCGCAAGGCTAGGCAAAAGGCGGCAGCTCTGCCCACGGTGGCCGATGTCGATCCGGTGTCTATGGCGACAACCGCTGATTGCTCCACAGTGGACGTTATCATCGATAACACAGTGATCAGCGTGAATGCTGCCATCGACGAACCGCATTTATTTAAGCTGATCCGAGCGGTGCGCTGCATGATTCCGGCTGGTCGAAAATCTTTTTGGCCAGCCTCCCCGATCGACTTCCGAAAAGGACCAGATAGCCTTCTGGCATTGGTGCGCGACAGCGACTGGCCTGGCTGACGCAAACCCTTGAACGCATCGCCGCAGGTTGGTCATCGACCGATCTCGACGCCCTCATGCTATTGGAACTTCCAAAAGTAATGGCCTCACGTCATCGCTTACAGTTAATGGACAGCTTTCTTAGCGCGGGTTGGGAATCGGAGATGGAAGAACCGCAATTGTCCGGGTTCGCCACAGCGGGCCGGAGCTGTCCGTCGATAGCGTGCAGGGTTGGTGAAACCCGCGCCTGTAAGGCTCAGCGCGCTCGAGGACATGCAGGTCAAGCCTGACAAGAACATTTTTGAGATGCCCATCGTCAGGCTGTGATATTTGCAACGCAAAAGGTTGGGCGCCTCGATGTCACGCAACCTGAAGCGTGGGGATGGTCGATAAATCCTGGTCTCGTTCTGCATGCCAAGCGTCATAGGCAGCTTGCATGCGAAGCCAAACTCCAGTCCCGTCCCCAAACAACTTGCCGAGGCGCGCCGCGATGATCGGAGAAACACCCTTTTTCCCGCGGAGAATGTCGTGAAGATGCTGCCGCGAAATGTCGAGCATCTTGGCGATCTCGGACTTGCTCCTACCAGTATCAGCGATGACATCCTCAAGGAGCGCGCCCGGATGAGTAGGGCACCTGTCGGGCGAACGGCGAGCTACATATTCGGTCATTTTGTTACTCCTAGTGATATTGTTCATAGTCGACACGAGTTGCGTCTTTGCCGTCAAATTCGAAAGTGATGCACCATGGTCCGTTCACATGAACTGCGTAGCGTGTAGGATTAAAGCCATTCAGTGAATGAAAATCGAAGCCAGGGAGATTCAACTCTTCCGGTTTTTCGGCCACGTCTAAGCGGTCAAGGCGTTTCAAAATCCGGGAATGCATTTTTTGATCTATTTTCCCGGTCTTGCCGGTCTCAAACAAATCCGCTAGGCCCTTGTGTCGAAACGTCTTGATCATGCTCAGGACTGTGTAAGCAAAAAGACGACAGTGTCAACTGTTTGTTGACATCTTTTTAGGCCAAGATCCATCCGAGATATCGCAGAAGCGCCGGCGCGCCAATGATGATCGGCGCCAACAGGATCATGATCGCGAATATCAAACTGCCGACATCGCGCGCATCATTCGTGATCTCTCTGCGAATTTCTGTCTCCTCCGGCTTCATCTTCCGGTTGTTTCCAATCGGCTATCCACATATCGTTCTTCAACGATGCCATAATGATTCCGAGCACGCCCACGAGACGCGCCAATACCGACGGGGTGCCGATGCTGGTCGCAGCAATTGCAGGCCACCATGTCGAATTCATCTATACCGTGGCGAAAGCGGACGGCCACGGGGGGCGAGGATGCTATTCGCCGATTGAACTTCACGATTTGCCATGGTTCTTCGACAGTCTCTGTTCCGTGCAGGATGACTTGAGGCAGCCGCTGAAGCCAGGTATGCAAATTGTGGTGGAGGGCCGGGGTACAAGCTTGGGCGCCTACGCGACATCGATTCATCGCCTAGGTCTCTAATGCAGGGATCTACGTGCTTGAGGTTGTCACGATCCTTGTTGTTCTACTGGTAATCGCCTCAAACGCCCTTGCAGGACAGCCGGTCGAGGCGAACGTTTCCGTCTGCTTTACGCCGGGCGAACGGTGTGAGGGCAGGATCGTTGACGCCATCGACCATGCTCGATCCTCCATCCGAGTCCAGGCTTATGGCTTCACCTCGCTGTCGATCATTCATGCTCTACAGCGGGCGTCGGCCAGAGGTGTCGAGGTGTTGGCCATCCTCGACAAGACGAATGAACGGAAATATTCGGGCGCCACATTGCTCGAGGCTGCCACCACCCCGGTCTGGATCGATTTCGAGCCGGCCATCGCTCATGGCTGCGCCGCGTTCGGAGGTCTGCGCTTTCTCAAGCTGGGCCTAGCAACAGGCCCAGATCTGATCGCGCCGGGTGATGAAGGCCCGCGCCGGCGCTGCCCATGTCGATGTACGGTGCGACATAGGAGGCAAGTGTCGCGCCATCACGAAACCGCATCGATCGCGTAGCGTCATCCACCATGCCCTGAATTTCCGCCTCAAGATTTCGAGCGTCGATAAAGGCAGCACCGTTGATCGGCATCGGCTACCGCGATTGTCTTGAGCGGCGGTTTAAGCCCCAACGCAGCCTAAAGACGCGAAAACCCTTCTTGTCAGTCTCGCGAAGTCTATAACCTGTCCAGTTTTCGCCATAAGCCGCTTCCTTTTGGCATTCAGGGAAATCGCCCGTCGCTGTCGCTGTTTGGATCAAGTTCCGATCTCCGATGTGGCGGAGGTCGGCTAGCATCAATCAACATTATCTACGACACACCGGCTCGTTCACGGCATCTGCGCACCCGTTGCGGTCGTGAAGACGCGATAAAGCGATTGCGTTGCCGTGATAAATAGCTGGTTACGTCGCGGGCCGCCGAAGGTGAGGTTGGCGACTGTCTGGGGTATTTTGATCTTGCCGATCAAGGTGCCGTCAGCTGCGAAGCAATGGACGCCGTCGCCGGCACTTGTCCAGATATTGCCTTCGATATCGGCCCGGAAGCCGTCCGGTATGCCGGTGTCGATGTTGCAGAAGACCCGGCCATCCGTCGCCTTCTTTCCATTGACGACGTCAAAGACGCGAATGTGCCGCGGGGCGCTGATGTCGTGGCTGGCGGCAGAGTCGGCAACATAGAGCTTCGTCTCATCGGGAGAAAATGCCAGGCCGTTCGGCTGGCGGAAATCGTCGACGACGATCTCCAATTCGCCCGTTGACGGAGCGAGCCTGTAGACATTGCGCCTCGCCTGTTCAGGCTCCGCCTTGTAACCCTCGTAGTTCGAGAGGATACCGTAGGTCGGATCGGTGAACCAGATGGACCCATCGGAGCGAACGATCACGTCGTTCGGAGAGTTCAGGCGCTTGCCCTTGTAACTGTCGGCAAGCACCGTGATCGAGCCGTTAATTTCCGTGCGCGTGACCCGGCGACCGCCATGTTCGCAGGAGATCAACCGCCCCTGCCGGTCGCGCGTGTTGCCATTGGCAAAATTCGACGGCGCGCGGAAGATCGAGACGCCGCCGCCCGGCACCCATCGCAGCATGCGCTCATTGGGAATGTCGCTCCATATCAGGCATCCGCTATCGGCGAACCAGACAGGTCCCTCCGCCCAGCGGCAGTCTGAATAAAGCTCCTCCAGCCCGGCACTTGGAACGACGAGGTTCCGGAAGCGGGTATCGTAGATTTCATAAAGGGAGGAGGAGTCGTTTGACATTTCGATTGTCCTAAAAACTGCTGGGGAAACAGTGTCAGCGTCCGCCGATGGGGCGTCCGCCTGCAACAAGAATGACGGCAATGATGGTCAGGCCGGTCAGAATGAGCCTCGGCCCGGCGCCGAACCCATAGGTGTTCAGCATGGAGACGACCAGAAACATGAAAAGGGACGCGCCCCATATGCCCGGCACGTTCGAATCGCCGCCGGCAACCGCGGTTCCGCCGATAATGACCACGGCAATCGACATCAGCAGATATTCGGAGCCCATATTGAGGGCCGCGCCACCGGAAAAGCTCGCAAGCAGATAGCCGCAGATTGAGGCGAGCACAGCGCAAAGCACATAGGTAGCAAGCCGCGTTCCGTCGACGGGAATGCCTGCCATCCGCGCCGCGAACATGCTTTGGCCGATTGCCGATATCCAGCGACCGTAGATCGTTCGCTCCAAAAGCACCCAGGCAAAGACCGAGAGCAGAAGAGCAACAATTGCCACATTCGGGATGCCGAAGAAGCCGGACGTGGTGAAATCGGCCAGTTGATCCGGCGGCTTGATGCGCAGGCCACGATTGCTCCAGATTGCCGTCGACTGGATGATGAAGCTCATCGACAATGTCGCAATGATGGGCGGGATGCGCAAAAGCTTGATTAGGGCATAATTGCCGATACCGATGCCAAGGCCGATGAGGATTGACACCAGCAGGCCGGGCACGATCATGCCGTCCTCGACATTCATGAGTTTGAGCGCGACCGTGCCGGCAAGCGTCATCGTGGCGGGCACTGAAAGATCAATATTGCCCGGACCGAGCGTGATGACGAACATCTGCCCGATGCCGACGATCACGGAAAAGGCGGCGAAGGTCAGCGCTGCCTGCGAGAGGCCGATGGAACTCGCGCCACCGGTGAAGAGCACGGTGATGAGCCAGACAATGATGGTGGCGAAGAAGGACCAGATCCAGGGCTTCCGACCAAGCGCCCGAAAAGCAATCATGATTGTTTCTCCCGCTTTTCGACACGGTTGAGCAAGAGCCGCAGCGCGAGCACGATGATCAGGATGGCGCCCTGGGCACCGATTTGCCAATCTGGCGAGATCCGCAGAAATGACAGGAAAGAGCCCGCCAAGGTCAGTGTCAGCGCACCGATTACGGCTCCTACCGGGGAAACGCGGCCGCCGATGAATTCCCCGCCTCCGAGAATGACGCCGGCAATCGACAGAAGCGTGTAGCGCAGCGCGATATTTGCATCCGCCGAGGTGGTAAGCCCGACCAGCGCGACGCCTGATAGCACGGCGAAGAGGCCGGCCAGCCCATAGGCAGCCGCGCGCAAGGTGACGACAGACCAGCCGGCGCGCTCAAGCGAACGTTGATTGCCGCCGACGCCACGGATCAGCACGCCGAACGAGGAGCGCATGACGATTAGATGCGAAATCAGCGCGATCACGACACTCGCGACGATCGCCATGGGGACGAGCGGCGGCTTCGAGGTCATCAGCCAGCGCGCCCAATCGGGCGCCGTGCCACCCGGCGCGGGAAGCAGCAGCACCGCAAAGCCGCCCCAGACGAAGCTCATGCCGAGGGTGACGACGATCGACGGCAAGTCCCTGATGTAGATGATCACGCCTATGACGGCATATACGGTGATCGCGGCAACGAGAATGAGGATGCCCAGGAGCGGTGACGACTGCAGATAGGTCGCGGCCACGCAAGCCGTGAAGCTGACGAATGTCCCCATCGATAGATCGAGATCGTTGACCGACATGATCATCATCTGCGCGATCGTTGCGAGCGCGATCGGCACGGCGAGATTGAAAAGGAGATTGAGCCCGATATAGCTCATGGCCCGCGGCTGGAGATAGAAGACCGCAATGAGCAGAACGGCGAGCGACAGCGCCGGGATGAGCAGACGCAAACTAGCGGACGACGGACGGATCATGCGCCCTCCCCGGCAAAGGAAGCTGCCAGCACGTTTTCCTCCGTGATTTCCTCTCCCACCAGCTCCGCGACGATAGCGCCGTCTCGAAAGACATAGGCGCGGTCGCAAAGGCGGATTTCGTCCATTTCGGTGGAGTACCAGATGAAGGTTCGGCCTGCGGCAGCTTCATCGTTCAGAATGCGATAAACTTCCTGCTTGGTGCCGATATCTACGCCGCGCATGGGATCATCCATCAGCACGATCGGCGAAGTGGTCGCAAGCGCGCGGGCAAACAGGACCTTTTGCTGATTGCCGCCGGACAATGACAGGATGCCATTCTCCATGGCAGGTGTGCGGATTTCGATGCGCCCTTTCCACTCGGCTCCGAGGCTTCCCTCTCGTTCCTTGTTGACGAGCGACATCTTCGAGAGATCGCCGAGCGATGCGATGCTCAGGTTCTTCAAGATGCTCCACAGAGGAAAGGTCCCGTTCAGACTGCGGTCGCCAGCGACGAAGGTAATATTCTCCCGCCTGCCCGGCAGCCAATTGCTTGACAGGGATCGATGGAGATCGAGCAACATGTCGGTCTGCCCATGACCCGCAAGTCCGGCAAGGCCCACCACTTCGCCCTTGCGGACCTCGAAGGTCAGGCCCTTGCCCCGGCGCGATGGCAAAGCGAGGATAGGCGGCGTGACGGCACGCTCCCCATTCCCGTGCTTGCGGTCCTGTTCCTTGACGACGCTGCCCATGGCCTGAACGAGGCTTCGGACATTAAAATCCTGCGCGGCGCGATCGGCGACGACCCGACCGTCCTTCATGACGAGAATCCGGCTTGCCGTCGAAAGAATCTCGCCAAGGATATGCGAGATCAGCATCACCGCGCCGCCTGCTTGCACGAACGTGCGCACATAGGTCATCAATTGCGCCGCCAATCCGGCATCGAGCGATGAGGTCGGTTCGTCCAGAATGACCAACTTCGGCCTCTCGCCGACGGTGCAGAAGGTGATCGCAATCTCCACCATTTGCCGTTCGGCGATGGAAAGCTCACCGACGCTGCGCATGACGTCGATCTTGTGGCCGGCAAAAATCTCATCGAGCTTCGCGCGCGCGATCGTTGCTGCCTGGCGACGCCAGTTCCAACCGGAGAGACCGTGATGAACGACCCGCATGTTCTCGACGACGGTCAGATTGGGGGCGAGCGAGAGCTCCTGAAAAACACAGCGAATGCCGTGCGCACGCGCGGCATTGATGCCGTGCGCTTTATCGTTGCCGTCGTATACAACCGTTCCTTCATGCGGGTTCAGACCGCCATTGATGACGTTGACGATCGTCGATTTGCCGGCGCCGTTGTGCCCGACAAGGCCGATGCACTCGCCGGCATGGACGGTCAGGTCGGCACCATCGAGCGCCCTGACCGCACCGAAATGCACCTTTATGCCGCGCGCCGAGACGACGGCTTGCCGCTCGGTGTCTTCCTTCATCGAACTATTGTCTTTGACTGCAATCATGGATCGTCCGGCCGGCCGTTGCATCTAACCGGCGCCGCCCTTGTCGGCGGCACCGGCCTTCATTTGCTTGTCGATATCGATTATTTCGCCGCAGCGATGACCTTCTTGGCGTCATCGAGCGTGTATTCGACATTGGCGACACCGCCCGCCTGCGTCGTGGCCAGGCTGGCTTCGAGATTGTCCTGATCGATGCGCAGGAATGGCACGACCAGATCCTTCTTCACCTGCTGACCGTCGAGGATCTGCTGAGCCACCCAGAAGGCCAGCGTGGAAACGCCGGGGGCGATGGAGACGGACATGGTCTCATAGTGATTGGCGTCCTTCTCCTTCTTCCACCAGGCAAGCTCGTCCTGACGGTTGCCCATGACGATCGTCGGCATGGGGCGTTTGGCGGCTGCAAATGCCTGTGCGGCACCATAGCCGTCGCCGCCCTGCGTCACGACCGCGGCGATGTCGGGAAGGCTCGGCAGGATGCCGGCGACGGCGCGCTGTGCGACATCCTGCGCCCAGTCGCCATGCACCGAACCGACGATCTTGAACTGCGGATATTTTGCGGCAGCCGCGTGAATACCGGCCGAAATCTCGTCATCGACGGAAACGCCGGCAAGCCCGCGGATTTCGAGCACATTGCCACCCTTCGGCATCTTCTTGGCGAGATACTCGACCTGGCTGGCACCCATGCCCTTGAAGTCGACGGCAATACGCCAGGCGCAGGGTTCGGTGACGATGCCATCGAAGGAAACGACGACGATCTTGGCATCGCAGGCTTCCTTGATGGCACCGTTCAGCGCGGTCGGCGATGCGGCGTCGATGACGATCGCATCATAGCCCTGCAGGATCATATTCTGGATCTGCGCGGCCTGTTCGGTTGCCTGATTTTCCGCCGTTGTAAACGGATCGGCGGCAGCAACGACGCCAGCTTTCACGGCTTCGCCCGTGACTTTCTGCCAGCTGGTCAGCATGGCCTGGCGCCAGGAGTTGCCGGCATAATTGTTCGACAACGCAATCTTTTTGGATGACGTTTCAGCAAAAGCGGAACCCGGCGCGGCAACGCAGGCGATGACGGCGGATGCCAGAAGCATCTTGGTAATATTCATATTTTCCTCCCAATGAGCCCGTACTTCATCTTCCGGGCCAAGATTTTCGAACGCGCTCCTCAACGAACGATCGAAAATATTATTTGCACTGAAGGTTCCCCTGTCAGTACAAGCAGGATGTCCGAGATTGTTTCGATTGTACAGGCGCTTAAGCTACGGGACCTTGCGGGATCCCGCAGAAAAAATGCGCAAGCCCGCAGGACGAACGGCTCGGATCGGCGCTTAATGGTGTCGGAAATCCGTATGCTGCGATCGGCCGGAGGAGAAGTGGTCGACGCATTGCCTGGGAGGGTGTGCCTTGCGCAATCTGGCGCCGCAATCGGTCTTCGACCACTATCTCAACATATCGAGGCTCCTTGCTGGCCAGCTCGACTTTCACTCCGTCATCCAGGCAGTCGCTGCCGAAATCAGTCATGTGATCCCGCACGATCATCTCGACGTCTGTATCATGCTGGTGGACGAACAATTTCACACCGCCTATGAGAGCGGGCTTGAGACCGATTGGGGACGTCGTTTTCCGGCTCCGGTGAGCAACAGCCCCATCCGCACGCTTCTGTGGGGCGAGAGCGATTATCTGCTAACCCACGATGCCTGGAGCGATCCGCAGTTCCATTTCCAGGGCGCCTTTTCGCACCCGATCTTCCACCAATCGCTGCATAGCCGTCTGCATGTTCCCCTGAAAGTGCAGGGTCATGTCATCGGCGCGCTTTCCTGCTCAAGTCACCAGACCGGTTTCTACACCATGCAGCATGTCGAAAGCGCCCAGGTCATTGCCGATCTATTGGCGCCTCATTTCTTCGCAATCCGCGCCGCTGACCAGGCTAAACGATCTGCAATCGTGGAAGCCGAGGCACGCGCCCGCGAGGAGGGTCTTCGCCTTGGTGCGCTGAAATTGACTGAGGCATTGGAGGCCGAACGTCAACGTATCGGCATGGATCTGCACGACCAGATCCTGGCCGATCTGACCCGCCTCGCGCGGCGGCTGGAGCGGCTTGCCCGCCAGCCCGATGTCACCGGTGACGCCCTTGAACCGCTGTTTCGCGGTTTGCAGCACAGCATGCACGATCTTCGCCAGATCATCGAGGAAGCGAAACCCTCGGTCCTTCAGCTCTTCGGCTTTGCCCAGGCGGTGGAAAACCATCTCGAACGATCGATCCAGGAGAGCGCAGCCACCATGACCTGGACCCTGAAAGACGAGACCGGCGGGGCGATCGATTGTCTTGAACAGTCGGTTTCCATTGCCCTTTTTCGTATCGCTCAGGAGGCCATCAACAACGCCATCCGTCACGCGCAGGCAGGCAATATTCAGGTTCATCTGAAAGCAGCCGACAGCACGGTGACCATTGACGTGATGGATGATGGCCTTGGGCTTGGAAACGCCCGCAGGCCATCGGGTGGCGGCATCGAAAACATGCGAACCCGAGCGCGTCTGATCTCCGCACGTTTCGCGATAAAACCGGCCGGCCCATCCGGAGGGACACTGGTCAGCGTCACCTTGCCCGCCAAGGCGCAGCCGGTGGGAGGAGCCGCCGCATGAAAGTTCTGATCATAGAGGACGATCCGCTTCATCGCTCCTATCTCAACGAAGCAATCCGCGCCGCCCTCCCCGAATGCGATGGCGTGCTGGAAGCCGAAAACGGCAATACCGGCGAACGACTGGCGCGAGATTGCAAATCCGCCCATATCGTCATGGATCTGCAGATGAGCCAGCGCAATGGCATCGAGGCGGCGCGCACCATATGGAAGGAACGGCCTGAGACGCGTATTCTCTTCTGGTCGAACTATTCGGACGAAGCCTACGTTCGCGGCGTCTCGCGCATCGTTCCGGTCGGTGCCGTCTATGGCTATGTTTTGAAATCTGCTTCCGACGACCGGCTGAAGCTGGCGCTGCGCAGCATCTTCATTGAAAGCCAGTGCGTGATCGACCGCGAAGTGCGCGGGATGCAGCAAAGAAGCCTTGGCAACGTCAACGGCTTCACCGAAGCTGAATATGAGATCCTGATCGATATCGCGCTGGGATTGACTGATCGCGCCATCGCCCAAAGACGCAATCTCTCCGTTCGCAGCGTTCAAAACCGATTACAGCAGCTCTACATCAAGCTTGGAGTCCATCAGCCGCTTGGCAATCAGGACGATGATGGCCGTTTCAACCTCAGGGCTCGTGCGGTGGCTGTGGCGTTTCTCAGAAAGCTGCTCAATCACAGCGCTCTGGAACGGGCGGAAACCGATCTTACCGCCTGGCTTGCCCGCCAGCCTCACGGTTGACAGAATTTGCCACCGACGTCGATCGCGCTTGACGTCTTCCACCGAATAATTGTCTATTGCTAGCAATAGACATTAATCCAACCATACGGAATTTCTCATGTCCGCCGTTGCGCCTGTCATCCTGCTCAATCCCATCGACGATGTCGCGGTTGCCCGCGTGATGATCCGCGCCGGTAGCGCGACCGGCATCGACGGCTTGATCGCTGCCGACCAGATCCCGCGCGGCCACAAGGTTGCCGTCCGCGACATCCAGCCGGGCCAGGAGATCCGCAAATTCGGCCAGCCGATCGGCGTCGCGACACAATTCATTCCGGCTGGCTGTCATGTCCATCTGCAGAACCTGGCGGTCATCGAATCCGAACATCCCTATCAGTTCAGCGTCGACATTGAAGAGACGGGCATGCTGCCGCAAGAAGACTGTCGGACCTTCATGGGCTTCGATCGCGGAGCGGGCGGCGTCGGCACGCGCAACTTCATCGGCATCATCACCACGGTGAACTGCTCTGCGACCGTGTCGAAATACATCGCCGAGCATTTCAACCGCACCGAAGGCCTGGATGGCTTCGACAATGTCGATGGGGTGGTGGCGCTTACCCATGGCGGCGGATGCGCCATCAGCACCCAGTCTGAAGGCTATCGTTATCTAGCCCGGACGCTGCAGGGCTATGCCCGCCATCCGAATTTCGGCGGCATCCTGATGATTGGCCTCGGCTGCGAAACCAATCAGATCGCGCCCATTCTGGAGCACTACAAGCTCGAGGAGGGAAACCGGCTGCGCACGATGACGATCCAGGATCTCGGCGGCACCCGCAAGACGATCGCAGCCGCGTCGGAAATGATCAAAGACATGCTACCAGAGGTTAACTCAGCCAAACGCACCGTTCAGCCCCTCTCAGGGATCAAGCTCGCCTTGGAATGCGGCGGCTCGGATGGCTATTCGGGGATTTCCGCCAACCCGGCGCTTGGCTATGCCTCCGATCTTCTCGTGCGCAATGGCGGCACGTCGGTGCTGGCGGAAACACCGGAGATCTATGGTGCGGAGCACCTGCTGACACGCAGAGCGGTCACGCCTGCGGTCGCCGAAAAGCTGCTCTCCAGGATCGACTGGTGGCGCGATTATACCCGCCGCAACGGCGCAGAACTCAATAACAATCCCTCCTACGGTAACAAGCTCGGCGGATTGACGACGATCCTTGAGAAGTCGCTCGGCGCGGTCGCCAAGGGCGGCTCCATGCCGCTGAAGGCCGTCTACGAGTATTCGGAGATCGTCGACGAACCCGGTTTCGTCTTCATGGATACCCCCGGCTACGATCCCGTTGCCGTCACCGGCCAGGTCGCTGGCGGCTGCAACGTCATCTGCTTTACCACCGGCCGGGGATCGGTTTCCGGGTTCAAGCCGGCACCCTGCGTCAAGATCGCCACGAATACTGAAATGTACAACCATATGCGCGAGGATATGGACATCAACTGCGGCGACATCGTCAGCGGGGACGACACGATCGAAGCGGCCGGCGAACGGATCTTCGAGGAAATCATCGCGGTCGCCTCCGGCAAGAAGACGCTGAGCGAGACCTTCGACTATGGCGACAATGAATTCGTTCCCTGGCAGGTCGGCGCCATTACCTGACGCCGTCTCAATTCAGGTGATGAAACTGTATTCGTCCGGCTCGTAGTGCTCGCGGATATAGGCGGCACGTGCCTGCACATTGGGCTGCGAATTGCTGATGTGGTCGCGCATGGCTTTCCGCAGCTCTTTCTCGTCCCGCTTTTTCACCATCTCGAACACGCCGATATGCTCCGCAAGAAACGGCTCATGGTCCGGCCTTTTGATGCGACTGCCGACGATGTGCTTGCTCAGCGTCAAGATGCAATGCGTCCGCTTCAGGATGCTGAGGAATTCCTTGTTCGGACAGGTTTGAAGGCTGCGCAGATGCAAATCGAGCTCAAGCTCATACATGGTAGAGGCCGAGACGTCGGGATAATCCGCAAGCGCCTGCGACAGCCGCGCAAGCATGGCGTCGACATGGTCTCTGGAGAGTCCGTCCAAGGCGCTGGCAAGCGCCACCGGCTCGATCTGCTCTCGCACCTCGTAGAGGTCGCGGATGCGCTGACTGTCGAGCGGTACGATCGACCAGCGGAAATTGTCGTCCTTCTCCGCGATGCCAAGCGTCTCCAGCCTTAAGAGCACGTCGCGCGCCACCCCACGTCCGACGCCGAAATGTCGCGCCAATTCGTTTTCATTGATACGATAGCGACCGAAGAAGGAGCGATAGACAACGATGCGTTCGACGTCTTCGTAAAGCGCCTGCCAGGCCAACGCTGGCCTGCCACTGTCTTCCTCAAACAGGTTGCGGAGATAGTTATCGAGCTTGACGCGTTTCGGCGGCATTCCCGGTGTTCCGACAATAAAGCCGCGACCATCGAACCGAGCGATTAAACCGTCCTTAAGCAGCAGCTGCAGCGCTTGGCGCACGGGCGCACGGCTACTACCGACCAGCCCGGCCAGCGCGGCCTCGGTCAGCACAAGGCCGTCCGGTACCCCTCCCGCAAGTATCTTGGCCCTCAATCGCCCGTGAAGTTCCTCATAGAGCCTGGTCTTGCGTAGACCACTGCTCTCCAAATGTAAAAGGCTCATCTCGTTCCATGTTTCACCAGAGAAGACAGCATCTTGGCTTTCGACATTGCCGCGCCGAATTCAAATCCTTCCTCGGGGCCGACCTCATCGTGCTTTTCGGTTCCCGTCCGCGTGCGTCCGAGGCCCAAGCAAGGAGCGTGCTCTGAAGTTGGACATGTCGAACGATACCACGTATTCGACCGTGAACTAAGCGAGCCTGACCATCCAATGGAGACCGATTGAGATTGGCGTTCAACGTCACAGGCCTTAGGTTATTTTCACAAACTCAACATCAAATTGTAGGCTGACAGCAAAAGATTGAGCGATCTTCCATTGGCTTTTTAGAATGGCATCGCTAAGCCGTCATGTCGTCTTACGACGTTTCTTCAAGCGTATGCCAGGACCATCGCCGTTTTCAGAAATGAATATTATACCGGCATTCTCTAAAGCGACGCGGAGATCGTCGATCGTCGACTGCTTGAGCGCTTTGCCTGTTTCAAAACGGACAATCGTATTGGTAGACATCTTTGCCAATTCCGCGAGGTCCGCAATCTTGAGGCCAAGAGCCGCACGCGCCATCCGGCATTGAACTGGTAACATATATAATCGCCTATTGCAGGCGAATTTAATTGATCCGCCGTGTTTTCGCACCTAGAATATGTCGATCTGCCTAAGCGCAGACGGCCGAACAAGTCGTCGCAACCGACCTGTTCGACCTGACCACAACCCAGCTTAGTGGAGCTCGGATCATGGCTGATTCTGAGAATAGCAGAACTTTGCCCGCATTTGCCCGCGGAAAAATCAAGCCATGCCCTCGGATGTGTGAAACCGTCCCGCGGCTGATCGACCGCCGGAACCTGCTTTCCATCGCGTCGCGCCTATTGAACTCTCGCATCGAAGATCCTGACGGTCGGCGAACAGAGCCTGGCCCAACGCCCGTCAGAGAAATGTGGCCGAAATGGTATGCGCTCTATCAGCGGCAGATGAAGGTCACTCGTCTCAGAGAAAAACTTGAGAAGGAATTGCTCGAAGAGGCCGGTGGTCTTCCGGCAGCGACGCTGCCGAGTGTTGGAAAGGATGGCGTCGTTAAGGTTCATTCGTTTGCCGACATCAATCGAATGGCAACGCAGCTTAATGCCGGAGACCTGTCTCGGGCGCGCGCCGAGCTTCGAAGGCGCCGGAAACGATGGAAGGACGCGGATCAGCGTTTGGGATACAGCGCGGCGCTCGCTTTGGAGCAGGAGCTCGCGGAAGGGGCCGGAATATCGGGACGTGTCATGGGGATCACACCGCCCTCCTCCCTGATGGAAGTCACCGCGAAACTCCATTGCCTGATCGTCATGCACGATCCCGGCCTGAAGCTCGAAGATGCCCCCTGGCCCGAGCTGCGCACGATGCTGAAGGATCTTATCCGCCTTGCTGGGAAGCGCCGGCCGACATCATGCAAGCGATCTACACCGCCCGGCAAAGCGGCAGGCGTTCGGAGCATTCTAAACCTGGCGACACACTACCAAGAGGCGGCCAGGAAGCTTGGCGAGGGCTCGTCCAAGCCCAACCAGGCTCCACAGCGTCTTCTGGCGCTCCATGCGATGGAACTCTACCTGAATGCATTCCTGCTCGCCAAAGGCGTGGACCCCACGATGCTAGGCGGTTTCCGGCACGACCTCGGCGAACGAACGCGGATAGCGACCGACGCTGGCCTCATCCTGCGCAAGCGGACGGTGGCGCATCTGGCCACACTCTCTGCAAGCAACGAGCATCACGTCCTCGGCCATGCCCCGCAACCTGCGTCCACGCTGTCACAGATGAACCGAGTTATGGCGACGGTCGATGAGCTCTCGCGCAAGGTGCGAAAGGCATTGCGGGTCGCGCCAGTGCCACCCCGAGAGCAATACCTGGGAAGCACTCAGAAGGATTAGCATTCCGCAGGCTCGCCGACCTCTACCGTCGCAAGACGAAGGCCGATCTTGAAGCAGAAATCGAAATCGGCGCCCTGCTGGAGATTGATCATGGCGGCTAAACACAAGTGGATCCGTTGCTCAAAGCCCGACGCACGATACAAATTTGTTGACTTGTTCCCAATATGGGAATATGCATAACCCATGCAAATCATAGCGAAGTCCACTCTACGAGAGTTCTGGAGAAAACATCCTCAAGCAGAAGTCCCTCTCAAGACGTGGTACGCGATGGTTAGTAGCGCGATTTGGACGGAGCCGGCCGATGTGAAGGCGATGTTCGGCGCCAATGTCGACTTTGTCAGCGACAATCGCATCATATTCGACATTTCGGGCAACAAGTTTCGCCTGATCGTCCACGTTGCCTATCCATATAAGCGGATCCTGATCAAGTTCGTCGGCACCCACAAGGAATATGACAAGATAAACCCGGAGACAGTGTAATGGACAACATTCGAGCCATTAGGAACGATGCTGACCTCGCATGGGCGATTGCAGAGGTCGCGGCCTATTTTAACGACCAGCCGGAAATTGGGACGGAAGAGGCTGACCGTTTCGACGTGCTTTCGACGCTCATCGAAGCATATGAAGATGCCCACTACCCTATTGAAGCGCCTGAACCAATCGAGCTGATAAAGGCTCACATGGACATGTTCGGTCGCACTCAGGCCGACCTCGCCGTGCTTTTCGATTCCCGTTCGCGCGCCTCTGAGATCTTAAACAAAAAACGTGCACTGACCGTGGATATGATCAGACGCCTTCATAAGGCATGGGGTATCCCCGTTGAGTGCCTTGTCGAACCATACCACCTTGTCGGTCGTGAACTAGAGAGAGCCTGACCATCGTCTCCAGCGAAACGGTTGATATCTGCGTTCAACGCCATGGGCCATAGGCTGATTTCCACAAACTCAACATCAGATTACAGGCTGAACGCACATGATCGAGCGACCCTCCATTGGCTTTCCAGAATGGGGTCGTGATCGGAGCGCCTTCGAAAATTGGGGGCTATGAAAATGAGCTGGAAGCAGGAAACCTCGCGCGGACATCCGATAGCCGGACCATCGATCGGATCGTCGAGGATCTTGCCCGTCGGGTTCTGACGACCGACGGGCTATCTTTCAGGCCGCGGCGCATGCGCAGCGGACGTTAGGTTTCCCGCATTCTCTACAGCCCGAAATCACCGACGAGCGGCTCGCGACAAGAACGCCATCAGCGTCGGTGGTTGGGCTCGCCAGCGACCGGAAACTGTTCAGGCCCCAACGAGAAGAGCGTGTCGGGATCAGCTGTGAGGTCCAGTTTGCCGGAGATCGAGGTTTTCCGGTCAATCGGTTCAAGGCACCGGAACCGCTCGATTTCCACAATAAACGACTTTGACTACTGAGGCATGGATCCTCCAGGCGACGATGCTCAAGCACGACGATAGTCCGAAGAACGGCCAACGCGACGCCCTTGTTCGGCAGTTCCTGGGTGTTTGATTTTGACATGTATTGGGGCGGCAGGCGCACTGTTGCATGGATCCGGCAGGCAGTCGGGGCGCAGCTGCCATCGCCATATTCCTTTTGGCCGCTGAGCCAGGCCACGTCCTTCGCGGGCTCGATGAGGCATGTCTGATCGAAGACCGGCTTCGCCTCGATCGTCCTCCCGCAACGGCCTTCCAAAACTTTCTTCCCCTGAGCGCGGTACGCCCATTCCTCGCGGAACAACAAAGTTTCTCCTGGCCGCCCTCCACCTTGTTCCGGCCCTTCAGGTGCGGCCCGATCGCCCCCGATCCTTCACCACCTCCGAAACCGGCTTCAACGGCTCGATCCGCACGCTCGCCCTCAACGTCAGGGCCCGCATCGCCCGCATCGAAACTCCCTCCGACAAGGGCCCGCACTTCCGCATCTATGCCGACAATGTCGATTATGCTGAGAACGTGATTATGCAGAGTGTCGGTCGCTGAAGGCCGGATTTGCCGGTGATTGCGGCGGATTCTGCTCCGCATAATCCCGGAGGCTGAGATGGATAGTGCGTCTTAAAAAACGGACGCCTTTGGCCTATGCTGATCCCCACGATCATTTTGGCGAAAGCTGCAAAGTTGGCGGAAAAGAATGATGTATGGGAGAACATTGCTCGCATTCGACGGCGGCTGGCTGATCTGAATGATGAGCGGAAGGCGCTTGAGCGTGAACTGGAAGCGGTTGAGCAACAGCTGATTTCCGATAGCCAGGCCGACGCAGAGAAGCCAGCCTTCGCCGACGCCCCTGTTACCAACAGCTCACCGTCGATGGAGAAGGTGGAGTTATTCCGGCAGCTGTTTGCCGGGCGCCCCGACGTCTTCCCGGTTCGCTGGAACAACAAGAAGGACGGACGCTCCGGCTATTCACCGGCCTGTTCTAATGAGTGGGCGAAAGGAATCTGCGGCAAGCCGAAGGTGAAATGTGGGGACTGCCCGCATCAGGCTTTCATCCCATATTCCGAAGATATCATCGAAAAGCACCTTCGTGGCGGAGATGCCCGTTCAAGCGACTTTGTTGCCGGCGTATATCCATTGCTGCAGGACGAGACATGCTGGTTCCTTGCTGCTGACTTCGACAAGGAAAGCTGGGTAGACGACACCAGAGCTCTGCTGGCCACTTGCCGTGCAAAAGGAATTTCCGCTGCCCTCGAACGGTCGAGGTCTGGAAACGGTGGCCATGTCTGGATATTCTTCTCCGAACCCGTTCCCGCAAAGATCGCACGACAACTTGGTGCCGCGCTAATAACGGAGACGATGGAGAACCGTCCCGAGATCGGCTTCACGTCTTACGACCGTTTCTTTCCTAACCAGGATACGATGCCACTTGGCGGCTTCGGCAATCTGATCGCGCTTCCTCTGCAAAGGAAAGCCCGTGAAAATGGCAACAGCGTTTTTGTCGATGGCGACCTACGACCTTACGATGACCAGTGGGCATACCTGTCGTCTTTGCCCAGGTTATCGGCGGACGAAGTCTTCAGGATTGCCGACGAAGCCGAATTGTCGGGGCGGGTCTTGGGCGTCCGGATGCCAGTCGATGACGAACATGCCGATGAGCCGTGGAAGATGTTGCCGTCACGTCGTAGCGAGCCGCGGCGAATAGAGGCTGCGATCCCGCAAAGCATCAAGGTCGTGATCGCTGATCAGGTTTACATTGATAGGACCGAGCTTCCGTCCGCGCTGATTGCGCAGTTCGTGCGCCTGGCAGCATTCCAAAACCCGGAATTCTATCGTGCGCAAGCAATGCGATTGCCGGCATTCGGCAAGCCTCGGATCATCTCATGTGCCGAACTTCACCCACACCATGTCGCTCTGCCACGAGGCTGCTTCGACGAAGCGATTGAACTCATCAAGAGCCATGGCGCGACCGCCATTTTGGAGGATCTCCGCGAAGATGGAGAGGCTCTACCCGCCGGCGTCTCGTTCCAAGGGGAACTGCGACGGCCACAATCGCGGGCCTTTGATGCTCTTGTCTCCAACGATAACGGCGTGCTGGCCGCCACGACCGCCTTCGGCAAGACAGTTGTCGCCGCCGCACTCACAGCACATCGAAGCCGCAACACGCTAGTTCTTGTTCACCGCAGGGAGCTTCTCACCCAATGGGTTGAGCGTCTGAGTTCCTTCCTGAGCATCGACCCGAAGCAGATCGGCATCATCGGTGGCGGGAAAAGGAAGCCGACAGGGATCGTTGATGTGGCGCTGATCCAAAGCCTGGTTCGGAATGGCGAGGTCGATGACATTGTCGGCAATTACGGTCATCTGATTGTCGACGAGTGCCACCATCTGTCCGCTGCCAGTTTTGAACTTGTCGCTCGCAGATCCAAGGCGCGATATGTCGTCGGCTTATCTGCCACCGTTGCCCGAAAGGACGGTCATCATCCGATCATCTTCATGCAATGCGGGCCCGTTCGCCATCGGGTCGATGCAAGAGTTCAAGCTGCCGAGCGTGGTATTCGCCATCGTGCCCGCGACCGTTCGACCAAGTTTGAGTTGCCAGCGTCACTCGTCTCGGCAGAGCGCCCGTCAATGCCAGCGATCTATGCGGCCCTTGCGCAGGACCAAGGCCGAAATGACCTGATATTCGATGACGTGTTGAAATCTCTCGAGGCCAGACGTTCGCCCATCCTGCTAACGGAGCGGAAGGATCACCTCGATTATCTCCAGCAGAAGTTCGGCCGTTCGTGAAAAATCTGGTGGTGCTGCGCGGTGGCATGTCGGCGAAGGATCGCAAGCAAGCCAACACGGCGTTGAATGTCGCAGACGATGATGAGCGCCTGATACTTGCGATAGGGCGCTATATCGGGGAAGGCTTCGACGACGCCCGGCTCGACACATTGTTCCTGACCATGCCGATCGCCTGGAAGGGAACTCTGGCGCAGTATGTCGGCCGTCTGCATCGCCAGCATGATGGCAAGCGGGACGTCCTGGTCGTCGATTATGTCGACAGCACCGTTCCGGTGCTGGCCCGGATGGCCGCAAAGCGACGATTGGGTTATCGCGCGCTGGGCTATGTGATCGAATGAGGGCGCCCCGCTTTGAGCGGAGCGCCGTGGTTCTGGTCAGCGTGACCAGATGAGCTTGTGCTCGCCCTTGTCGCCCTGGACGAGGGAAGCGTAGACGGGCGCCGTGAAGGACGGATCGTCGAGCTTGAGCGAGAGGTATTCGGCGCCCGTTTCGCGGGCTGTCCGGCTCCAGCCTGCTCCGAACTCGACACCCGTTGCTGTGACCCGGAAGTCGGGTGCGCGGTCGTTGTCGCGGTCGCAGGGCTTGATGGATGCCTTGACGTTGAGGGTGAGGGTCTTGATGGTGCCGTTGTAGGCGCCGGTTTCGTCGCGGGTGAAGGTGCCGATCTGAGCCATTGTCGTATCTCCTGAGGTTGTTCGAAGCCGCCCGATGCGGCCTCGATGGCGGTCGAGAGGCGACGGATTGGACGGAATGCATCCGCAGGACCGCAGCGTTAGCGAAGGACGGTGGCAGCCGAGCTTGTTGGCTCGCGAGGAATGACCGCCTGCGGTCAGGGGAAGAAGGTCGGCGGAGCCGTTGCAGGCCAGGGCCGGTCCGGTGCCAGACCAGCCCAAAAGAGAGGCCGTATGGGGGGCTTCGCGCCGTCAGCAGAGAACGACGTGAATGATCGATGTCTCCTCATCAGCATGATCAGCGCCGCCGCCGGTGCGTTACCCCTCCCGCCGTCCCAGCCGCCGTCTCACCAGATTCAAAACACGCCGCGCGTGCCTCTTTTGGCAACCCCAGGGGGTGAGGCTGGAAAAGCTGCCCGCCGACGCTGGAATGGCTTTGAAACCTCCGATTTGTTCCTACGGGCCGGACTTCCCCGGCGCCAACAAGCAAATCGAGGAAATCAACGTGACAAAGCGAAAGTACAGACATCGCCGCAGTGTCGATGTTCGGATCAACTGGCTACAGCCGCATGTTGACGAGTTCAAGGAGTGGCTTTCTCAGCAGAATTATTCCCCTGCAGCGATCGTCGAGGTGGTGCGTCTACTGGCATTGTGGGGCGATTGGGTACGTGCTGCTGGCTTCGGCGTCGAAACACTTGCCGCTGGCTTGAACGCATCAGAATCGGCGTTCCAGGGTAGCAAGAATGCCCGTGCGCCACAGGGGGCTTCTGGACTGTTTGTCGGATATCTGCGCGAGTGCACCGTTCTGGAGCAGGAGCGGCCGTCGTCACTGGAGAGGACTTGGCCGGCACTAGCCACCTTCGGTTGCTGGATGCGGGAGCAACGCGGCATCAAGGACTCGACGCTCAACACCTACCAGCCGATATTGGTCGATCTATTTATATCGCTCGGCACAGATCCTGTGGTTTATACGGCCGCCGCGATCCGGGACTTCGTACTTGAGCGAGCGAAGCCGCACGGACGTTGGCGGGCGCGGGGCATCACTGTCGCCACGCGCGCCTACCTCAAGTATCTCGTCGCGATGGGGCAATGCCCTATCGGTCGGGAACATGCGGTTCCGAGCTTCGCGAACTGGCAACTGGCGACAACACCGCGCTTTCTTGGCCAAAGCGACATCGACCGCCTCCTTGCCACCTGTGAGGGCGAAAGCCGCTTACGCGACCGCGCTGTCATGCTGCTTCTGGCTCGGTTGGGCCTCAGGGCGAGTGAAGTCGCTAATCTCACTTTCGGTGACATCGATTGGAAGAATGGCCGAATAACGCTTGTCGGAAAGGTCCGGCGTGAGGAATGGCTGCCGCTGCCTCAAGACGTTGGCGATGCTATGTTAGCTTATATCGAGCGGGCAAGGCCGCGCGTTGCGACAACCCGGGTGTTGCTGACGGATATCGCACCGATCAGGCCGCTGAGCCGCATTGCCGTGAAATGTATTGTGCGTCGCGCTCTCGACAGAGCAGGGATTGAAAGTATCCATCGCGGCGCGCATGTGCTGCGGCACTCGGCGGCGACAGCAATGCTGCGTAGCGGCGCAAGCCTTGCAGGCGTCGGGGCCGTGTTGCGTCACCGCTCTCCATCGACGACGGCGCTGTATGCCAAAGTAGACATCGGTCTCTTGTCCGAAATCGCACAGCCATGGGGCGGGAGGCTGCCATGCTGAGCGCCGACATCAACCGCTACATCAGTCTGCGCCGCGCGCTAGGTTACAAGCTTGTCCGGGCCGAGCGGCGTCTTCTTGCATTCGCGCGCTTCGCAGCAGAACGCGACGAGAGCCACATTCGCACAGCAACGGCTCTTACCTGGTTACCCACGGCTGCCAAAAGCCCGAACGCCATGGCCCATCGCCTCACGGACTTGATCCAGTTTGCTCGCTTCATGCAGGCGGAGGATCCTCGGCACGAAATACCGCCCGCAGAGATCAAGCGGATCACCAATCGACCGGTTCCCTATATCTATACTGCGGCCGAGATCGCCCGGATTCTCGATGCCGCCGGCAATCTACGGCACCAAAGGCCCAATCCACTGCGTCGCGAGCTCTATGTTATGCTCTTTGGGCTGATCGCAGCGACTGGCATGCGTGTGTCCGAAGCTGTTGCGCTCAGGCTCGACGATATCCTGCCTGACGGCGTGTTGCGCATTCGCGAAACCAAGTTCTGCAAGAGTCGGCTGGTGCCGCTACACCCGACCGTCGTTGAGGCGCTCAAACGCTATCTTGGGGGCAGGTGCCAACTTGCGAGCGACAGTGATTGGCTCTTCCTATCCACAGAACACCGACAAATGTGCTTGAGGATAGTGAATTACACATTCCGTTGCGTCACACGACGAGCGGGCATCTTGTCGGAGCGAAGTCAGCAGCCGCGCATCCATGACCTCCGACATACGTTCGCGACCCGCGCCTTGGAACAATGCGGCGCCGGACGCAGCGAAGTTGCTCGGCACTTCGTCGCCCTGTCGACATACCTGGGCCATGTCAGTATCCACAATACATACTGGTATCTTCAGGCGACGCCGGAAATGATGGTCGACATCGCCGCGGCGGCAGAAACATTGTTCAGGGAGGACGATGCATGACGGCGCTCGCCCCTCTCATCACCGGCTTCCTCCGAGACTACATGCCATGCCAGCGAGGCTATAGTCCACAAAGCTGCGAGACGTATGCGTTCAGCTACAAGCTCTTGTTCGACTTCGCAGCAAAAAGGCTCGGAACTCGCCCGTCGCTGCTTACAATCGAAGACCTCGACGCGCCGATGATCGTGGCATTCCTCGCGCACATTGAACAGGATCGCAGCAACGGCGCCTCAACGCGCAATGTGCGGCTCGCCGCCATCAAGGCGTTCATGCGCTACCTCGAGCACAAGGTGCCCTCCACCTTGGAGCAGATCGGCCAGATTCACGCGATCCCGACCAAGCGCCATGACCAGAAGCTTATTCGTCATTTGACTATGGAAGAGGTCCGCGCGGTTCTTAACGCGCCCGACCTTGCGACGAGATCTGGCATCCGTGACCGGGCAATGATGCATCTTTGCTTCGCCGGAGGCTTGCGGGTCTCCGAACTTGTCGGCGTTCGGACGGAAAACCTATCGCTTCGACACGGCGCAAGCCTGACGGTTCTAGGAAAAGGCCGCAAGGAACGCTGCCTACCGCTCTGGAAGGATACTGCACGGGACCTTCGCGCTTGGTTAAGTGTCCGGGGAGCAGTGCGCGTCCCGGAGCTCTTCGTCAATGCTCAGGGCGATCCGATGAGCCGTGCCGGCTTTGAGTATGTGCTCGACAAGCATGTCGGCAAAGCTGCCGAGAACTGCGCATCACTTCGCGATCGCCGCGTCTCACCTCACCAGCTTCGGCACAGCTGTGCAGTCGTCATGCTGCAGGCAACCCGCGACATCCGCAAGGTCGCCCGGTGCCTAGGATCATGATCAATCCTTCGGCGCGCTTTCGATCAACCGAAGGCGTCAAAGCGCCCTTTCCGATACGATGCCTATGAGATCGTCGCGATGATGGCGAGAACGACCAGTTAAGCCTCTTTCTTTCGGCCTTATAGCGAGCTCGGTTTCATCTTGTATTTATCGACGAGACGAACAACAGGAGGAGGTGTGCGAGCGGCGGACGCAGTCGGTCCCGCCTGCCCTGCGGGCCTGTCTGTTCAGGCTCCTGCGGCTGCGCTGTCTCCCGCTCCTCGCACGCCGAGAATTCCCGAAATCCCAACCTTGGGCGGATGCTCACGCTGATCTCTCCGACTCTTCATTGTCCTGGATCGGCCGCGCTCACTGCGTCGCGCGCAGGCCGCCCCGGCGACACTCTCGTTCCTCAGACCGCGAAAACCTGTTCGTTCCGACGCACCCTTTCATGTTCTCGCGCCGGAGCTAGATCGCGCGTCCACATCTCAGCGGCGCGTTGCCGGCCGTGAAGATGATCCGCTCGTCGGCGCGCATGCGAAGCACTTCATGCGGCAGTATCAATGGTAGCGCAGCCAGTTGTTTCGATCGCGTGCGCGACGATCCTCTTGGCTGGGAGCTACGACTGACCTGGTCGATCTCAACCGTCGTCATGCCGCAGCGGCGCGAGATATAATCCGCGGTTTCCGGATCGTTGATTGCTTGGCCGGAAAGGACCGCGAGGAGAACCTTATTCATTGTCATGGCTAAGCGCCTCCGTGCCGATCGTCATCAGGCGCGATCGCTCGGCATCGTCGTCTTCGATGCGCCGGCTTGCGTCGATCAGCAGACCCAGCAACAGCGCCCGCTTTTCATATCGCAGTCCAGCCTTCACGATCAGACCGCCAAGCGCGATCTTCTCGCGGGTGTCCTTCTTTCGCACGTCGCTCCTCATCGTTCGAGCCATCCGCTTAAGTCTCGCCAGCGCTGCCCTGAGCCTCGCCAGTCTCAACCATTGCAACCGATGCATCAGCGCTTCTACCGTCGGCGGCATCCTTCTCTCCGGTCGCCGCTCCCTTGCCTTCGCGAAAGCGTTTGGCGATATCCTCGAAGGCCGTCTGAAGTAGGACTTCGTCGATCTCGATTTCGCCAAGACCGCTCCTTAGCGCGAGTCTGCCGATACGTTCGGCCTCGCGCGCCTCCGCCTGCCTGAGCTGGTCTTTGAGCCGCGCGATGTCTTCTCTGATTTTTGACGAGGGTTTCTTCATTTCGGTCGTTCATCCTCTTTCGTTTGGCGGTGCATCGGCAGCGCCGAAACTCGCCCGTATGCCTATCCAAGGAAACGTGCAGATCTGCACGTCGGCAAAGCCGCCACTTTGACGGATGATCCCGGCCGTTCCGAAGGAGCGGGTCCAAGGGCGCAATTATACGTCGCTGACACGACGTCTTGCGTTGCGGCTCCGCCAGGGGGCTCGATTGGCCCGCCGCTCCGATGGACCGAGTTCGAACCAGGGAGCTTTCGTCGCCATGGCCATCGCCCACTTCTCCGTCAGCATCGTCAGCCGCGGCGACGGCCGTAGCGCGGTACTGTCGGCGGCCTACCGCCATTGCGCGAAAATGGAATACGAGCGCGAAGCCCGCACCCTCGACTATACCCGCAAGCAGGGACTGCTGCATGAGGAGTTCGCGCTTCCAGCCGATGCCCCGAATTGGGTGCGCGCGCTGATCGCCGACCGCTCGATCTCGGGTGCTTCGGAGGCCTTCTGGAACAAGGTCGAGGCGTTCGAGAAGCGATCCGATGCACAGCTCGCCCGTGACCTGACCATCGCTCTGCCACTCGAGCTCACGCCCGAGCAGAACATCGCGCTCGTACGGGACTTCGTCGAAAGACATGTCCTTTCGAACGGCATGGTCGCGGACTGGGTCTACCACGACAATCCCGGCAATCCGCATATCCACCTGATGACAACATTACGCCCGCTGACCGAGGCTGGTTTCGGCGCGAAGAAGGTTCCGGTCATCGGCGAGGATGGGCAACCACTCAGAACGAAGGCCGGCAAGATCGTCTATGAGCTCTGGGCCGGTTCGGCCGATGACTTCAATGCCCTGCGTGACGGATGGTTCGAACGGCAGAACCATCATTTGGCGATCAATGGTGTCGAGCTTCGCATCGATGGCCGCTCCTACGAAAAGCGGGGCATCGAGCTGGAGCCGACCATCCACCTTGGCGTCGGGACAAAGGCGATCGAGCGAAAGGCGGAAAGCCGGGGCGTCCGTGCGGAGCTCGAACGGCTGGACCTGAACGAGGCGCGACGGGCGGAAAACGCGCGGCGGATGCTTCGGCGCCCGCAGATCGTCCTCGACCTCATTACGCGTGAGAAGAGCGTGTTCGATGAACGCGACATCGCCAAGGTGCTGCACCGCTATGTCGACGATCACTACGTCTTCCAACAGCTCCTGGCGCGCGTCATGCAGAGCTCGGAATTGCTGCGCCTTCAGCGCGATACGATCGATTTGACGACCGGCGAGCGGGTGCGGTCGCGCTACACCACGCGGGAATTGATACGGCTCGAAGCCGAGATGGCGCGGCAGGCGACCTGGCTGTCGGAACGGAAAGCCAATGGCGTCTCCAAGAGCGTGCTGGAGGCGGTCTTCTCCCGTCACACGCGTCTCTCGCCCGAACAGAAGGCTGCGATCGAGCATGTTGCGGGCTCTGCACGGATCGCCGCCGTCGTCGGCCGCGCCGGTGCTGGCAAGACCACCATGATGAAGGCGGCCCGCGAGGCCTGGGAACTTGCCGGATATCGCGTTGTCGGCGCGGCCCTTGCCGGCAAGGCGGCCGAGGGTCTCGAGAAAGAAGCCGGCATCCGGAGCCGCACGCTCGCCTCTTGGGAACTGCGCTGGAAACAGCAGCGCGACATGCTGGATGCAGAGACGGTGTTCGTCATGGATGAGGCCGGTATGGTCGCGTCGAAGCAGATGGCGGGCTTCGTCGATGCAGCGGTCAGGGCTGGCGCGAAGATCGTCTTGGTCGGTGATCCCGAGCAACTGCAGCCGATCGAGGCGGGTGCTGCGTTCCGCGCCATTGTCGATCGCATCGGCTATGCCGAACTCGAGACGATCTATCGCCAGCGCGAGGACTGGATGCGGCATGCCTCGCTCGACCTGGCGCGCGGCAATATCGATGAGGCGCTTCTTGCCTATCGCCGCCGTGGTCATGTCATCGGTGAAACGTTGAAGGCGCAAGCCGTCGAGAGTCTGGTCGCATCGTGGAACCACGACTACGATCCGAACAAGTCCATGCTGATCTTGGCGCATCTGCGCCGCGACGTGCACATGCTCAATGGACTGGTCCGTACAAAGCTGGTCGAGCGTGGCATTGTCGGAGAAGGACATGCTTTCCAAACCGCGGATGGCACGCGCCGCTTCGACGCCGGCGACCAGATCGTCTTTCTGAAGAACGAGGGCTCGCTCGGCGTCAAGAACGGCATGATCGCTCATGTCGTCGAGGCCGCGCCGAACCGGATCATCGCCATGGTCGGCGAGGGCGATCTGCGGCGGCTGGTGACGGTCGAGCAGCGGTTCTACAGCAATCTCGATCATGGCTATGCCACCACGATCCATAAGAGCCAAGGTGCTACCGTCGATCGGGTGAAAGTGCTTGCCACGCTCTCACTCGACCGGCACCTGACATATGTCGCCATGACCCGCCATCGCGAGGATGTCCAGCTCTATTTCGGGCAGCGGTCGTTTCACTTGAACGGCGGCTTGACGAAGATCCTCTCGCGGAAGAACGCCAAGGAGACCACGCTCGATTACGAGCGCGGGACGCTCTATCGGCAGGCGCTCCGTTTTGCCGAAAACCGCGGCCTGCACATTTTCACGGTCGCGCGAACGCTGCTGCGTGACCGGCTCGACTGGACGCTACGTCAAAAGAACAGGCTCGCCGATCTCACCGACCGTTTGCGTGTGCTCGCCGAGCATCTCGGCTTGCGACAATCCCCGACAACACCATCAGCCAAGGAGTCAAAGCCCATGGTTGCCGGCATGACCCGGTTCGAGAGTTCCGTTGCGGATACGGTCGCACGGAAGCTCGACACCGATCCGTCGCTGAAGAAGCAGTGGGAAGAGGTCTCCATCCGCTTCCGTTACGTCTTCTCCGATCCGGAGACGGCATTCCGAGCGATGAACTTCGACGCCGCTCTTACCGACCGGCAGGCTGCTCGCGAGACGCTGCACAGGCTTGCCACCGAGCCGGCGTCGATCGGGCCACTCAATGGCAAGACCGGCATTCTCGCCAGCAAGGCGGATCGCGCGGCACGCCGCGTGGCCGAGGTCAATGTGCTGGCGCTGGCACGCGACCTCGAACGCTATCTCCAGATGCGCGAACACGCGGCAAAGCGGCTGGCGGCGGATGAGCAGGCGCTGCGCCAGCGTATGTCGATCGACATTCCCGCACTCTCGCCGGCCGTCCGCACGGTGCTGGAGCGCGCACGCGACGCGATCGATCGCAACGATCTTCCTGCGGCGCTGGCATACGCGCTGGGCAACCGCGAGATCAAACTCGAAATCGACGACTTCAACAAAGCCGTGGCCGAGCGGTTCGGCGACCGCACGCTGCTCACCAACAAAGCCCGCGAGCCGGCCGGTCCGCTCTTCGAGAAGCTCGCCGACGGTCTCCAGTCAAAGCAGCGCGAAGAGCTAAAGCAAGCCTGGCCAGTGATGCGGACAGGCCAGCAGCTCGCCGCCCATGAACGAATGACGGAAACGTTGAAACAGGCGGAGACGCTTCGCCAGACGAAGAACCAGGGGCTCTCGCTCAAATGAAGAAACCCGTGTTGGCGTTTGGAATGCGATTCAGAGGACGAGTTCAATCATGCTCGCAGCCGTGGCACCGTCCATCGTTGGCGACGGCAGCGGTCCGCATCGTCGGCGGATTCGCATCAATCTGACACCAAGTGAATCCCTCGGCCCTTGGCGCATCATGGCACTCGATTACCAAGCGACGCGTAGCGATCTCGTTTTCGTTTGCGCTCCGCAAACGACAGTAATGCGAGAGGCATGAAAGCGTTCGCCGCGGCACCTGCTCGGGGGGTATCGCGCCGCCCATCAAGACTGTAATTCCGGCATCCTTGGCGTAAGCAGCGTGTCGCCGATTAACGGCGCAAGGTGGCACTTGAGCCGTCTCGTACCCTTGAGCTGCCCTTTACTACATTCTGCAAGTCAGAGCAATTTCAGAAGTGCACAGCTGTTGTTCGACCGGAATTTCGTCAGACGCGAAGGCAGAGCGGATCAGAAATTCCATGAGTGAAACTTGCGGCGATCCCTACCGCGCTCCGTATTGTATTTTATGCAAACATCCATTGTGTACTTAGAGTATACAATTTTATTGACTCCTTGAGCGGGCTATGCGAGCTTTTCTCATCGGCAGGGCTCGATGGGTTCAATCCCCTGCGGAATTTCAAGGAGGAAGGTCGCGATGAAGGGTGGGAAGAACAGTCTTTACGACGATCTAAAGCGTCAGATTCTGACGATGGAGCTCGATCCCGATCAGGATTTGGACGAAGCCACGCTCAGCGAACAATACGGGCTCTCGCGTACGCCCGTCCGGGAAATCTTCCGCCGTCTTGAAGGCGAAGGCTATATCGACATCCGGGCAAACCGCGGCGCGCGCGTCAGCCCGATGAACCATCAGACGCTCAGGCACTTCTTCCTGGTGGCGCCGATGATTTATGCCGCGATCGGGCGACTGGCGGTCCAAAACTTCAAGCCGAAACAGCTCGTGGATCTGAAGGAAACGCAGGACCGGTTTCGCTCGGCTAGCGGCTCGGGCGACGCTCTCGCGATGGTGCTGGAGAACAATCGCTTCCACGAAATCATCGGCGAAATGTCGTTCAACGCCTACCTGCAGCCGAGCCTGGGTCGCCTGCTGATCGACCACGCGCGGATCGGCCATACCTTCTTCCGACCGAAGAACGACGACATGCGCGAACGGCTTCAGCTTGCCGTGGAGCACCATGACGGCTTCATCGAGGCAATCGCGCAGCACGATGAGGACACCGTCGTGGACCTGGTGTTCGAGCATTGGGAATTGTCGCGCGAGAACATGGAAATGTTCATCGCTCCACAGGGAATGAAAGCGGACGCACTCGTCGAAGTGCCCGTCGCATCGATGGAGAAATCGTCTTGAATTTCGAAGGCATCTACACCCCGGCGATCACGCCGTATGGGCCGGACGGCCAGATGGACAAGGCCGCGTTTACCGCAGTCCTGGAGAGCCTCATCGAGGCCAAGGTCCACGGCATCATCATCGGTGGCTCGACAGGCGAGTATTACGCCCAGACCACCCAGGAGCGCTTCGAGCTTGCCGCCTATGCCAAGCAGGTCGTCGGCACTCGGCTGCCGCTCATCGTCGGAACCGGCGCAACCCGCACGGAAGACTCCGTCGAATACGCAAAGGCGGCAAACGAGATCGGCGCGGATGCGATCCTGGTGTCGTCGCCACCCTATGCCCTGCCGACGGAGAAGGAAAACGCAATTCATGCGCTGAGCGTCGACCGCGCCGCAAACCTGCCGATCATGCTCTACAACTACCCCGCCCGCATGGGCGTCATGATGGGCGAGGACTATTTTTCCCGCGTCGGCAAGTCCAGAAACGTCAGGGCGATCAAGGAAAGCTCCGGCGACATGGGCAACCTGCATCGGCTCGCACGGAAGTTTCCGCACATTTCGCTGTCTTGCGGCTGGGACGATCAGGCGCTCGAATTCTTCGCCTGGGGAGCAAAGAGCTGGGTCTGCGCCGGCTCCAACTTTCTGCCGCGTGAACATGTCGCTCTTTATGAAGCCTGCGTGCTCGAGAAGAATTTCGACAAGGGCCGGGCAATCATGACAGCCATGCTGCCGCTGATGGATTTCCTCGAATGCGGCAAGTTCGTCCAGTCGATCAAGCATGGCTGCGAAATCATCGGCCTCAGGGCCGGTTCGGTGCGCGCACCGCTGCGCGGATTGAGCTTTGAAGAAAAACGAACCCTCCAAACTGTTGTCGCCACCTTGAAGCGCACGGTCGCCCAGATCACCTCGGGAGCCAATCATGCATGAACCCTTGACCGCAGCAGAATACAAGGCGATCGCCGCCGGCCTTCAGTTCCCGACGAATGCCTTCATCGACGGCACCTTCCGTCCGGCCAATTCCGGCAAGACGTTCAAGACCACGAACCCGGCTACCGGCGAACTTCTGGCCGAGATCGCCGCCTGTGATGCCGGCGATGTCGACTACGCCGTGCTCAAGGCAAGGGAGGCCTTCGACGATGGCCGCTGGTGCCAGCTATCGCCCGGCGAGCGCAAGGCGACGCTCATCAAGTTCGCCAAACTGCTCGAAGAAAACCGTCATGAGCTGGCGGTGATGGAAAGCCTCGACAGCGGCAAGCCAGTTCGCGAGTGCCAGACCGTCGACGTGCCCGACACCATCCACACCCTTCGCTGGCATGCCGAGGCGATCGACAAGCTTTATGACAACACCAATCCGGTCGGCCCGAATGCGCTGGCGATGGTGGTGCGCGAGCCGATCGGCGTCGTCGGCTGCGTGCTGCCGTGGAACTTCCCGCTGCTGATGCTCGCCTGGAAAATCGGCCCGGCGCTTGCGTCCGGATGCTCCGTCATCGTCAAGCCAGCCCAGGAGACGACGCTGACCACGCTGCGCGTGGCGGAGCTTGCCCATGAAGCCGGCGTCCCCGCCGGCGTCTTCAATGTCGTCACCGGCGGCGGCAAGGACGTCGGAGAACCGATCGGCCTGCATATGGATGTCGACATGGTGGCCTTCACCGGCTCGACGCCGACCGGCCGTCGCTTCCTGCACTATTCCGCCGATTCTAACCTGAAGAAGGTCGTGCTCGAATGCGGTGGCAAGAACCCGGCCGTGGTGCTTGACGATGCCGAAGATCTGGACCTCGTCGCCGAGCAGGTGGTCAATGGCGCCTTCTGGAACATGGGTGAAAACTGCTCGGCCTCCTCGCGCCTGATCGTTCATGCCAAGGTCAAGGACGAGCTGCTAAAGCGCATCGGTGCCTATATGCGCGAGTGGAAGACCGGTGATCCGCTCGATCCGGAAAACCGCGTCGGTGCGCTGGTCAGCAAGAACCACTATGAGAAGGTCACGTCCTTCCTCGACGATGTCAAAAGCGAGAAGCTGACGATCGCCCATGGCGGCGAAACGCATGGCGGCATCTTCGTCGAGCCGACGGTTGTCGACGGTGTCACATCCTCCAGCCGGCTGTTTAGGGAAGAAATCTTCGGGCCGATCCTGTCGGTGACGACGTTCAACACGCTTGCCGAGGCCGTCGCTCTTGCCAACGATACCAATTATGGCCTGACGGCGTCGGTCTATACCGGCAGCCTGAAGAATGCGATCCGGCTGTCGCGCGATATCCGGGCCGGTCTCGTCACGGTCAACTGCTTCGGCGAAGGCGACGCGACCACACCCTTCGGCGGCTACAAGGAGTCGGGCTTCGGCGGACGCGACAAGTCGATCTTCGCACACGACAACTATTGCGAACTGAAGACCATCTGGATCGATATCTCCGATCGCTCGGTGGACGAGACGATCCGATGACCACGACGTCCGTCAAACGTCTGCCAGCAGAAAACGGCGTCTCGGGCTGGGAGGCGATCAGCAGACGTTCGTTCCCGGTCCGAAGCCTGGAAGGCAACGTGAGCGCGGACTGGCTGATCATTGGTGCGGGATTTGCCGGGCTCTCGGCCGCTCGTCGCCTGCTGCAGCTTCGCCCCGACGACAAGATCGTGGTGGTCGACGCGAGCGACGTGGGCAAAGGGACGTCGGGCCGCAATTCCGGCTTTATGATCGATGTTCCGCATAACCTGTCGACGAGCGAATATTCGAGCGGCGGCTTGGATGCCACCCGCCTGGAAATGGCCCAGAATCGGGCTGCGATCGCCTTTGCCAAAGGAGCCGCGGACGAATACGCCATGTCGTCTCAGACTTTCGACCCGGCGGGCAAGATCAATGCTGCGGCAACTGCGCGCGGAATGAAGCTGAACGTCAGCTTTGGCCAGTCCTTGAGGAGCGCGGACGAAAAGCATGCGTTTCTCGACGCCACGCAAATGCGCGAGATCACCGGCTCCGATTATTACCTTGGCGGTCTCTTCACGCCGGGCGCAGTCCTGATCCAGCCGGCCGACTATGTGCGCGAATTGGCGGCAGGACTGTCGCGCAAAATCGATATCTTCGAACGTTCGCCGGTGACCTCGTTGACGCGCGAATACGGGACATGGACGGCCGTTTCGAGCCGCGGCATGGTCACCGCCACCCGCGTTATTCTCGGCGTCAATGGCCACATCAGCGATTTCGGCCATTTCGGCGGCCGCCTGATGCATATCTTTGCCTACGCCTCGATGACGGCTCCGTTCCCGGCGGCGGACGTTGGCGGGGAAACCTCGGGCCGCGACAGATGGGCATTGCTTCCCGCCGATGCCATGGGCGCAACGGTGCGAAAGATCACTTCGGGCGGACAGTCACGCATCGTCATTCGCACGAAATATACCTACGAGACGACGATCACGGTGTCGGATCACCGCATGGCCAAGATGGCCAGGGAGCATAGAAACTCCCTCGATGCACGTTTCCCCGGGCTCAAGGACGTACCCTTTGAATACAGCTGGGCCGGGCGTCTTTGCCTGAGCCGCAATCATGTGCCGGCGTTCGGCGAGATCGAAGAAGGACTTTATTCGGCGTGCTGCGAAAACGGGCTCGGCACGGTCAAAAGCACGCTTGCCGGCATGATGGCGGCTGAACTGGCGACGGGAACAACGTCCCGGCATCTCGAACAATACATGGATCACGCGGCGCCATCTAGGCTGCCACCCGAGCCCTTTGCCTGGCTCGGCATCAATTCAGTGATCCGCTTGCAGGAATTGCGCGCAGGCCGCGAAGGATGATCCGTCGCCGCGCAATATGGAGACTGAGCCAAGCGCAGGTCTTCAACAAAAACGGGAACGAAAACTAGGAGTTAAAAAAATGAAGACTTTGTGGAAGGCGCTCTGCGCAGCCGCGATGGTCGGAATGACCGTATTTTCCGCGCATGCGGAAGAGAAGAGCATCACCGTCGGAACGATGTCCTGGGAGGACCTGACGCCGATCACCGGGATTACCAAAAAAGTGCTTGAGGATGCCGGCTACACGGTCAAGGTCGTGCCGTTCTCCGAATGGGGCATTGCCTATGCCGCGCTCAGCAAGGGCGATATCCAGATCCTCGCATCCCAGACCGACTATGTCGCGCAGGACTATTGGGACAAGAACAAGAAGCGCCTCGAGAAGATCTCGCCCGTCTCGCACGGTCTGTTCCAGGGCGTCGCCGTACCGAAATACGTGCCGATCGACTCCATGGACCAGTTGAACGCAAATGCCGACAAGTTTGGCGGCAAGATCGTCGGCATCGAACCGGGTTCGGGCCTAATGCGCGATACTGCCAATGCAGTCAAAGGCTACGACCTGAAACTGCAGCTCGTCGAAGGCAGCACCGCGGCCATGACTGCGGCTCTGAAGTCGGCCGTCGACCGCAAGGAATGGGTCGCCGTCACCATCTGGGAACCGTCCTGGATGATGCAGAAGTACGACGTGAAATTCCTGAAGGACCCCAAGGGCATCTTCCCGCCGCCGCAGAGCTATTACTGGATCGGCAAGAAAGGCTTCTCCGCCGATTATCCGCATGCTCGTGAAGTCCTCGCCAGCGTCTATGTGCCGCTTGCCGATATCACCGCGATCAACAGCGCCGTGAACGATGGCAAGACGATGGACGATGCCATCAAGGACTGGACCACGAGCCACGCCGATCTCCTGAAGCGGTGGGAGAATATCAAGGGCGAATGATGCCGACGGCGGGTCGCCATCAGGGCGGCCCGCATCCCTCAACGAAGACGAAAAGGCCGGCAATGGACCGGCCACGCGGGGAATACAATGAACACTGTCATGGATAGCGCCAGTGAAGTCCTGGTCGATTGCCAGAATGTTTGGAAGATATTCGGCGCGCGCGCGACCGCGGCCGTGAAGGCCGTCTCCGAGCACGGCCTCTCCAAGAAACAGGTGCTTCAGGAATTCAATTGTGTCGTCGGTGTCGCCGATGCCCACCTGCAGGTCCGTCGCGGCGAGATCTTCTGTATCATGGGGCTTTCGGGAAGCGGCAAGTCCACCCTGGTCCGTCTCCTCAATCGCCTTATCGAACCGAGCCTTGGCAGCATCACGATCAAAGGCAAGGAGATTGCCAGGCTTAACGCCGCTGAACTGCGCGACATGCGCGCGCGCAACATCGGCATGGTCTTCCAGAGCGTGGCGCTGCTTCCCAATCGCACGGTTCTCGAGAATGCAGCATTCGGCCTGGAAGTCCGCGGCGTGCGAAAGGACGAACGCAACGAGACGGCACGGGCGGCGCTCGACAAGGTCGGACTTTCCGATTGGACGGCGCGATATCCCGCCGAATTGTCGGGCGGCATGCAGCAGCGCGTCGGTCTCGCCCGCGCTTTGGCCGCCGATCCCGAGATCATTTTGATGGACGAGCCGTTCAGCGCGCTCGATCCCCTCATTCGCCGCCAGTTGCAGGATGAATTCCGGCAGTTGACGAAATCGCTCGGCAAATCCGCTGTCTTCATCACGCATGACCTCGAAGAAGCCATCCGCATCGGTGACCGGATCGCCATCATGAAGGATGGCGTCATCGTCCAGGTCGGAACCGCAGAAGAGATCGTGACCAAGCCCGCCGACGATTATGTCGCCGACTTCGTGGCGGGCATATCCAGGATTCATCTCGTCAAGGCCCATTCGGTCATGCAGTCGATCGCGGAATATAAGAGCCTGCAGCCACAGCACGACGTGAACGCGCTGCTCAAAACCACGCCGGAAGCCGATATCGGCGAGCTCATCGATCTCACGATGAAATCGGAGCGTGATGCCTTGGCCGTGGTCGATAATGGTTCCATCGTCGGCGTAGTCACGACCCGGGGGCTGCTTCGCGGCGTCGCCGGATCCCCAGCGCAACCAGATATCACAGCCTGAGAGGATGCACGCAAATGGACATCTCGGTCATTGCGGATACATTCGATGCCTGGACCGACGACGCGCTAGGCTGGATCAGCGATAATGGCGACTGGCTGTTCGACCCAATAAGGACGATGCTGGAGGGAACCTACAATGGTGTTCTCTGGCTCCTTCAACTCCCGCCCTTCTATGTCATTGCGATCATCGTGGCGCTGCTCGGCTGGCGGCTGATCAATGTCGCATCCGGTGTTCTTGCCGGCTTGGCTCTCTTTTTCTGCGCGGTCATGGGTCTTTGGAACGAAACCATGAGCACCCTCGCCCTTGTGACCACCGCCACGCTCTTCGCCCTGCTGATCGGAATTCCCATGGGTATCGTCGCCGGATTTTTGCAGTGGTTCGACAGGTTCCTCGAGCCGATCCTTGATCTCATCCAGACGCTGCCGCCCTATATCTACCTTCTTCCCGCCATTGCGCTTCTCGGCTTTGGTCCTGCCACCGCACTGGTTGCGACATTCATCGTCGCGATGCCCCCCGCCATCCGCTTGACGTCGCTGGGCATCCGCATGACGCCGGCCGCCTTCATCGAACTGGGTCAGGCGAGCGGTCTGACACCATGGCAGATGTTTACGAAAATCCGGCTGCCATTCGCCATTCCAAGCGTCATGGCGGGCATTAACCAGAGCCTGATGATGGCCTTCGGCATGGTGGTGATCGCCGGCATCGTCGGCTCCGGCGGCCTCGGCCAGACCATCTACGGCGCGGTGCGCACGCTCGACATGGCGACATCGATCAACGCCGCGATCGCGATCGTCATCCTGACCATGGTGCTCGACAGATTGACGCAGAGCGCGGCCCACCGCGCCAAGGTAGGTGCAAGATGAACCTCGACCTCTTTCGGTTCTCGCCGGGCGTCTATTTTGCCCCTGCGGTCGACTGGCTGAACACCAACTTCCATCCGGTCTTCGAAGCCGTCACCAGGCTGATCGAGGCCGTGCTCGGCAGCTTGGAATCTGCCCTGCTTTACCCGCCTGCCTATGTGCTCATCGTCGCAGCCGTTCTTCTCGCCGCCTTCGTCATCAACATCAGGGCTGCCGTGGTGACGGCCATCGCTCTCACCTTCTGCCTTCTGGCGGGCCTTTGGTCTGCCTCCATGCAGACCCTCGCCCTGGTCATAGTGGCGGTCGCCATTTCGGTCCTGGTTGCCTTTCCCCTTGGCATCCTTGCTTCGCGGCGCAAGGGCTTCGAGATCGCCATAAGGCCGCTGCTCGATATCATGCAAACGGTGCCGCCATGGGTTTATCTGATCCCGGCGGTCATGATCTTCAGCCTCGGCCGTGTGCCGGCAATCATCGCCACCATCATCTACGGCGTGCCGCCGATGCTGCGTCTGACGACGCTGGCATTCAATCAGGTGCCGCGGGATCTTCTCGAACTCGGCCAAGCCACAGGCGCGCCGCCGCGTTCGATCCTTTTCAAGATCGAGATCCCGTCGGCAATGCCGACCCTGCTTGTCGGCCTCAACCAGTGCATTCTTCTTTCGCTGGCCATGGTCGTGCTTGCCGGGCTTGTCGGGGCCGGCGGCTTGGGTGCCGAAGTCACCCGTGGTCTGACCCGAATGGAAATGGGCCTTGGCCTGCGCGCCGGGCTCGCCATCGTTGCCATCGCCATCCTGCTCGACAGCCTTTCGAAGGCTGCGCTGCAGAGCCACGCGCGCTCACCGGCCAAGAGCACCTAAGCGGAAAGTCTTCGAATGCGTCACAGCTTCTTTTGCATCGACTCCCACACGTGCGGCAATCCGGTCCGTCTCGTCGCCGGCGGCGGCCCTTTGCTTCCACATCGTCCGATTGTCGAGCGGCGCGAGATTTTCATCCGCGAACATGACTGGATCCGGCAAGCCTTGATGTTCGAGCCGCGCGGGCACGACATCATGTCCGGCGCCATCATCTATCCAGCCTATCGCGACGACTGCGACTTTGCCGTCATCTTCATCGAAGTCAGCGGATGTCTGCCCATGTGCGGAGCGGGTACCATCGGCCTGGTGACGGCGGCGATCGAGGAAGGCCTCGTCAGGCCGCATGTTCCCGGCAGGCTTGCAATCGAGACGCCGGCCGGCAGGGTGGATGTCGAGTATGACAAGCCGGGCGAATACGTCGAAGCCGTGCGCATGTTCAATGTCGCGAGCTATCTGCATGCGGCGGATGTCGACGTGGAGGTGCCGGGTCTCGGCGCCCTGACGATCGACGTCTCTTATGGCGGCAATTATTACGCCGTCGTCGAACCGCAGCAGAATTGGTCCGGCCTGGAGGGCATGTCGGCCGATGCGATTGTCGAGGCAAGCAGGAAACTGCGGGATGCGCTCGGACCTGTCTGCAATCCCGTTCATCCGGAGAACGAACGCATCCATGGGGTCCACCATGTCCTGTGGTGCGACGCCTCGACGAGCGCGAATGCCGATGGCCGAGGTGCGGTGTTCTACGGCGACAAGGCGATAGACCGTTCCCCCGGCGGCACCGGAACGTCGGCGCGCCTGGCGCAGCTCTACGGCAAAGGGCGCCTTGGGATTGGCGGGGTCTTTCGCCAGGAGAGCCTGATCGGCACCATATTCGAGGGACGCATCGAGGCCGAGGCCGACATCGGGCAGTTCAGGGGCATCAAGCCGAGTGTTAGGGGATGGGCGCGCATCATCGGTCACAACACGATCTTCGTCGACGATCGTGATCCCCTGGCGTATGGTTTTCAGATCAAGTAAAGGGGCTTGGTCAGGCGAGGCGATCGATGAAATCCGGCAAGCATGAAGTGAAGCATGTCCCATTGAAGGTCGGATTTGTTCTCGCGCGATCGTTTACCCTATCGGCCTTCGCGCTGTTTATCGACACGCTGAGACTGGCAAGCGACGAGGCCGACAAGTCCGGCCGGGTGCTGGCCGACTGGCAGGTCTTGGGCAGTACCCGGCATCTCATCACCTCCAGCTGTGGTGTTCAGGTCGCGCCGACATCGGACTTTATCGAGCCCCGCGAATTTGACTATATCGTCGTCGTCGGTGGACTTTTGAACACCGACATCACGATCGACAACCAGACCGCCGACTACCTGAAGAAGGCGGCGGCTCAAAAAATCCCGTTGATCGGCGTTTGCACCGGCACTTTCATTCTGGCGCGCGTAGGCCTAATGAAAACGCACCAGACCTGCGTCAGCTGGCTGCACTATCAGGCCTATCGGGAGCAGTTTCCCGATAATCCGGTTCGTTCCGACCGCCTGTTCAATCTCGATCGCAGCCGCGGATCGTGCGCCGGCGGAAGCAGCGCGGCCGATATGGCCGCCTTTCTCGTCAGACGGCATATCAGCAGGGACGCAGAGCGAAACGCTCTGGAAGTGCTGCAAATCGAGCGGGCGCGATCCGGGCTGGATATCCAGCCGCGCAAGCCGCTTGCTATAGAATGCCGGGACCCGCGTCTGAAGGCCGTGCTCATCACCATGGAAAGCCATATCGAAGACGTCGTGCCGACAGAGGATCTTGCCGCGTCCGTCGGCCTGTCTCGGCGACAACTCGAACGCCTGTTCATGGAGGAAATGAAGACGTCTCCAGGGGCCGTCTACACGCGCATTCGCATGGAACGCGCCAAGCAGCTGGTTCTCCAGACACAGGCGCCGCTCATCGAAATTGCACTTGAAGTGGGCTTTGACAGCGCATCGCACTTTGCCAGGCTCTTCCGAAGGCTATTTGGACAATCACCGACGGAGCTACGCCGCGCGCAGGCGTAAAATGCTTATGACGGTCCGGTGACGGCATCTGCTGAAGATGGAGAATCAATATGTCCGTGCGCATCAAGCGAATTTATGAGCCTGCAGACAAGCAGGACGGCAAACGTATCCTCGTCGACCGATTATGGCCTCGCGGTCTCAGCAAGGACGACGCCCATATCGACGTCTGGCTAAAGGATGTCGCGCCAAGCACCGACCTGCGGCGCTGGTTCGGTCACGATCCGAAGAAATGGGACGAGTTTCGTCGTCGCTACGGGGATGAGCTCAAAACGAATGCCAAGGTGGTGGACGAGCTTCGAGAGCAGATCGGGCAATCGACTGCGACGCTTCTTTACGGCGCGAAGGACAGCGAGCACAATCATGCCATCGTGCTCAGGGATTTCATCACCAGGCAATAAGCCACAGGCAGCGTTCGTCCGTGGCAACTTGATCCCGTGAAACGTCTAGAAGCTCTCAACAACCGCTAGGATCGTATCAAAGGTGCAGACGGCCGCGCACTGACGCGAAGAATTGTCATCTCCTCGCGCTGAACCTTGCTTTCATCATCCAGAACAGCGCGCCATACTCGATTGCCCAATCGCAAGGACAGGCGCCTCGTGCCTTCATGATCCGCCGTGCCCACCTCCACACAAGAGGTGACCGAGCCGCGCTGCATGTAGCGGCGGAACTCACTGAGCGATAGCCCGAAGCGTTCGGCAATCTCAAAGGAATCGACGACAAAGTCGCCATTTTGCGCACGCTCGACGAACATATCCCTGCCCTTTCTTCCTTCGGATCCGCAATTATCCTTCAGAATAGAGAATGATTTATCATTGTCATTCTTAAAATGAAAATTATGGCCCTCTCGCCCGAAACCATCTTGCCCAGTCAGGCGACCACCGATGCCGGCGCATCCTTGGTCGGCAGAAGCCGCGCCATGGCACTCAAAAGATCCGTCTGCGATATCAGGCCAAGGACGCGCCAGTTGGCATCGACGACGATGACGGCATGCGTGCGTCCGTCCGTCAGAACGGGCAGAAGCGACAAGGCGGGATCGGCGGCATCGGCCACAGCCGGTTTCGATACGGAGCCTATGATGGTATTTGAACTTTCCGAAAGTTCGCGCAGGCCGACCGTGCCGATCAGACGGCCTTCCCGGTCCTTCACCGGCAAGGTGCGGATATTGTGCTTCAGGAGAAGATGCCGTGCATGATCCGGCTTGGCATCCTCGCCAATGGCGATGACATCGCGCGACATAATATCGGCGCAACTTATGTCCCCATGCGATCGCACCGCCGCCTGCAATTCGACCTGCCGCAGGAGACGGCTGAGGTCGGCCCGATCAATATCGAAGGTCTCGTCGAGCACGCCCAAGGCGGCGTCGACATCCTCCTCGCGAAAGCCGACCCGCAAGGGCGGCGGCTGATCGCGTGTCTGATGGACATTCTCGGCCGGCTTTGCGACGACATGCGGATAGTTGCGCCTGGAGAGTTTGTGAAACACCAGCCCGAGGCCAACAAGGATGCACGAGTTCAAGCAGACCGGCACGAAAGGAAACAGGAAGCCCCAGCCTGCGACCACCGGTCCGCCGAGAACGGCGGTCAAGGCAGCCGCACCGCCCGGCGGATGCAGGCATCGCGTAAACGACATCGCCCCGATCGCAAGCGAGACGCCGACGCCGATCGCAATGATCGGATCGCGGATGAAATAGGCGGCAATGATACCCATCATCGCCGAAATGGTGTTGCCGCCAATGATCGACCACGGCTGGGCAAGCGGGCTTGCCGGAACCGCGAAAAGCAGCACCGCCGATGCGCCCATCGGGGCGACGATG
This sequence comes from Rhizobium sp. P28RR-XV, assembly GCF_012641385.1. Lineage (NCBI taxonomy): Bacteria > Pseudomonadati > Pseudomonadota > Alphaproteobacteria > Hyphomicrobiales > Rhizobiaceae > Rhizobium > Rhizobium sp. P28RR-XV. The sequence goes on from NZ_JABAIG010000018.1 coordinate 101,098, forward strand.
AGCGGAAGATGCGGCCCTTGCCCGAAAAAGTAGCCGCTGATGCCCCCTGTCAGGCCAATGCCGATCAAGGCGCCAAGACAGGCGATCAGTCGCTCGCGTAAGGTCGCTCCGGCGAGGATCGGCGAAAACAGACGGAACCGGCTGGAGCCCGCCTTGTGGGATTGTGGATGCTGCATGAGGAAACCAGTTTTTCGGAAGCGCGTTTCGTCGATGGGCGACGGGAAGTGGTTAGTTCGGCATCAGCCGCGGACCCTTGCCCCTGGTGGCGCCGAGGACTTCATGAAACGCATTGAAGGCGCTCGGGCGATCACTTTTGCGGGAGATCAGGATCGTGTCGACCGCGGCAAGTTGGTGTGTCGCCGACGTCATCGGCCAGTGCATGAGATCAAGGACCGATTTCGGCATGACACCGGCAGCATTGCCGGTCGCCACGCTTGCCAAGATGGCATGATAGGAGCCGAGTTCTGTCGTTGGCAAAAGGCTCGACTTACGCGCCCAGCTCTCCGCAATCCGCCGATAGGTGCATCCCGGCTCCAAGGCTGCTATCGATCCGACCCGCAGGTCGGCCGCCGATCGGATCGAGGGATGACCGGATGGCAACAGCAGCAATAGATCCTCGACAAAGACCGGTTCGGCCTCGAGTTGTCTGAGTTCAGCCTCAAAACCCGCATCGTCATCCAGCATCGCTTTTGGCGGCCTGGCGATCAGCGCGCAGTCGAGAACGTCGCTCAGAACATCTCGAGCAAGGTCACGCGAGGCGCCAAGGGTCAGTTGGAGCGATACATCCGGCCACATGTGATTGAATTGGCTGAGTGCCGCGGGCAACCGGCTTGCCGCCGTGCTTTCCATTGTTCCAACCCGCAACGTACCCGATGGAGGCACAGGCCTGACCGCCTGGCGTGCTTCAAGCGCAAGTGCCGAAAGTCGATTGGCATAGATCTGGAACGTCTCGCCCTCCTTCGTCAGCGTCATCTTCTTGCCGTCGCGGCTGAACAGCAGGACGCCCAGGTCTTCCTCCAGCTGCTGGATGCGTGTCGTCACGTTCGATGGCACGCGGCCGACAGCTTTCGCAGCCTTGGTCACGCTGCGATCACCGGCGACGGCCAAGAATATCTCGATCGATGAAAGGTCCAATGAACAGATCTCGATTCAGGAATTAAGCTGCCCTATCATTCCCTATATAAAAATCATTCTCGCAGCTCAAGCATGTTTCGATATCGAGCGGTAGGACGGAGTGTTAAAGAGCGGATGGCAAAATCAGATCGACATCAATCGGACGAAGAACCCCGCGAATACGCATCCCCCGCCTGCATGCTGCACGAAGTCGACCCGGCCTATAGCGGCATCCCATCAAGCGAGAACCAGGCCTTGGACATCTTCGCGTGGCGAAAGATGCAGCGGCAAAGGCTGATCGACGAGCGAAAGGCCCTGCCATTCGCAGAACGCGAGGAATATACGCGCTCGATTGCGAGCCATCTCAATCAGGTCGTCGCCGATATCGCCGATAAACATATCAGCCTGTTTTGGCCGTTCCTCGGAGAGCCGGATCTCAGAGGATGGATGGCGGCTGCAACGGCTCGTGGCGCGGTGTGTCTGTTGCCCGTCGTCGTCGCCAAGGCGAAACCCTTGATATTCCGCTCATGGAAAATGGGGGAGAGGCTTGAACGCGGAGTATGGAACATTCCGGTTCCGGCCGAAGGCAAGAAAGCCGTTCCGGATATTGTCATAGCACCGCTGGTCGGCTTCGATCCACATTGCTTCCGTCTTGGCTATGGAGGCGGATTTTTCGACAGAACCCTCGCCGCCCTCGATCGCAAGCCGCTGATCATCGGCGTCGGCTTCGAATTGCAACGGATCGAGACCATCCATCCGCTTCGTCACGACATTGCGATGGATGTGATCATCACGCAAAACGGATCATACTATCGATGATCTCTCTGCCGTCGATCCTACAAGTGTGCTGAACAGAACAGCAGATCGCCGCCCAAACGGGCAATCGTTCATGCCGGCATGACGTTTAGCCGGCCGGATCGCCGTCTGCATTCATTGGCACATGAATTGCGTCTCCATGATCGACCCACTGGAAGACGATCATCATGCTGCCTATTCTTCTACCGCTGCTTTTGAGCATTTCCCTCGGCTTGAGCTGGAACAGGTTCCTGCTCACATTTTCGAGCCGCGGCGACGGTCTGCAAAAGCAGATGCCGGTCACGATGGTCGCAGCCGCCGTCAGCCTGTCCGCCCTTGCACTGTCTGTCGCCGACAAGGGGCTCCTGCTGGGAGGCGCGATCATCCTGCTCGGCCTGGCACTTGCTGCCATCAGCAAGTGCCTCTCCCACCCAGTCGCCATTGTGGCGCTTTCCGCCATCAGCCTTGCAGCCTATCTGCAGTTTACGATACACGCGCTCTAGGAAGTGTGGACAGTTATCTGATCCATAGGACGATTGCTGCGATAGTGACGACTGCGAGGTAGTTTTCGGCGGTTTTTTCGAAGCGCGTAGCGACCCTGCGGAACTGCTTGAGTCTGGAGAAGC